>JAGQTO010000005.1:0-11693 GCA_020439025.1 Mycobacterium sp. | reverse complement strand
GACGGCGGGGGGCTACCGTTCACCGTGCACGGCCGCGGCGGCGCGCCGGGCGGCACGGTGCACATCGACGCCTCATCCTCCTCGCAATTCGTCTCCGGGCTGCTGCTGTGCGGGGCTGCGTTCGACGACGGGCTGACCGTGGTGCACACCGGAACCTCGGTGCCTTCAGCCCCGCATATCGCGATGACCGCGGCGATGCTCGACGAGGCCGGTATCGCGGTGGACGACACCGAGGTGAACCGGTGGCGGGTTGCGCCGGGCCGGGTGGCCGCCCACGACTGGGCTATCGAGCCGGACCTGTCCAACGCGGTGCCGTTCGCCGCGGCGGCGGTGGTGACCGGCGGCACGGTGCGCATCAACGGCTGGCCCACGATCAGCGTGCAGCCCGCCCCGATCATCCTGTCCATTCTGCGACTGCTGGGATGCGTTGTCAGCCATGAGGATTCGGGTCTGGCGGTGAGCGGACCGGCCGGCTTCGGCGGTTTCGACATGGATCTGCACGAGGTCGGCGAGCTGGCCCCGTCGGTGGCGGCGCTGGCGGCGCTGGCGCGCGAGGGCTCGGTGTCGCGGCTGACCGGCATCGCCCACCTGCGCGGCCACGAGACCGACCGGCTGGCAGCGCTGAGCGCGGAGATCAACGGCCTCGGCGGCAACTGCGTCGAGATCGGCGACGGTCTGGTGATCACCGCCGCCCCGCTGCACGGCGGGACCTGGCACTCCTACGCCGATCACCGGATGGCGACCGCGGGGGCGATCATCGGCCTGAAGGTGCCCGGAGTGGCCGTCGAGGACATCGCCACCACCGCCAAGACGCTGCCGGACTTCCCCGGGCTGTGGGCGCGCATGCTCGAAGGAACCGCCGAACTGCCCGAAGGCACCGATTGAGCCCCCCTCGCCGACACCGGGAGTACGACGAGTCCGACGTGCGCGTCCGGTCGGGACGCGGCTCGCGTCCGCGCACCAAGACCCGGCCCGAGCACGCCGACGCCGAATCGGCGATGGTGGTGACGGTGGATCGCGGCCGATGGGGCTGCGTGCTCGGCGGTGACCCGCACCGGCGGGTGACGGCCATGCGGGCCCGCGAACTGGGCCGCACCCCGATCGTCGTCGGCGACGCGGTCGACGTGGTGGGCGATCTGTCCGGCCGGCCCGACACCCTGGCCCGCATCGTTCGCCGCGGCCCGCGCCGCACGGTGCTGCGGCGCACCGCCGACGACACCGACCCCACCGAGCGGGTGGTGGTAGCCAACGCCGACCAGATGATGGTGGTGGTGGCATTGGCCGACCCGCCGCCGCGCACCGGCCTGGTCGACCGGGCGCTGATCGCCGCCTACACCGGGGGCCTGCGGCCGATCCTGTGCCTGACCAAAACCGACCTGGCGGCAGCGGCGCCGTTCGCCGAGCAGTTCGCCGACCTGGACCTGACGGTGGTGACCGCCGGACGCGACGAGGAGCTCGGACCGGTGCGGGAGCTGTTGACCGGGCACCTCACCGTGCTGCTGGGCCACTCCGGGGTGGGCAAGTCGACCCTGGTGAATCGGCTTGTGCCCGAGGCTGATCGGGCGATCGGCGAGGTCTCCGGCGTCGGCAAGGGCCGGCACACCTCGACCCAGTCGGTGGCGCTGCCGCTACCCGGAGGCGGCTGGGCGGTCGACACGCCCGGCGTGCGGTCCTTCGGCCTGGCCCACATCCGGGGAGACGATGTCATGGCGGCGTTCTCGGACCTGGGTGAGAGGATCACCGAGTGTCCGCGGGGTTGCGGGCACATGGGTCCGCCGGCTGACCCCGAATGCGCTCTCGACGGGCTGACCGGACCACCGGCCCGGCGGGTGGCCGCCGCGCGCCGCCTGCTGGCGGTGCTGGCCGAACAGGCGCTGGTTGAACAGAACAGGCGCTGACTGAACAGAGGAGAGGCATGTGAGCACAGGAGTCGGGAACGTCCCGCTGATCACCCTCAACGACGGCAACCGCATCCCGCAGCTGGGGTTCGGGGTGTTCCAGATCCCGCCGGAGGAGACCGCAACCGCGGTGCGGCATGCCTGCGAGGCGGGCTACCGCCACATCGACACCGCGCAGATGTACGGCAACGAGCAGGGCGTCGGCCAGGGCATCCGGGAGGCGGGCCTGGACCGCTCGGAGGTGTTCGTCACCAGCAAGCTCAACAACGGCTTCCACCGGCCCGACGACGCTCGCCGCGCCTTCGATGAGACGCTCGGCCAGTTGGGCACCGACTACGTCGACCTGTTCCTCATCCACTGGCCGCTGCCGACCCTCTACGACGGCGACTTCGTCTCGACCTGGCAGACCCTCGAGGAGTTCAAGGCCGACGGCCGGGCCCGCAGCATCGGGGTGTCCAACTTCCAGATTCACCACCTGCAGGAGTTGGCCCGCGAGACCGCGACCACCCCTGCGGTCAACCAGATCGAGGTGCACCCCTACTTCGCCAACGACGCCGTGCGCGCCTACGGCGTCGAGCACGACATCGCCACCGAGGCGTGGTCACCGATCGCCCAGGGCAAGGTGCTCAAGGACCCGGTGGTGGCCCGGATCGCCCGGGCGACCGGCGCGCATCCGGCCCAGGTGGTGCTGCGCTGGCATATCGAGCGCGGGGACATCGTTTTCCCGAAAACCGTTCAGCCGCAGCGGATGCGGGAGAACTTCGAGATCTTCGACTTCGAGATCAACGACGAGGAGATCGAGGCGCTTACCGCACTGGATCAAGGCGAGGCCGGCCGGATCGGCCCCAACCCCGACGAGTTCGCCTATATCCCGGGCTGACGCCGGCGGCGGACTGCGGCGATGGCGGTCTTGAGCCCGCGCGCGCGGCTGTCCAACACGTCGAACATCCGCTCGCTTCGGGTCTCCGGGGCGTCGTCGGCGCTGGCGCGCAGGAACCGGTCCGGCACCGACAGCTTGGCGATGGTGCGCCAGGACTTGGCGTACTGAACCGGAAGCGGCCCGCTGGTGTAAGGCAGGTCGTACTTGTCGCAGAGCTGGCGGACCCGCACCGAGATCTCGGCCAGCCGTCGGCTTGGCAGGTCCGGGTAGAGATGGTGCTCGATCTGGTAGGACAGGTTGCCGGTCAGGAATGCCAGCCCCGGCCCGGCGTCGATGTTGGCGCTGCCCAGCATCTGGCGCAGGTACCACTGGCCGCGGCTCTCCCCCGCCATATCGGTGGTGGTGAACTTCTCAGCGCCGTCGGGAAAGTGACCGCAGAAGATCACCGCGTTGGTCCACAGATTGCGCATGACGTTGGCCAGCGCGTTGGCCTTGAGGGTGGCGAGGAACCCGGAGCGGCCGAAGTTGCCCGGCGAGAGCGCGGTCAGCGCCGGGTAGGCCAGATAGTCCTTGACCAGCTGCCGGCCCGCCTTGGTGGAGAGCTCGCGCAACCGCACCAGGGTGGCCGGCCTGGTCTCGCTGTCGACGATCTTGCCGATCTCCAAGTGCTGCAGCGCGATTCCCCATTCGAAGCCCGCCGCCAGCATGGCGTTGAACGGCACGTTGAGCAGGTTGCGCGGCCGCCACGGCTGGTCGCGGGTGACCCGCAGCAGCCCGTACCCGACGTCGTCGTCCATATCGAGGATGTTGGTGTACTTGTGGTGGGAGTGGTTGTGGGTGATCTGCCAGTGTTTGGCCACCCCGGCCATATCCCACTCCCAGGTCGAGGAGTGGATCTCCGGGTCGTTCATCCAGTCCCACTGGCCGTGGATGACGTTGTGGCCGATCTCCATGTTCTCGATGATCTTGGCCAGCGCGAGCGCCGCCGTGCCCGCCCACCATGCCGAACGCCGGGAGCCGGCCGAGCGCCGAGAACCGAGGGCCAGCAACACCCGGCCGGTCAGGTCCAGCGCCCGCTGGACGGCGATGACCCGGTGGATGTAGCGCGCGTCGCGCTCGCCCAGGTCGTCTTCGACGTCGCGTCGGATGGCGTCGAGTTCGTTCGCCAGCGCCTCGATGTCGGCATCGGTCAAATGGGCGAATACCTCGACGTCGGAGATCGCCATCAGATGTCCACCACACAATCTCCGCTCGGGGCGCTCACACAGGCCTGAACCCGGGTTCCCGCCTCCTGCTCGGCGCCGGTGCGCAGGTCGCGCACCCGGCCGGCCACCACACTGACCACGCAGGTGTGACAGATCCCCATCCGGCAACCGAACGGCATGGGAACGCCCGCCCGTTCGCCGGCTTCCAGCAGCGAGGTGGCCGGATCGCAGTCGATCGCGGCGCCGCTGCGCGCGAAGGTGACGGTTCCCCCGTCTCCCGAAGCCCCCAACCGCCCAGCCCCCGAACGGACGGGGGCGAACCGCTCCATATGCAGCCGATGGCTCAGACCCGCCGCCGCCCAGAGTGTCTCCGCGCCGGCGAGCAGGCCTTCGGGCCCGCAGACCCAGGTGCGCCGGTCCCGCCAGTCGGGCACCTGCGCGGCCAGGTCGGCGAGGTCGAGCCGGCCCTCGGTGCGGGTGGACCGGACGATCAGCCGGTAGCCGGGCCGGTCGCGCTGCAGCCCGGCGAGTTCCTCGGCGAACATGACATCGGCCCGCGTCGGCGCGCAGTGCAGATGCGCCACGTCGCCGATCTGGTCGCGGCGCCGCATGGTCCGCAGCATCGACATCACCGGTGTGATACCCGAGCCGGCGGTCAGGAACAGCACCCGGGCCGGCGCCGGGTCGCCCATCACGAAATCGCCCTGCGGTGCGGCCAGCCGCACGACGGTACCCGGCGGCACGCCGCTGACCAGGTGGGAGGACAGGAATCCCTCAGGCATCGCCTTGACGGTGATGGTGATGGTGCGGGGCCCGCCGACCGCCCTGCGAGGTGACGGGGTCAACGGGGGCGAGGTCAACGAGTAGGACCGCCACCGCCAGCGGCCGTCGACCAGAACCCCGATGCCGATGTACTGCCCCGGCTGGTGGTCGAAGGTGAATCCCCAGCCCGGTTTGATCACCAGGGTGGCCGAGTCGCGGGTCTCCGGGCGGACCTCGATGATCCGCCCGCGCAGTTCGCGCGCCGACCACAGCGGGTTGATCAGTTTGAGGTAATCGTCGATCACCAGCGGCGTCGTCAGCGGGGCGGTCAGGGCGCGCATCGCGGCACCAAGCCCGACCTGGGTCTTCACCGGACCGACGGTACCGCATACCGCGGCGGCCGGCCTCAGAGCAGATCGAGTAGGAAGGGCACTTCCTGGGTGGCGTACCAGGCCAGGTCGTGGTCCAGGGCGTCGCCGACGGTCAATTCGGCGTCCTCGTCGCCGAGGTCGGCGGCGTCGATCACCGCGATGGCGGCCCGCACCGCCGGTTCGGCGTCGGCGTTGTCGACGTAGACCGCTACCACCTGATCCATGCTCAACCGCCCGCTGACCCGCACCACCGAGTCGTCGAGATCGGAGCGCAGGGTGACATTGGTGTCGGGCGCCTCGGCCACCACGACCGCCCGGCGCAGCGGGGGGCCGTCGTCGGGTTCACCGGAGAGCAGCCGCAGCGACGCCAGCGCGGCCTCGCCCATCGCGACCTCGGCGAGTTCCTCGTCGTCGCCCTCGGCATAGGCCTCGCGCAGGGCGGGCGTGACGGCGAAGGCGGTGCCTCCCCGCGGCTGCAGGTAGCCGTCGGCGACGAGTTCGGAGAGCATCGGCAGCGTCGCCGGGATGTACACCCGCATCGGGTCAGACTAACGGGGGCCTTCTTTGTCCCCCATCAGCGTGGCCGCGAAGTCCGGCACATAGGTGGTGAGCTCGCGCGGGGGGCGCCGGTAGTTGCCGGTCTGCGGCCGCTTGGGCAGCTCGACGGTCTCCGGCTCCACCTCTTCGTAGTCGATGCTGGACAGCAGGTGCGAGAGCATGTTGAGCCGGGCGTGCTTCTTGATGTTGGACTCCACCACGTACCAGGGGCTCACCGGGGTGTCGGTGTGCACCATCATGTCGTCCTTGGCCCGCGAATAGTCCTCCCACCGGTAGATCGACTCCATGTCCATCGGCGACAGCTTCCAGCGCCGCAGCGGGTCGTTAAGCCGGGAGGTGAACCGCTTGAGCTGTTCCTGCTCGGAAACCGAGAACCAGTATTTGCGCAACAGGATGCCGTCGTCGATGAGCATCTGCTCGAAGAGTGGGCACTGCCGCAGGAACAGCGCCTCCTCCTGGGGGGTGCAGAATCCCATCACCCGTTCCACTCCGGCCCGGTTGTACCAGGACCGGTCGAAGATCACGATCTCGCCCTTGGTGGGCAGGTGTTCGATGTAGCGCTGGAAGTACCACTGCCCCTTCTCCCGCTCGGTGGGAGCCGGCAGCGCGGCGATCCGGGCGGTCCGGGGGCTGAGGTACTCCGTCATCCGCTTGATGGTGCCGCCCTTGCCGGCCGCGTCGCGTCCCTCGAAGATGACGACGATCCGGGCGCCGGTGGCCCGGACCCACTCCTGGAGCTTCACCAGTTCGGTCTGCAACCGGAACAGTTCGGCCTCGTAGACGTCGTTGGGAACCTTTGGTTCCTTGTGATGGTGGCCTTTATGGTGGGGAGCCCCGTGATGGTGGGCGGGGTGATTCTTGTCCTTCGCCATCGGCGCATCGTACGACGCGAAACGCTGACACGAACCCCTACTGGCTACCCTCGATGAACTCCTCAAGCGATTCCCCGAGCAATTCCGCGAACACCTCGACATCGCTCATGCCGTCGCGGTCGGCGTTGATACCGAAGTACACCATCCCGCAGTAGGAGGTGACTCCGACGGCGAGCACCTGGTCGTGCAGCAAAGGCGGGACGGCATAGGCCTCCAGCAGCTTGGCCCCGGCGATGTACATCTGCGTCTGCGGTCCCGGCACGTTGGTGATCAGCAGGTTGAACTGCCGCGGCGGGTACTGGGTCGCCACCCGGGTGCCCATGGCGTGCAGGGTCGGCGGCGGGAAACCGGACAGCGTGACGATCGTGCGCGCCTCCACCAGGCTCGCCTCGGTGGAGTAGGACTCGGTGGCGTGCGCGATCTGGGACAGCCGCACCACCGGATTGCTCTCCCCCACCGGCAGGTCGATGAGGAAGGGAGCCACCTCACTGATCGCCTGCCCTGGGCCGGTAGGGACCTCGTCGTCGGGGTAGACCGAGGTTGGCGCCATCGCCCGCACCGTCATGCTGGAGGACACCGGCTCGCCCCGGGACAGCAGCCAATTGCGCAGCGCCCCGGTGATGACCGCCAGCACGACGTCGTTGACGTCGCAGTCGTAGCGGACCCGCAACCGGCGGAAGTCGGCCAGCGGCGCCGAGGCGACGGTGAACCGGCGATGCCGAGAGACCGTCGTGTTCAGCGGGCTGTCCGGCGCGCTGCGGCGAGTCACCCGGCCGACCATGTTCGCGGCCCGGCGGACGGTCCGGGCCAGTTCGCCGTGGTTGGTGGCGATGTCGACGACCGCCGAGCGCAACGACTGCAACTCCTGGCCGGGACGGGCCAGCCAGTCACCGACGGCGTCGACGATCAGCTTGGCGTTCGACGGCGCCCCGGACGGCAGCCAGATGTCCTCTCCGACATCGGCGGGCCGGCGGGTGCGGTCGGCGATCACGTGACCGATCTCCAGCGCCGCCATCCCGTTGATCAGCGCCTGGTGCGATTTGATGAACAGCGCGAGCCGGTTCCGCTCCAGACCCTCGATGAGATACATCTCCCACAACGGCCGGGTGCGGTCCAGCGGCCGGCCGGCCAGCCGGGAGACAAGTTCGTACAACTGGGCGTCGCTGCCCGGTGACGGCAGCGCCGAGCGGCGCACGTGATAGGTGATGTCGAAGTCGGGGTCGTCGATCCACACTGGGCGGGCGATGCCCAGGGTCAGCTCCCGAACCTTCTGCCGGTACCGCGGGATCTGCGGCAGCCGCCGCTCCACGGTCTCCAGCAGCGTCTCGTAGCTCAGCCCGCCACGTGGCCGGCGCAGGATCGACAGCGAACCCACGTACATCGGGGTGGCGGTGTTCTCCCGCTGGTAGAACGCCGCGTCCGGGGGGGACAGCCGTGTGAGCACCCTCGTCCCTCCTCGGTCCGCCAATCCCGTACCAGACAACGGTAGCGTTGCCCCTCCGATTGCCTGAGCCACGTCCCGGCATCCGGGACGGGCCGCGCAGCATCTGACCGCGCCGGCGACTGTCCGCTGCAAACTACACACCGTTGGCCAGCGGTTATAGTGGCGCCAGCGATCTTTGAGAGAACCTTCCCGAAAGCGGTGACGGCATGTCGGTCGATCGAGAGGTGACGGTCTCCGCCGTCGTCTGCGCCTATACCGACGCCCGCCGGGAATTGCTGAACAACTCCATCGAGTCGATCCTGGCCCAGCTGCGGCCCGACGATCAACTGGTGGTCGTCATCGACTACAACGACGAATTGCTGGCCCGGGTGACGGAGCAGTACGGCGCCCGCGCCACCGTGGTACCCAACCGGAATAGCCAGGGAATCTGCGGCGCCCGAAACGCCGGGATCGAAGCGTCCCGATGCGACGTCGTCGCCTTCGTCGACGATGACGCCGAGGTCCAGCCGGGCTGGCTGGAACGGCTGCGCGAGGACTATCGCGACCCCCGGGTAACCGGCGTCGGGGGCAATGCCCAGCCGGTCTGGCCCGACGAACGTCCGGCGTGGTTTCCGGAGACTTTCAACTGGGTGGTTGGCTGCAGCCACGAAGGCCTCCCGGTGGACCGGGCGCCGGTGCGAAACCTGCTCGGCTGCAACATGTCGTTTCGCCGCGACGCCCTCGATGCCGTCGGCGGGTTCAATTCCGAAATCGGGCAGGTCGGCGCGAACCTGATGAGGTGCGACGAAACGGAACTGTGCATCCGGATCAACCAGGAAACCACCGCGCCGGTGCTGTTGCTCGACCCTGCGGTCAAGGTCCGGCACTGGGTGTCCGATGACCGGACCACCTGGAAGTACTTCCTGCGTCGATGTTTCTGGGAGGGCTACTCCAAGCGGCAGTTGAGCACAATGGTCGGCCCGTCGGACGCACTCAGCACGGAGCGGCAATATACGGTAGCCGTCCTACCGAAGGCATTGGCGCGGGAAATCGTTGCCGGCATCCGATCGCCCGGCCGAAGGTCGGGTCATCTCGGGAAAAGCGCCGCGATCGTGGTTGGGTTCGCCGCGACTGCCTACGGTTACCTGTACGCCACCGTGAAGTCCTGGTTGCCGCCGCAGAGATAGCCGTGGAGAGTTGTTCGAAGTTCGCTAGAGTTTCGCCGGTGAAACGTCTGCGCCGCGTGAGTGCATTGGCCGGGGTGGCATCGCTGATCGTCCTGGTGCCCTGCGCGACGCCATATGCGGTGGCCCAGCCGACCGAACCGCCCCCGCCTCCCACGCCCATCCCGGGCGGTCCTACGGTGCCCGGTGCGCCGATCTCCGACCAACCGCTCCCCGCCGATTCCCCGCCAGACGCCCCGCGAGACGACACGACGTTCGCGCTGGCCGACCTCGGCTCCTCGAACACCATCTGGTTCGACGCCCGCCGGGACATCACCAGCAGCACGATTTCGTTCGTCGCCCCAACCGGTTTGATTCCGGGCCGCCTGAACGCGACGCTCGAGGTTCCGGTTGACCTTCGGTTCGGGTACCTGACCGTCACCCAGAACGGCCGAACCCTCAGCAGGATTCCGCTGCCACCCAAAGACCAGTCCCGGATTGCGATACCCCTCGACGGTGTCGAGGTGTTCGACAACTGGGCCAGCGTCACACTGACGATCACCGCGGTACCCGCGATCGACTACTACTGCTGGGATCCGCAAAGTCCGATCCGCCTCGTCGACAGCTCCGTCGCCTTCAGCGGCACCCCGACCGCACCGACAACGGTGGCCACCTTCCTGCCCCCGGTCCTGCGCAAGGTCAGCATCGCGGTGTCGCGCACCCTGACTCCCGCAGAATCGGAAGCGGCCATCCAACTCGCCGCGGCCCTGACGACCCGGTACGGCTGGCAAGGCACCGACATCGGGGTCGTCCCCCTGCCCGACGGCGCGACCACACTGCCTGAGGCGGCGGCCGGTGAGCGGCAGATCGTCATCAAAGAGGGTCCGGAGCCGGGACTGGCTCTGCAGCCCACTGCGGGAGTGCCGTCGCTGCTGATCTCGGGTGAGGGTGACGAACTGACGAACCAGACCCGCTTGCTGACCGACCCGTCGCTGCGGTTCGCGCTCAGCAACAAGGCGGTGGCCGGCCCGCTGACCACCGAACTCAAGCCGGCCGGTGACGCGGTGACTCTGACCAAACTCAATCAGAAGGTCAACGTTTCCGAATCGCTGCGGCCCGAGGCGACGATCACCATCGACCAGAGCGTGTTCGCGCAGCCGGTGGACGACATGCGGGTGCACCTCATCGGATCCTTCACACCGCTGCCGAACAATTTCAACGGCGATCTGACCGCCTCGATCGGCGATACGGTGATCGATCGGTGGCCGGTCAATGCCGAGGGCACCATCGACCGCTGGATCGACATCCCCAACCGGCTGGCACAACGAGCCACCGGACTGAAAATCCGGCTGCACACCACCGGCGATCCCGGGCACTGCAACGACTTCCTGGACCCCGTGCTGCGAATCGACGGCAGCACCGAGATCTCGGTCCGAAGGGCCAGTCCGCCTGTACCGCCAGGATTTCGAGCGCTTCCCCAGGCGCTCATGCCGCGCGTTCAGATCGGGATCGGACCGGACACGTTCAACGACACCGTTCGGGCCGCCCGGATCATCGTCGGACTGCAACGCAGCAGCAGCCTGCCGCTGATCACCGCGGTGACCGCCCTCCAGGATGCGATCAACAGCCGCGAGCCGGCAGTCCTCATCTCCGCCGACGGCTGGAACGACCAGTCCCTGACACTGCCCATCAGCGCCGACCTCGGGAAAATCAGCATCGACGCGATGAACAGTTCCGGCGAACCCACCACGTTGAACCTGGACCCGGCGATCGCGTTCGGGTCTTTGCAGACGGTGTTCGACGGTCAGCGGACCGTGCTGATCGCCACCTCCACCGGCGACCCGGCACAACTCGACGAACTGCTGCGCTGGCTGACTCTGGACCGGGGCCGCTGGTCAGACCTGGACGGAAGGGCAGTCATCTCGGTGGCGGGCAGCGAGCCCGTCACGGTGCCCAACCGGCCCAGCGACCTCCCAGCGGCCGACGCATCCAATGGGCCCGGTCAAAGCGCCGGCGATTGGGCATGGTGGGCGGCCGGCGGGATTGCGGTACTAGCCCTGGCCGGCGCGGCCTTCATCGTCATGCGCACGAGAAAGACCACCCCCGCGGCCCAGGCGGTCACCGGTGCCGAGGACGGCGAACAACCGACCGAGACCGGCGAGCGCTAATCATCGGGCTGCCAGTGCACCCAGTCGACCAGCATGGCGGCCGGGAATTCGGTGGAGCCGTCGGGCGGTCCGGCCCAGTCGCCCCCGACTGCGAGATTGAGGATCAAACAAAACCGCTTGTTGTACACCCATGTGGCTTCGGGCGGCAAGGACTGTGGCGTGAAGTCAGCCCAGACGACGTCGTCGATACCGATGATGATGCGGTCCGGCCGGTGGATCAGCCAGTAATCGTGGAAGTCCGCACTCAGGTCCGGTGAATCACCGGCGACCTGCACCTGGAGGTAGTCCTCGACATCCGGAATCGGACCGTGTAGCGACGAGTACCGTCAGCTGGGATCGGAGACCACCTCCACCACGTCGATCTACCGCGCCCAAGACCACGGATTTTTGTCG
>JAGQTO010000333.1 GCA_020439025.1 Mycobacterium sp. | reverse complement strand
GAGACCGGCACCGCCGGCAGCGGCGACCGCGTCTCGCTGATGGAGCCCCGGCCGCTGTCGGCCACCAAGCGCCGGCGGCTGGTCGAGGTCCTCGAGCGGGCGAAGTAGTCCGAGTCGCCGGGAAGACCGATGACAACGCCCATCGCTTCGGCGATGGGCGTTTCGGTCTTTTTGGTGGATCACCGCAGTTCGATGAGCACCAGTGAGCAGTCGTCGTCGAAGCGGCCCTCGGCGGTCTGGGCCCGCAGGTGGTCGATGAGGGTGGCCAGCGACCACCCCGGGGACTCGGCCAGCCGGCTGATCAGGCCCACGAAGTCGTCCGGTGTCCATTGCCGGCCGTCGGGCAACGGGAGTTCATAGGCGCCGTCGCTGTAGAGCAGCAGCTGACTCGACGGCGGCACCACGGTGGTTGCGCAATCGAAGTCGGTGTCGTCGAAAATGCCCACCGGCATCCCGACGGTGCCGAGTTGCGCGACGTCGACCCCGCCGGAAGTCGCGGTCAACATCAGGGCCGGCGGATGCCCGGCGCTGGCATAGCGCAGTGTCCGGTCCGAGGCCCGGTACACCCCGTACCAGATGGTGAAGTAGTGACCGCCCTGGCGGTCCATCTGGAACAGCGTGTTGAGGGTGTCCAGCAGCCGGCAGGGGTCCAGCAATGTGCCGGTGGGCAGGGTCCCGGAGCGCAACAGGTTGTGGACCGAGATCGACACCATTGCGGATTCGATCCCGTGGCCCGAGACGTCGAGGATGTAGGTAATCAGGTGGTCGTCGTCGACCCACCGATAGTCGAAACAGTCGCCGGCCAGTGTGCTGGAGGCGATGTGTCGCGAGCAAACCGGTATCCGGCCGGCGAGCTCACCCGGCAGGATTGAAGCCATGTAGCCTGCGGCGCTGGCGATTTCATGCATCAGGTGCTCGGTCAGGTTGCTGAGGCGCGCGGCGAGGGCACGGTTCTCTTGCTCGCGTTGGGTCAACTGCTCGCGGGCCCGGACCTCGGCGGTCACGTCGATGATCTGCGAGACGAAGTTCTGGAACTCGTCGTCGGGACCACGCAGGGCGCTGACCGACAGGGTGCCCCAGATCGGGCTCCCGTCGGCTCGGCGGTACTGCTTGGTGACGCGGTAGGTGGTCGTCCGGCCGGAGCGCACGTCCTCGGCGGCCTGCAGATCCTGCTCATGGGTATCGCCCAGGGTCAGGTCCCGCCAGGTCTTGGTGCGCAGGGTCTCGGCGTCGTAGCCGAAGAAGTCGCACACCGCCTGGTTGACCACCTCGAAGCGGCCCTCCGCGCTGACCAGGGCCATGCCGGTCGGGGAGCTGTCCATCAGCCGGCGGTAGCGGGCGTCGGCCTCGGCCTGCCGGTCACGGGCCTCGGCCGTCGCCTGCTCCGCCGCCACCCGTTCGGTGATATCGATGACCTGCGCGATGTACCGCTCCACCGAGCCGTCCGGGGTGCGGAGGCAACTGACGGCGAGGTCCCCCCAGCGCGGGTGGCCGTCGGCATGGATGTACTGCTTGGTCGTCCGGTAGGAGTCGATGTCCCCGGCCGCGATCTGCTCGACCTTGGCTGCGTCGGCGTGCAGGTAGTCGGGATGGGTCAGTTCTTGCCAGGTCTTGGTGCGCAGGGTGGCGGCGTCGTAGCCGAAGAAGGTGCAGAGTGCCTGATTGACGATTTCGAGGGTGCCGTCGGGGTTGATGAGGCACATCCCGATATTGGAGTTCTCCATCAGTCGGCGGAAGCGGGCGTCGGATCGGATCTTGTGTATTCGGGCCTGTCGGAGGAAGTCCTCATTGACGACGACCGCGTCGATCACCTGAAACGAAGCCACCACGCCGTCGTGGTTTCCGCTGGAATCATAGGACGGCTTGGCGTGCAGCCTGATCCAGTGCGGCGTGCCGTCGCGCGAGACGATCCGTGCCCTGGTGAAGACGGTCTCGCCGCGGCTGAGGATTCCGAGCCTTTGGGCGGACGCGGCCCACTCTTCGGGATGGACGATTTCCCGGATCTCCCTGCCGACCCAGTGCTCCGGCGGGGCGCCGAGAACCGCCTCCGACGACGGCGAGATCCATGTGAAACGCCCGTCCCGAACGTGACAGACCACGTCGGCGATGTTCTCGGCGAGCAGTCGGAACCGCTCCTCGGACTGAGCGAGTCGGGCGCTCGACTCATGACGGTCGGTGACGTCCCGCCAGGTGAGGACGATGTCGCCGCCGGCGGCCGGATTGGCCCGGGTGTCGTACCACAGCGCGGCGCCGAGGATCTCGTTGTCGTAGAGGACGTCGTCGACGACGACCGGTGCGCCGGAGTCCGCGCAGCGCCGGTAAAGGTCCAGCAGGGCGGAACGTTGCAGATTCGGCGAGACCTCCAGCATCCGTTTGCCGATCAGATCCTCCGGAGTCAGACCGAGGTAGGCGCAGGTAGAGAGGTTGACGTCGCGGTAGCGGAAGTCGACCGTCCGTCCGGTGTCGTCGCGGACCGGTTCCACCAGCACCACGGGATCGAGCAGCGAGTCCATGGTCGTGCGCAACAATGCGGCCGACTGCTCGCTTCCGGCCAGGGCAGCGGCCCGGTCCGATTCGTCGTAGAACATCCAGACCCGGCCGGTGAATTCGCCGCGGCGGATCGCGTTGGAGATGATCCGCACATGCGTCGGTGAACCGGCAAACCTCCAGGTGACGTCGATGCTTGCTGAGGGGTCGATCGACAGGCGGTCGTTCGCGGCGGCGATCTCCGCCGGATTCAGCGCTGCGCTGAGGGCGTCGGCCATGGCCCGGGAGAAGTCGGCGACCGCGATCGTGCCCGGCACCAAATTCAGCAGTTTGCCCGCCGCATCATTGATCACGGCGCGGCCGGCGAGGGTGTCCACCGAGGCGACGCCCACCTCAAGCCCGTCGATAACCGCCTTCAGTCGGTCGGACTCCTGCCGGTCACGGCGGGCGTCCTCAACCGCGGCGGCGAGGGCGGCGAGGTCGTCGTGGATGTATCGCCGGAGATCGGCGGACAGCTCGGAAAGAACCTCCATGCCGGTCCACACCATCAGCAGGAAGATCTCCTCGGTGCCCAGCCTGGCCGATACCGCGGCGGTCGGCGTGGCCGATAGTTCGAGTCGCAGCGACGTGGGGACTAGGCTCGCCAGCCTGGCAGGCCCGCGTTCCAATTCCAGTGTTGTGCCGGCATCGGCATCGGCGGCGGCCCACGGCGCGCCCGGGGCCATCAGACCGGGAGGGCACGTCGCCACCACCGTCGCGTCGGCCGGACCCCCGCCGCGGGTCCAGATGACCGCTGCGGCGGCCCCGGACTCGCCGGTCAGCCGGCACAGTGCACTGGCAAGCCGGTCAGCCACAGACGGGCTCGCTCACACGGGACGGACCGGTGTCGGACTGCTCGGAACCGGACAGGAAGTTCCGGATCGTCGTGATCAGCTCATCGGGTTCGACAAGGTGCGGGACATCGCCGGTGGAGCGCAATGGCGCCAGCCGCCCCGAGGGAATCGCCGACGCGCTCCAGCGTGCGACCCCGATCGGCATTCCCAGATCGTCGGCGAATCCCAACGGGCTGCAATGCCGGGCCGGTGAGTACGGCCCGGGGTCCGCATCGGCCGAGCCGGCCTGGGCGAAGGTCAGCACCCGGTAGTCGTCGGCGAACGCTGAGACCACCGGAGCCCACTCCGACGGCCCGCCGCCCAGACCGTGCAGGATGACCATCCACGGCGCATCCAGGTTGCCGGTGTTGTCGGTGACGACGACGCGGTGGGCGGTGCGGCGCACGGCAGCAGGTTGGGACAACCCGCGGGCGACGCGGTCGGACGTCGGCACCCTCACCTCCCTGGCCCATTCGCAGACGTTGCGACCCCATGTTAATTCAGGTCGCAGATACGGGCGGGGCGGAAATCCCCGCGGGTCAAAAGCGGCGGGTTCCCTCACCCATCGGGGGGTCGCGCCGGGCCATTAGCCGTTATGCTCTGCAATCGCAGCACTGCGGAATGCGGGGCGGCCGCAGCACGCGCAGTGCAGGGAAGGAGTCCCATGACCGAGAGCCCCGTAAGGACTACGGACGCGGGTGTCGTGGTCGTTCGTCCCGAAGGCCGGCTCAACATGACGGTGGCGCCGGCGTTGCGCGAACAGTTGCATGGTCTGGTGCGTGAGGGCAAGGCTCGCCTCGTGGTGGACCTGTCCGCAGTCGACGCCATCGACTCATCGGGGCTCGGCGCCCTCATCTCAGGTCTCAAGGCGGCGCGGCAGGGCAATGGCGACCTGCGGATCGCAGCCCCGTGCGAGCAGGTCAAGGCGGTCCTGGAACTGACCAACCTCAACCGGGTCCTCAAGACCGCAGAGTCGGCGGACACCGCCTTTGACGAGTCGGCATAGGGCAATGCTGATCGACGGGGTCGCAGAACCCGAGGTCCTCGAAGAAATCGAGCGAACCCTCGAACGGTTCTGGGGCGAACACCCGGCGGTGCCGGAGATCACCCGTATGTATCTGGGCATCGCGGTTGCCGAGATCGGGTCCAACATCATCGAGCATTCCGGCCGTCAGCGGCGGGTGCGCCTACGCATGGAACTGCGGCACAGCCCCGGTGAGGTGCGGGTCAGCTTCACCGATGACGGCCCGCCGGTCGATGTGAACCTCGACTGCCTGCCACAGCCCGACGATATGGCCGAACGCGGTCGCGGCCTGGCGTTGGCCAAGGCCGCGCTGAGTGCGCTGTCCTATCACCGCGACGAGCGGGGAAACCACTGGTTGCTGGTGAGCCGCCCCTTCTGAATCGGCGGTCTAAACCCCGGTTGGCCCCTCAGGTTCATGGCCTGGGCTGTCGGGTTCCACCAAGATGGAGTGGTGACCGCCGTCCTACCGTGCCCGAGGTCAACTGAGCGCCTGGTATGGCCGTCGTGACCTGGGACCTCGACGTCACGACCGGACGTCATACGCTTGACCAGATTCATCGCGCTCTCGAGCGGTTCTGGTCCGCCCACAGCCGGATTCCGGAGATGGTGCGACTGCAGATGGAAATCGCCTGCACCGAAATCGGCGCCAATATCGTCGCCTACGCGTCCGACGGCCGGCCGGTACGGATGCGCATGGAGTTGCGATGCCGCCCGGATCGGGTTCACATCGACTTCATCGATGACGGAATGCCGGCCGACGTGGACCTCACGGCGGTCACCATGCCCGGAGAATGGGCGGAGCACGGCCGGGGCCTGGCGATGGCCCGGGCGGTGCTGGATCGGCTGTCCTATCGCCGGAGCGCGGTCGCCAACCACTGGACCCTGGTCAGCGAGGGTTTTACCCGGGAAGTCGCGCCCGCGTTCTAGGGGTTTGGCCGGTCAGGGACTGGCGTACTTCTCAGCCCGAGCCACTGTCGCGGCCTCCGCCCTGGTGCCGACGCCCAGTTTGGTCAGCACATTGTGGACGTGATTCTTGACGGTGTGCAGCGTCAGCGACAGCCGGGAGGCGATTTGCTGATTGGTCAGTCCCTGGGCGATGAGGTCGAGAATCTCCCGCTCCCTGGCCGTCAGCGTCTCGGTGGTGGAATCGGGATTCTGCTGTGCGGCAAAGGCGTACACCCGACTCATCAGGATCGCCGAGACCTCGGGCGAGCACTTGGCCTGCCCGTCGCGAGCGGTGCGCACCAGGTCCAGAAGGTGGTCGAAGGATTCCGACCGCAGATGCAGGCCGGTCACACCGGCCTCGGCGCAGGCGATGATCTCCGATTCCCGGCCGACGTCGAGTCCGAAGACGATGACCTTCGGCCGGGTGGAGAGGTCGAGGCCAACGTGGAGGAGGGTGGAACTGTTCTCGGTACCGGCGTTGAGCAGGATCACGTCGGTGGGGCCGGAGTCGATGGCCTTCAGCATCGACGGCAGGTCCCAGGCGGTCGCCGCCGGACAGTCGTGCGCGTCCAGTTGAGCCGCGAGGCACTCGCGATTAAGGCGGCCGTCGTCGACGACCAAGACGCGCACCGTCACCGTCAAATGCTAACCGAGGGTCTAGATCCTGTGCTGACTGAAGATCTAGATCCCAATTAGGCCCGATGGCTGATAGTCGCGTGGGTGCCGCGGGTCGCATACTGGCAACAGTTGGGAAGGAGTGTGTGGCATGAGCGTCGAGGTGCGCAGCCGGCAGGAGGCAGAAGCCACCGATGAAGCGGTATCACCGCGCTTTGAGATTTCCCCTCGGCTGGCGTTGGTCCTGCTGACCCTCACCATGATCCTTACCGCGGTGATTGGGATTTTCCTGCACGGTCAGAGCTCCGTGGGACTGTAAGGAACCGAAGTTGCACGGCGCGCCAGAGGGCACTACTATAAATCTGTGTGGCAACGTTTCGTCGCGGTTCTGCGTGGGCTGCGGACTTGGCTTCAGGGCGGTTCCAGCGTCGGTCAGCTGACCCAGTACATAATCCTGGTAACCGCGATCGTGGGGGTTCTGTATCTCGCGGTGACGTTCCTGTGGGGAAACGTCCACTTCGGCCAGCCGGTCATCTTCGACTCCTTCGCCGGCGACTCGGGCCGGTAAGCCTCGCCGGAGCTCTCGGCCCCGTCGTGCTGGCCGTGGCGCTGGTCGGTCCCGCGGCATCCGCCGGCGCCGCCCCCGATGACGTCGACCCCGTGCCCGGGTCCACCACCCTGTCTCTCGTGGATATGGGCGCCAGCACGCCGTTGGCCTTCTACGGTGAGCAGGGGACCGCGGAACTGACCTTTCCGGTGCCGCGTGGTTTGACACCAGTCGCCCTGAACGCGATCGTCGAGCTTCCCGTCAACGTTCGCGCCGGCATGATCACCGCGACCCAGGATGGTCGCACCATTGCCCGGGTGGCCCTGCCCGCGGACGACGAGGCCCCGATCACGGTCCCACTGGCCGGCGTATCGATCGTCGACAACGCGGCCACGGTCACCCTGCGCGCCTACTCCGTCCCCAACCCGGGAACCTGCCTTGACCCCACGAACCCGCTGCGATTGATCAACGGTGCGGTCGACTTCGCCGGGGAGGCGGCGCCACCGCGCACCGTCGCCGACTTCCTGCCGACGGTGCTGAAGAAACTCACCATCGCGATCCCATCTGACCCCACCAGAGCGGAGTCCGATGCAGCGGTCCGATTGGCGGCCGCGATCGTCGCTCGCTACGGCCGCCAGCCCACGGCCGTCGCCGTCGTCCGCCTCGGGACCCCCTCGCCGCCGACGGCGCCGTTCGAGCGGCGGATCACCATCCAGCAGGGGCCGGACACCGGACTCGCCCTTCAGGGGCCGGACCTTCGTATCTCCGGCCCCGAACCGGATCTGATCAATCAGGCTCGCCTGCTCTCCAGCGACATCTCCGAACTGGCGATCAGTTCCAAAGCTGTCGTCGGCCCCCTCAAGACCAGCCCCCAACTGCCCGGAAACGTCACCACATTGAGCGCGCTCGGGCAGCCCACCGTCTCGGCGGTCGCATTGTCGCCGCAGGTGGCCGTCGGACTCGACCAGACCCGGATCGGCCGGCCTGCCCGGGGTATCCGGGTGCACCTGGTGGGTTCGTACACCCCGCTTCCGCAGAGCATGAGTGGGCGGTTGACGGCCATTGTCGGACCGGAGACGATCGACACCTGGAGTGTCGACGACCGTGGGGTCATTGACCGGTGGATCGACGTTCCGGACGCGCTCCTACAGCGCTACACGACGCTGGGGATCACGTTGAACATGGCGGGTAACACCGGGCGGTGCGGGGAGTTCCAGCCACTCACCCTGACCGTCAACGGGGACAGTGTGGTGGAGAGCCTGCCTGCCGTACCGCCGGTCCCCGGCGGGCTGCAGTCGATCCCGCAAGCGCTGATGCCGCGGACGCTCATCGGAATCGGTCCCGACGCCTACGCCGACACCGTTCGTGCGGTGGGTGTCGCCGTCGCCCTGCAACGCCTCAGTGCACTGCCGATCGACACCGCGGTGACCAGTGCGGACGAGGCCCTTCGGGCCAACGGCCCGGCAGTCATCGTCGCGGCCGACGGCTGGGATCATCCCGAGACCCCGCTGCCGGTCGATGCCGAGGGGGGCACGATCACCCTCAACGGTGTTCTGCCGGACGGGAAGCCCACCACATTGACCCTCGATCCGCAATTGGGATACGGATCGCTGCAGGCCTTCTTCGACGGCCGGCGCTCGCTGTTGGTGGCCACCTCCAATGCCGCGCCGGGGCAACTGGATGCCTTGTTGCGCTGGGTTGACGCCGATCCGCGGCGGTTCTCGAAACTCGACGGTGTCGCGGTGGTTGCGGCGCCGCGGGAGGAGCCGGTCGTTGTGCGGCCGCAACCCGGTGTCGCCGCGTCGGCGGAGAGTTCGGGACGCGCCAGTAAGGCCCTGCTGGCGCTGGGGGCGCTGTCCACGGCGGTGGTCGCGGTGGCGGCGGTGATCGCACTGCGCGCCCGGCGCACGCGACCGGACGGCTGAGGTGACCTCGACCGTCGCCAGCGCCGGACCGGACAGCGAACCGACGCCGGTTGCCACGCCTCCGCTGGACGTTCGGCCTGGATGGACAATCGGCCGGCTCGCGGCACGCTGGCTTTTCATCGCCGCGATGACCGTGTTCGCCTTCCATGCGACGCTGCGCAGCCTGGTGGACAGCACCCGGGCCGGCAGCCTCAACGGTTTCGTGTGGCTCACGCCGGTCGCAGCGGTCCTCGCCGCCTTCGGCGTGGCCCGCCGCGAGCGGGTGGAACTGCCCATCCATGACCGTCAGACCGACGTCATCATCGGCACCCTCGGTATGACCGTCGCGCTCATGGTGCAGGGGGTGCTGCTCAGCAGATATGCGCAGACCTTCCACCTGCTGCGGATCGACCTGATCGCGATGTGGCTGTTCCTGGTGAGTTCCAGCGTCCTGCTGTTCGGCCTGCGTCCGGTGATCCGCTTCCGGTGGGTCTGGGCGATGATGCTGATGTCCTTCCCGTTGGCCTACCACCTGTCGGTGATCGCCTTCGGCGGTAACCAGGTGGCCGCCGGTCTGGCATCTCTGGTGATCGCCGCTGCGGCGACCGCGGTCTCGGTCGGGCGCAACCCCGGCCGAGCCCTCACCGGTGCCGTCGGGGCCATGGCCGTGGGGTTGATCGTGTTGCTGGGCATGAACCGGCTCACGCCGGGCGCCCCGTTGCTGGCCTTCCAGATGATTCCGGCGCTGACCGCGATCGTGGTCGTCGGCAGCGTGCTGTTCCTGCAGGCCCGCCGGGGAATGTCGAAGCGGGTTCTGCAGCGGCGCATCGAACCGATCGCCAATGCGCAGGTGCTGGCCGGCGTCCCACTGGTCCTCGCGGTGGCGGTGCTGTTGTCGCTGGTGCGGGTTCCGGTGGTGGAATCCCCACCCGTTCTGATCAAGGAATTGACCTTCGGTCGCCCGCTGGCTCCTCCGGTCGGCTGGCACCAGACCGAGCAGACCGAATTCACCTGGGCTAAGCGGATTTACGGGCACAACGCGACGCTGATCCGGCAGCGATTCGTCGCCGATTCCGGAGACCTCAGGTGGGACAAACGGGCGGCCCCGCGGACCGTGGTGGTCGACACCACCAGCACGTGGCGGCCGTTCTCGTTGCGCGTCTACCCGGCGGAAGTGCTCTATGACAAATCGGACAGCCGGATCAGCACCCCCCGACCGGTCGATCTCGGCCACGGAATCACCGGTTCGCTGGTGACCGTCGTCGACGACGGGCTGCTGCTCACCTGGAATTTCCTGTCGTGGACGTGGCGCAACGCGGACTCCGCGCAGCGGATCATGGTCGCGGCGGTGGACAACCATGAACCCGATGCGCCGTTTCCCGCACCGGTCGGCGGGCTGGTGGCCACCCTGAGAACGTTGATCATCGTGCTCTTCCGGGGCAATACGGCCACCTGGGACCAGGATCCGACCTTCAAGGACGAAGACCTGCTCACCGTATTCTCCCGCGCACTCATCGAAGCCCAGTTGCGCCACGAGGAGCGCGGGTCGTGACCGGACCGGGCGCAGAACCGGACGCCGAACCCGACGAGGCCGTACGCCTCCGCGCGCTGTACCGGGCCGTGAACGGCTTGCGCGACGAGGATCCGGTGCATTCGGCGGCGAACGCGGTCGTCGGATGGCAGCGGGCGGTGCTGTGGATTCTGCTGGTCATCACGGTGACCCTGATGGTGTGGCGACCGATGCACACCACCATCGCGCTGATCGCGCTGTCCACGCTCGCCTACATCCTCACCATGGTCGACCGGGTGCTGATCTTCCGCCAAGGGCTGGCCTATCGGGCGATCGTCGTCTCCGATGAGGAGGCCAGAGCCATCCCCGACGAACGGTTGCCGAGCTACACGATTCTGGTGCCGGCCTACAACGAGCCCGAGGTGGTCGGCGACCTCATGGGTGCGATGTTGCGGCTGGAGTATCCCCCGGACCGGATCCAGGTGCTGCTGTTGCTGGAGGCCGACGACGAGGTGACCATCGCCGCGGCCCGGGCGCACGCCGACTCGGACATCATCACGATCGTCGAGGTGCCGCCGGCCGACCCGCGCACCAAACCGAAAGCCTGCAACTACGGGTTGCAGTTCGCCACCGGTGAGATCGTCACCATCTACGACGCCGAGGACGCGCCGGAACCGTTGCAGTTGCGCAAGACCGTGGTCGCCTTCGAGAAGTCCCCGCCGGAGGTCATCTGCATCCAGTCCAAGCTCGCCTATCACAATGCTCACCAGAATCTGTTGACCGGCTGGTTCACCGCGGAGTACGGGCTGTGGTTCGGCTACCTCTTGCCGGGGATGATGCGCAGTGCGTCGCCGATCCCGCTGGGTGGCACCTCCAATCACCTGCGGCGTGACGTGCTGGTGGCGATCGGCGCATGGGATCCGTTCAACGTCACCGAGGACGCCGACCTGGGCTTGCGGATTCACGCCGAGGGGTTGCGGACCGCCGTGCTCGACTCGACCACGCTGGAAGAGGCCAACAGCGACACCATCAACTGGATCCGGCAGCGCTCCCGCTGGTACAAGGGGTATTTGCAGACCTGGCTGGTGCACATCCGCCGGCCAGTGGTGATGTGGCGCTCGGTCGGCCCGCGCTCGTTCCTACGGCTGACCCTGATCCTGGCCGGAACCCCGATCATCGCGGTGCTCAACCTGGGTTTCTGGCTCATCACCATCCTCTGGTTCCTGGGCCAGCCCGCGCTCGTCGGCGCCGTGTTTCCCTGGTGGGTTTATTTTCCCGCGCTGGTGGCGCTGATACTGGGCAACGGAGCCACGCTGTACATGAACCTGATCGCGCTGCGCGAGGACGACCGCGCCGACCTGATCGTGCCGGCCCTGACCGTCCCGGGATTCTTCGTGCTGATGAGCATCGCCGCCGCCAAGGGCGTTTACCAGCTGATCCGCACACCGTCCTACTGGGAGAAGACTTACCACGGCCTGGCGCGGCGACCGGAGGCCGAACCGCCGGAGCCGTCATGACCGGGATCAGCGACCGGCGACTGAAGATCCTCGCCTTCGCGGTGTCGTTCGCGGTATACACCGGTCTCGGTTACTGGCTTCAGGTCCGCCACGGATTCATTCTCGGTGATTCGCTCTCCCGGGTTTATGCGGCGCAGAGTGTGGTCTACAGCCGCGATCCGCACCTGGCGGCGATCGGTTTCATCTTCACCCCGCTGACCGCCATGGTGGAGATTCCGTTCATCGCCTTGAGCCCGGTCTTCCCACCCCTGGCCGG
>JAGQTO010000332.1 GCA_020439025.1 Mycobacterium sp. | reverse complement strand
CCTTGCCGCACGCCGAGCTGGTGGTCGACCGGTTCCACCTGGTCAAGAAGGCCAACGAGGGCGTCGATGCGGTGCGCCGGCGGGTCACCTGGGCCCAGCGGGGCCGGCGGGGCCGCAAGGCCGACGTGGAGTGGATCAACCGCCGCCGGCTGCTCCGCGGTGCTGAGCGGCTCACCCAAGCCCAGCGCACCACCCTGTTCGCCAAGCTGCTCACCGCCGACCCGAACGAGGACATCGCCGCAGCCTGGATCGCCAAAGAGTTGCTGCGCGAGCTACTCTCGTGCGCCGAGCGCGGGGGCTTGCGCTACGAGATCCACGCCGCCCTGGACCGTTTCTACAGAATCTGCGCTGCCTGCAAGGTCCCCGAGGTCATCACGTTCGCCCGCACCATCGAGACCTGGCAGCAGCCCATCATCGCCGCCCTGCAGACCGGACTGACCAACGCCCGCACCGAGGGCTACAACCGCATCGTCAAGCACGTCGGCCGCATCGCCTTCGGCTTCCGCAACCCCGACAACCAACGCCGCCGCGTACGCTGGGCCTGCACCCGCCGATCACGGCAGGTCACACCCAGCCGGCACCAATGCCACTGCTAACTGCGAAGAGCCGTCATACCCGTGTTCGAGCATCGACGAAATCGTCCCGGAGTGCCAGGGCTTGCCATCTGGAGCCTGGTAGCCGAATGCGTTCAGGATCATGGCGGCGTATCCGGGCGGGCGGCCGCAACGCTAGACAAGCCAGGCTGCGTACTGTTTGAGATCAGAACTTCGACGTCATGACTACCTGCCGGCGGTTGAAATGGATGGTGCCGGTCCGTAGGTCGCCTCAAGATCGGAAATTTTCGCTAAGCCTTGGTCCCCTGCGCGATGTCCGGTCTATCACTGCCGCGACTACTGGACGATTTAGGTCAGGCCCATTGCGACGGCGGAATAGAGGGTGTTGAGCCAGCGCCACGGGTATGCAGTGATGGGCGAGGGTGACACCGTGATCATGTCGAAGGCGCAATGAATTGCATTGTCGGACATGCGATTGCCTGCTCCGGCATGCATGATGGGCGGGGGCTGGTTTCTCGGCGGGGCGGCATGGTTGGTGCTGATTTTTGTGCCATGATGATCCGTGGTTGGGGACATTGCGGCAGCACTGGGTATCTCGGTCTGTCCGCACGCCGGGGGTTTCATCGGCTGAATCTTCTCGGGTCTCGGAGGCCATTGGATCAATTGACGTGCCCTAAGGCACGCCGAGCGACGGGGGAGGCGCCCAGATGAGGGCTTCGGTACTTGTGGGACGGGTCGGTGGCCTGGCGGTCGCGCTGGGGATCGGCTCGGGGATGGCCGTCGGCGGTGTCGGCGCGGCGTGGGCGAATCCGGCGGACTCCGCTTCCGGAGCTGGCGCGGCTTCGGCCAGCGATCCAGCGTCGACGCGGACGACCCCCCGTCAGCCGTCGGTGCGTCAGCGTGGCGGACGGTCGGCCCACGCCACAGAGAAACCTTCCGCGACTGCCTCACCACAGGCCGGGCACTCCGATCTGGTTGAGGTCGCCCCGGCAAACACACTGAGCCGTGGAGGGCGTGCTGCTGCTGGCGTCGCGCCGGAAGTGTTGACGTCGAAGGACGAGAACCCGGCAGGCTCCGAGACAGCCGGGCCCGTGTCGTCGGCCCCCGCGCTGGGCCTGGCGGAAGGTCCCGTGGTGTTGCCGACGACGGCGGCGGAGTCACCTGCACCTGTGGCGGTGCCGCCGGCCACGGCGCCGCCGGCTACAGCTCCCGTGTTGATGGTGCCGGTCGATGAGCCATCTGCAACGACAGTTGTCCCGCCGGTGATGGTCCCGACT
>JAGQTO010000331.1 GCA_020439025.1 Mycobacterium sp. | reverse complement strand
GTCGGCGGCGAACGCGGCCTTGAGTCTCTCGTCGGTCATGGCGTTGCCGCCGTACTTGACCACGACGATCTTGTCGTGCAGGGCCTTGAGCCACGGAAGCGCCTCGGCGAGAACCGCCGCCTTGGTGTTGGTGGTGATCGTCATGAGCTGTACGCGGAGTTCTCTTCGACGTACGCATGCGACAGGTCGGTGGTGCGGATGGTGGCCGTCCCGGGGCCGATGCCGAGGTCGATGGTGACCTCGATCTCGGGGCCGGACAGATCGACGTCACGGGCGCCTTCGGCACCGGCGCCGCCGATGCACACCGGGAAGCCGTTGAAGGCGACCGAGATACGTGCCGGATCCAGAGTGAACGGCGCCATCCCGACGGCGGCCAGCACCCGCCCCCAGTTCGGGTCGGAGCCGAACAGGGCCGTCTTGACCAGGCTGTCGCGGGCGACGATCCGGGCCGCGGTGACCGCGTCCTCCTCGCACGGGGCCCCGGTGACCGTGACGGCCACCCGCTTGGTGACCCCCTCGGCGTCGGCCTGTAACTGCACGCACAGGTCCTCGCAGACCCGCAGGACGGCATCGTCGAGTTGCTCTTGGGTGGGCCGGATCTCACTGGCGCCGGAGGCCAGCAGCAGTACCGTGTCGTTGGTGGACGAACTGCCGTCGACGTCGAGCCGGTCGAAGGTCCGGGCGGTCGCACGCCGCAGCGCGGAGTCCAGGGCGGCGGCGTCGGCCACCGCGTCGGTGGTCAGCACACACAGCATGGTGGCCAGCGACGGGGCCAGCATCCCCGCGCCCTTGGCCATCCCGCCCACCGTCCAGTTCTCCCCCGACTCGATACTGTGATGCAGCGCAACCTGTTTGGGCACGGTGTCGGTGGTCATGATGGCCCGGGCCGCGTCCTCACCACCGTGCAGACCGCCGGCCAGTTCGTGAACGATCTCGGTGACCCCGGCCAGCACCCGGTCCATCGGCAGCCGATCCCCGATCAGTCCCGTGGAACACACCGCGACCTCGATGGGTCCGGTCTCGGTGCCCCAGTTGGACAGCGTGGCCGCGACGGCCTCGGCGGTGGCGTGGGTGTCGGCGAAGCCGGCCGGACCGGTGCAGGCGTTGGCGCCGCCGGAGTTGAGCAGCACCGCCCGCAGCCGGCCGGTGGTCAGCACCTGGGCGGACCACAACACCGGCGCGGCCTTGACCTGGTTGCGGGTGAACACGCCGGCGGCGGCGTAATCCGGCCCCTCGTTGAACACCAGTGCCAGATCGGGAGCCCCGGATACTTTGATCCCGGCCGGGATTCCCGCGGCGCGGAAGCCGGCCGGCGCGGTGACGCCCTGGTTGCGCAACAGCCGGGTCGGACCGTTCACGGCGCCACCCCCACCGTCGAGAGTCCCTGTGTCTCCGGCCAGCCCAGCGCGAGGTTCATCGACTGCACCGCCGCACCGGCCGTTCCCTTCACCAGGTTGTCGATGGCGCATACCGCGACGAGCACCCCGGCGTCATCATCCTTGGCCACCGCCAGCTGGGCGGCGTTACCGCCGATCACCGAACCGGTGCGGGGAAGCTGCCCGTCCGCCAGCAGATACACGAAAGGTTCATCACCGTAGGCCTTTTCATAGGCGGCGCGGATCTCCGGGAGCGAAGCGTCGGTGCGGGCGGTGCAGGTGGCCAGGATGCCCCGTGCGGTGGGGATGAGCACCGGGGTGAACGACACCGTGACCGGCTGCCCGGCGACCGCGCTCAGGCCCTGTGCGATCTCCGGGGTGTGCCGGTGCACGCCGGCGATGTTGTACGCCCGCGCCGATCCGATGACCTCGGAGGCCATCAGGTCGACCTTCGCCGCGCGGCCGGCTCCCGAGGTGCCGCTGACCGCCACCACCGTGACGGCGGGCTCGACGAGGTTGCCGGCCAGGGCGGGCCACAGCGCCAGCAGCGCGGCCGTCGGGTAGCAGCCCGGCACCGCGACCCGGGTGGCGCCGGCCAGCCCGTCCCGGCCGCCGGGGAGCTCGGGCAGCCCGTAGGGCCAGCTCCCGGCGTGCTCGGATCCGTAGAACCGCCGCCAGGCTTCGGCGTCGGTGAGGCGGAAGTCGGCGCCGCAGTCGATCACCACCGTGTCCGGCCCCAGCTCCTCGGCCAGCGCCGCCGAGTGTCCGTGCGGCAGCGCCAGGAACACGACGTCATGGCCGCCGAGCACTTCGGGCTCGGTGGGTTCGAGAACCCGATCGGCCAGCGGCAGCAGGTGCGGGTGGTGGTCGAAGATCCGGGTGCCCGCACTGGCCGCGGCGGTGAGTGCGCCGATGGTCAGCGAACCGTCGGCGTATCCGGGGTGCCCGAGAAGGAGCCGCAGGATCTCCCCGCCTGCGTAACCACTGGCACCTGCCACGGCCACCGAAGTCATCCGGCAATTGTGCATGGTTATGCACTGCTATGCAAATCCATTACTCCATCCCTTGCGCGAGCAGACACAAACGTCCCCGACACGCCGGGATTTCCGGGACTTTTGCGTCTGCTCGCGCGAAGGGGGTTACCCGCGCAGGGCGGCGCCGAGGCGTTCGGCGGCGGTCGCCAGTGCCGCATCGCGGGCCGAGCTGGCCTCGGCCTCCGCGAGGGTCCGGTCGGCGGCGCGGAAACGCAGCGCCAACGTCAGCGACTTGCGGCCGTCCCCGACCTGCGGGCCGGTGTAGACGTCGAACAGGGCCACGTCCTCCAGCAGTTCCCCGGCACCGTCGCGCACCGCGTCGATGACGTCCTGGGCCGCCACCTCGGCGCCGACGACCAGGCTCAAATCCTGGAACACCGCCGGGAACGGCGAAACCCGTGGCGCCGGCAGGGATTCCACGATCGGGACGGCGTCGAGGTCGAGTTCCACCGCACAGCTGCCCTTGGGCAGGCCGGAGCGCTCGACGACGCCGGGATGCAGTTGCCCGGCGTGGCCGACAACCACCGAGTCGACGAGCACCTCGGCGCAGCGCCCCGGATGCCACGGCAGATGCTGAGCGGGCCTCAAGGTGACCTCCACCCCGCAGGCGCGGGCGATCACCCGCACCGCCTCGAAGGCGTCGGCAGCCTCCACCGGTCGGCCCGGCCCCCACGGTCCGCGGGGCTCACGGAGGCCGCACAGCACCGCGCCGACATGCACCGGTTGGTGCGGCAGCGAGGAGTCCAGCAGCGCGATCTCGGCATCGGTCGGCCGGCGGTGGGTGGGGATCCGATCGACGGCGCGGGTGTGCTCGGTGGGCCGGACCACCTGCGCGACCGAGAACAGCGCCACATCGCCGAATCCGCGGGAGACGTTGCGTGACAACGCCTCCAGCAGCGCGGGTAAAAGCGTCGTGGCCAGCTCCGGCCGGTCGGCCTCCAGCGGGTTGAGCACCGCGGCGGTGTCCCGACGGGGGTCCTCGGCGGACAGTCCCCACTGATCGAACACGCCGGCCGGAAGGAACGGCGTGGGGAGGACCTCGACGAAGCCGGACAGCGCCAGGGCCTTGCCGACCGCCCGGCGGCGCTGCTGGCCGGCCGTGAGCCCGCGGCCGGCGGGGGCGGCCGGGAGTAGCGAGGGGATCACCTCGAGGCTCTCCAGCCGCAGCACCTCCTCGACGAGGTCGGCGGGCTGGACGATGTCGGGCCGCCAGCTGGGCGGGGTGACGATCAGCTCGGGGCCCTGGCCGGCCTGCACCCGCGCCCCGATCTGGGTAAGGCGGCGCACGGTAGACCCATCCGGGTAGGTCACCCCCGCGATGCGGTCGGGCAGGTCGACGGCCATCCGCACCGGCGGCGGCGAGAAATCGTCCCGCGGCGGATCTCCCCGCCAGTCGGTGAGCCGAGGCTGCACGGTGCCGCCGGCGATCTCGGCGAGCAGCGCCGAACAGCGGTCGATCGCGGCAACCGAGACGGCCGGGTCGACCGAACGCTCGTAGCGGCGGCCGGCCTCGCTGACCAGATGCAATCGGCGGATGGTCCGGGACACCGCGGCCGGATCCCAGACCGCCGCCTCGAGCAGCACGTCGGTGGTGGCCTCGTCGATCTCGGTGGTGCCCGCCCCCATCACCCCGCCGATGGCGGCGACCGCCGCGTCATCGGCGATGAGTACGTCACCCGGGTCCAGCCGGCGTTCAACATCGTCGAGGGTGACCACCGTCTCCCCCGGGTGGGCGAAACGAACCGCGAAATCACCGCGGATCCGGCTGCTGTCGTGGGCGTGCATCGGGTGGCCGAGTTCGAGCATGACGTAGTTGGTGACGTCGACCGCCGGCGAGATGGGCCGGATGCCCGAGAGCATGAGCCGGCGACGCAACCACCACGGCGACTGCGCGCCGGGGTCGATGCCGGTGACCGGGCGCAGCGCGAACCGGATGACACCGGTTCCGGGCTGGACGGTGACCGGCAGCGACGGCCCCTCGACGGGTAGCGGTGCGATGTCCGCGGGATCGACGAAGTCCAGGTCGTAGGCGCACGCGATCTCCCGGGCGATACCGCGCACCGACATGCAGTAGCCGCGGTCCGGGGTGACCGCGAGGTCGAAGACCACGTCGTCGAGGCCCAGAACGGCGATCGCGTCCGCTCCCGGTTCGGCAGTGCCCGGCGGCAGCACCAGGATGCCGGAATGGTCCGCCCCCAGACCCAATTCGGCCGCCGAGCAGATCATCCCGTCGGAGGTGCGCCCGTAGGTCTTGCGGGAGGCGATGCGGAAGTCACCGGGCAGAACCGTGCCGGGCAGCGCCACCACCACGAGATCGCCGACCGCGAAGTTGGTCGCCCCGCAGACGATGTCCTGCGGATCGGCGGCGCCCACGTCCACGGTGCAGGCCCTGATCGGCTTCTTGAACTCGGTGAGTTCCTCGATGCTGCTGACCCGCCCGATACGCAGCGGCCCGCTGACCGGGCCGAGGGTGATGACGTCCTCCACCTCGTGACCGACCCGGATCAGGGCCTGTTCGAGATCTGCGGGGTCGACATCCCACCCCGGAGCACCGGCCCGCACCACCTCGCGCAGCCAACTGTAAGGAAGCCTCATCTACAGCCCCACTCCGAACGGCAGGCTGAACCGCACGTCACCCTCGACCATGTCGCGCATGTCCGGGATGCCGTTGCGGAACTGCAGCGTGCGCTCCAGACCCATCCCGAACGCGAAGCCGGAGTAGACATCGGGGTCGATGCCGGCGGCCCGCAGGACGTTGGGGTTGACCATCCCGCAGCCGCCCCACTCCACCCAGCCGGGACCGCCCTTCTTGTCGGGAAACCAGATGTCTACCTCGGCCGAGGGCTCGGTGAAGGGGAAGAAGTGCGGCCGCATCCGGGTGCGGGCGTCCGGGCCGAACTCCGAACGGGCGAAGGCGTCCAGGGTGCCGCGCAGGTGGGCCATGGTCAGGCCG
>JAGQTO010000330.1 GCA_020439025.1 Mycobacterium sp. | reverse complement strand
GCTCGGCGTTCTCGAGGACCGCCGTTTCGCCATCGCCAACCTGCTGGCCAACACCTCGGCGCTGTCCCAGCAGCTCAGCGGGCTGGTGGCCGACAACGAAGAGCAGCTCGCACCGGCCCTGGAGAAGCTGAACTCGGTGACCGAGATCTTGCAGCGCAACAACGACAACATCACCAAGGGGATGGCCGGCCTGGCGAAGTTCCAGCTCACCCAGGCCGAGGCCGTGAACGGGGGCTTCTACTACAACGCCTTCGTCGCCAACCTCAGCCCGGCGCAGACCCTGCAACCGTTCTTCGACTACGCGCTGGGCTTCCGGCGCGGGGTCAATGCCGGCCAGCCGCCGGACAACGTCGGTCCGCGGGCGGAATTCCCCTTCCCGTATAACGGTATTCCCCAGCCGAACGAGACCTGGGGCCCACCGCCGGGGCCGCCATGATGCGCAACCGACGCACCGCTGTCCTCGCCGCACTGCTGGCCCTGCTGGTCGCGGGGGGAGCGACCCTGCTGGTGCGCAATGCGGTGTTCAAGCCGATGACGATCACCGCCTATTTCACCAGTGCCACCGCGATCTATCCGGGTGACCAGGTCAGGGTCGCCGGGGTGAAGGTCGGCACCATCACCGAGATCGAGCCGCAGGGCACCAAGGCGAAGATGTCCCTCGCCGTCGACCGCGCGGTGCCCGTCCCGGCCGACGCCAGGGCCGTCATCGTCGCGGGCAACCTGGTCGGGGCCCGCTACGTCCAACTGGCCCCGGCCTATATCGAGGGCGAGTCAACCGGGCCGAGGATGCGCGACGGTGCCGTCATCGACACCGACCGCACCGCGGTGCCCGTCGAATGGGATCAGGTCAAAGAGCAGTTGAACAGGCTGGCGACCGATCTCGGTCCCACCCTGGACCGGTCCACCACCTCGGTGGGAAGGTTCATCGACAGCGCGGCGGGCGCCATGGAGGGCAATGGCGACAAGCTGCGGGAAACCATCGAGCAGTTGTCCGGGCTGAGCCGCATCCTGGCCGACGGCAGCGGCGACATCGTCGGGGTCATCTCCAACCTGCAGACCTTCGTCACCGCCCTGCGCGACAGCAACACCCAGATCGTGCTGTTCCAGGATCGGCTGGCCACGGTGTCCGGGGTGCTCGACGGCAGCCGGGCCGATCTCGACGCAGCGCTGACCAACCTCTCCGGCGCCGTGGTCGACGTCCAGCGGTTCGTCGCCGGCAGCCGCGACCAGGCCGCCGAACAGGTTGCGCGGCTCGGCGACGTGGTGCGCAACATCTCCGAGAACCAGATGGTCCTGAAGAACCTGCTGCACGTCGCGCCCAACGCTATCGGCAACAGCTACAACATCTACAACCCGGACATCCAGAGTGCGCTGGGCGGTTTCGCGCTTGCCAACTTCTCCAACCCGCTGCAGGTCGTCTGCGCGGCCATCGGGGCGATCGAGAACGTGACCGCCGGTGAGACCGCCAAACTGTGCTCGCAGTACCTGGGTCCCGCGCTGCGTCTGCTCAACTTCAACTACCTACCGATGCCCTTCAACGCCTACCTGGGCAAGTCGCCGAGCCCGTGGAACCTGATCTACTCCGAGCCCGAACTGGCACCCGGCGGGGCGGGCAGCCCGGCGCCCGCGGAGATCCCGCCGGACATCTCGGCCTACACGGGACTGCGCGGGGATGTCCCCCCGCCGCCGGGGTGGGCCGGACCGCCCGATCTCCGGCGCGGCGCCTACGCGCCCGACGGACTGCCCGCGGACCCCCAGCCGGCGCTGTTCCCGGGCGCCCCGATTCCGCCCGGAACTCCGCACGGTCCGGCGACGCCGTCGAATCTCGACGAGTTACTGCTGCCCGCCGAAGCCGCCCCCGCGGTGGCCCCCGAGCGACCGCCGATGCCGGGTCCGGTACCACTGCCCGCCGGGGTGGGGGAGGCGCCGTCATGATGCGTCGACTGTCGATCGGCGCAGGGCGCCTCCTGCTCGCCGTCGGCCTCATCGGCACTGTCGGGGGCTGCGGGTTCGGCGGCCTGAACTCGTTGCCGCTGCCCGGTGCGGTGGGGCGCGGCCCCGACGCCGCCGTATACCACGTCGAGTTGGCCAATGTCTCCACCCTGGAACCGAACTCGCCGGTCCTGGTCGACGACGTCGTGGTCGGCAGCGTGAACCGGATGACGGTGCGGGACTGGCACGCCGACGTGGAGATCTCGGTCAAACCGGAGGTGAGCATCCCCGCCAACGCGGTCGCAACGGTCGGACAGACCAGCCTGCTGGGCTCGATGCACCTCGCGCTCAACCCGCCGCCGGGTCAGCGCCCCACCGGCCGGCTCGCGCCCGGGGCGACCCTGGGGCTCAACAAGACCTCGACCTACCCCTCCACCGAGCAGACGCTCTCGGCGTTGTCGGTGGTGATCAACGGCGGGGGAGTCGGGCGGATCGGCGATATCGTCACCGAACTCAACGCGGCACTCAACGGCCGCGAACCACAGATCCGGGACCTGCTGACCCGTCTCGACGAGTTCGTCGGCGTGCTGGCCGACCAGCGGGACAGCATCAACGCGACGGTGGCCGCGCTCAATCGGGTGGCCGGAACCTTCGCCGACCAGCGTGACGTGCTAAGCGGGGCGCTGGAGCGCATCCCGCCGGCGCTGGACGTGCTGGTGGCCGAGCGGCCCAGGCTGACTGCGGCGTTGGAGAAACTCGGTGGCTTGAGCGCATTGGCCGGGGATCTGGTCACCGAAACCCGGGAGGATCTGGTCCGCGATCTGGCCAACCTGGAACCGACCCTGCGGTCGCTGGCCGATGTGGGGCCCCAACTGGATCAGGCGCTGGCCTACTTCCTCAGCGCCTTCCCCTACGGACAGTCGACCATCGACCGCGCCATCCGGGGCGACTATCTCAATCAGTACATCATCTTCGACTTCACCGTGCCGCGGCTGAAGAAGACCCTCTTCCTCGGCACCAGCTGGGGCCAGGAGGGCGCCAAACTCGTTCCGGCACCGGGTGATCCGTGGTACGCCACCTACACCTACGACCCGCTCAACGCCCCGTTCAGCTCGCCCCCGGCCGCGGTGGCCGGCATCGACGCCGAACCCGGCCCGGCCCCAGCTCCCGATCCGGCCCCAGCTCCCGATCCGGCCCCGGCATCGCCGGGACCGGACTCCCCGGAGCTGCAACTCGCCCCGATGGATGAGGGCGGCCGCTGATGCTCACCCGATTCGTCCGCACCCAGCTGGTGATCTTCAGCATCGCCGCGGTCATCGGCATGACGGCCATGGTCGTGGTCTACATGCAGGTGCCGACGCTGCTCGGGATCGGCCGCATGACGGTCACCCTGGAGCTCCCCGAAACCGGTGGGCTGTACCGGTTCTCGAATGTCACCTACCGCGGTGTCCAGGTAGGCAAGGTCACCGACGTGCGGGCCACCCGCGCCGGCGCGCGGGCAACCCTGTCGCTGGCCCAAGCGCCGAAGATCCCGGCCGATCTCCAGGCCAGCGTGCGCAGCGTCTCCGCGGTCGGGGAGCAGTATGTGGATCTTCTGCCGCGCACCGATTCCGGGCCCTATCTGCGGGACGGCTCGGTGATCCCGGTGGGCGACGCCCAGGTACCCCAGCGGGTCGGCCCGATGCTCGACCAGGTCAGCGCCCTGCTGCAGAGCATGCCCAAGGACAGGTTGAGGACACTGCTGGACGAGTCGTTCCGGGGGCTCAACGGCGCCGGCGACGACCTCGCCGCACTGCTGGAATCCTCGTCAACGGTGGCCGCGGAGTTCGACGGCGTCGCCGAGCGGGCCCGCGCGCTGATCGAGGACGGCCGGCCCCTGCTGGACGCGCAGGCGGCGTCCTCCGACGCGCTGCGGAGTTGGGCCGCCGGCCTGGCCGGGGTGACCGGTCAGCTGGTCGACGACGACCGGCAGATCCGGGCGGTGCTGGACAACGGGCCGGGCGCATTGGTCGAGGCGTCGCGGCTGCTCGATCAGGTCAAGCCGACGCTGCCGGTCTTGCTGGCCAACCTCACGACGGTGGGCCGCATCGCGGTCACTTACCACGCCTCGCTGGAGCAGCTGCTGGTGCTGCTACCGCCCTACATCGCCTCGGTGCAGGCGGTAGGTCTGCCGCGCAACAACCCGACCGGCTTCACCCAGGGCGACTTCACCCTGACCATCGGGGATCCGCCGGCCTGCACGGTGGGATTCCTGCCGCCGTCGTCCTGGCGATCGCCGTCGGACCTCTCCGATGTCGACACCCCGGACGGCCTGTACTGCAAGCTGCCCCAGGATTCCCCGATCGCAGTACGCGGGGCGCGCAACTACCCGTGTATGGGCCAGCCCGGAAAGCGCGCGCCCACCGTCGAGATCTGCGAGAGCGACGGCGCCTTCGAGCCGTTGGCCATGCGCCAGCACGCGCTGGGCCCCTACCCCTTTGATCCGAATCTGATCGCCCAGGGCATCCCGCCCGATGACCGGGTCAGTTTCGAGGACCACATCTACGGGCCGCTGGAGGGCACGCCCCTTCCCGCGGGGATCCTTCCTGAAGGTGCTGCCCCGCCCGCAGGTGCCCTGCCTCCGGGTCCGCTGCCCGTCGAGCCCGCGCCGCCATTGGATCCGCCGGCCGGCGGGACGGCTGCCCCCAGTTCCTACGGATCGGCCGCCGGCCCGTCGGTGGCGATCGCGACGTACGACCCGCAAACCGGACAATTCGTCACCGCGGACGGCAACGTGGCCCGCCAGACAGATGTCGTGGCAACCGGCGGCGAGCGGTCCTGGACGGACCTGCTGCCGACCGGCTGATCGCGATCAACTCACCTTGACCAGCTTGAACGGCATGGTGATGAACAGCGGGAGGCTGCGCCCGCAGGCGCCACTGGGGCCGGTGGTGGCGTCCTCGCCGACCAGCACGTCGGAGGTCGGGTCGGTGCTGTCTCCACCGGGGGTCATGCCCTTGAAGCGGAACACCTGGTAGCCGTCCGCGGTCGACCCGTCGGGGCAGGGTATCCACCGTGGCACCACGTGCTTGACGTACCACTCGCCACCGGTCTGGTAGATCGGCGCGGTCCAGCCCTGGTCGCTGCTGACCGTTCCGGTGCACTCGGTGGGATAGCTGCACTGGGAGGAGATGGTCCAGATCGCCCGGACGCTGCGCTCGTCGTGGAAGATGTCGTTGGTGCGGGCCCACTCGCCGTTGGAGGTCGCGGTGAAGGTTCCGTTGAGGGACCACTTGTCGGATGCCTGGGCACCGGCGGCCGGGGTGAGTGCGGCGCTCAGGGCTGCGGCGGCCAGGACGGCCGCGATCACGCGCATTCCGCCATTATTGCCGGTCAGTCGCCTCCGGCGGGTCGGGACGGGATCGCGGAGCGAACGCTGCAGTAACAATGATCACTTCCGCCTCAATTATCACACTGACTGCTAATCTGCAGCGAGACCGATCCCCGCAGGTGGGTGCGGCACGACGATGGCCGGCGAAGGGATGGGCATGGCGCAACCGTCCGGGCCCGAGGGCCAGCGACCGGCGCGCAGGTTGCGGATCGGGCACCACAAACTGCTCAACCGCATCAGCATCCAGTCGAAGCTGATCCTGATGCTCGCTCTCTGTACCGTACTGGCCGCCGCGATCGTCGGGGGAATCGCCTACCAGAACGGCCGCAACTCGCTGCGCACGGCGGCGGTCGACCGGCTCATCGAAATCCGGGAGGCGCAGAAACGGCAGATGTCGGAGCAGTTGCTCGACCTGCGCAACGCCCTGATCGCCTTCACCCACGGCGTGATGTCCAGCGATGCGTTGCGCGATTTCACCGCCGGCTTTGAGCAGTTGGGCGACGCCCGGATCACCCCGGAGATGTCCAAGGCGATTACTGAATCGCACTGGAAATCCTGG
>JAGQTO010000057.1:1307-1794 GCA_020439025.1 Mycobacterium sp. | reverse complement strand
TCGACATCCCGGCGGTGATCCCGGACTTGGTGGTGGGAACCTTCAGTTCCGGGTCGTACTGGCGGCTGGCCAACAGCGGCTCGTACACCGCGGCCAGCTCGGGGTTGTTCCGCAGCGCGGGAACGACGGCGTAGGTCATCGAGATCGGGCAGACGTGGCCGGGCTCGGGCGTCCAGACGCTCATCTTGGCCGCGCGGACCACATGGGCTCCGGGCCGGTCGTCGGCCCACGGGGCGGCGTGCAGGCCGTGGCCGATGGCCGCCCGCATCAGTTCGTGATAGGCCGGGTCGTACTCGATCTCGTCGACCCGGTAGCCGTAGCGGTCATGGGTGTGCAGGATCGGCACGTTGCGGTCGGCCAGGTCGCCCCAGCGCTGCGCGGTGGCACCGCCGGCCAGCGCTCCGAGTTCGGTGACCTCGTCCACACCCCATCCCCCGCCCTCGCGGATGAGGGCCTCCATCAGCACCGGCGAGGTCGCGGGATTGTA
>JAGQTO010000057.1:0-1025 GCA_020439025.1 Mycobacterium sp. | reverse complement strand
GTGGCGCCCTATATCTGCTCGTGGGTGATCGTCGACACCGGATCCGATGACGGCACTCAGGACCTGATCCGAGACCACATGGCGGCGCTCGGCATTCCGGGCGAACTGCATGAGCGGCCATGGCAGAACTTCGGCGCGAACCGGTCCGAGGCCCTGGAACTCGCCGCCGGTCACGGCGAGTACATCTGGGTGATCGATGCCGATGACTTGGTGGTCGGCGACCTGGATCTGACCGGATTGAGCGCGGACGCCTACCAACTTCGCATCGGTGATCGAGCGAGCTGTTCGCTGTGGAGAACCCAGCTTCTGCGGGACGGACTTCCGTGGCGCTATGTCGGCGTTGTTCACGAATTCGTGTTCTGCCACCAAATGGTGGTCCAGCATCGCCTCGAAGGCGACTACTACATCGATTCGCGTCGCCTCGGCGATCGCAGTCAGAGCCCGCAGAAATACGAGCGTGACCGCGACCTGCTGCTGGCCGAGATCCAACGCAATCCCCATGACGGACGGTCCGTCTTCTACCTGGCACAGAGCTATTTCGATCTCGGCGACTTCGTCAACGCACTGCTCTGGTACCGGCGTCGCGCCGATATGGGCGGCTGGCAAGAGGAGGTCTACGTCGCCAAACTCCGGGTCGCCGATTCGATGGCCCAACTCGACGAGCACTGGCCGGACGTCCAGGACGCTTATCTGACGGCGTGGGAGTACCGGCCTACCCGCGCCGAGGCGCTCTATGAGATCGCCCGCCACTACCGGATGACCAAGCGCTACCAGATCGGCTACCTTTTCGCTGAACGCGCCGCCCGCATTCCCTTTCCCGAGGGCGACGAACTGTTCGTCGGTGGCGACGTTCACGCCTGGCGTGCCCTTGACGAGCAGGCGGTGTGCGCATCATGGACAGGCCGGACTTCGACGGCCTTCGAGCTGTGCCGACAACTAATCGCCCGAACGAGTCTGCCGGACGAGCAACGGAACAGAATCGCCGCAAATCGCGACTTCCAGGTGCCCCTGCTGCTCGACTCGGC
>JAGQTO010000329.1:1513-2062 GCA_020439025.1 Mycobacterium sp. | reverse complement strand
GTGAAGGCCAGCACCGCCGGATCCCCGGGCTTGAGCAGGGCGGGGTCGGCCAGCGTGCGGTCGAGATATCGGCCCGCGGTCGCCGGCTCGAGATTCCCGGCGCCGTCGATGTAGGGGTTGACCAACGGATTGAGGTCGATCGCCCGGCCGTAGGCGTGCAGCGACCATTTGTGACTGCCCGGCAGCGGTCGGCAGTTGAACGCCGAAGTGTTGTTGTCGCGCATCGACAACTCGTCCTCCGCGCCGCGGTAGTTCTCGACGGTCTGCATTTTCTCGATCGGATAGCGCTGCTCGGCGAGTCGGCCGAAGATCTCGACGACATCCTCGACGACGTCGAGGTGAACCACCAGAGCGCCGCGGCGCAGAGCCCCGTCCGGGTCGACGTAGTTCAGTTCCACCCGGCGCAACGCCTCCGGCGCGACCGGGCAGCCGGGGCGCCAGGTGGCCCCCAGGTCCTCGGCGGTCACCGTCCGCACCACGGGCCCCGGTGCCGCGGAGGGCCGCGGCGCCGCGACCGAACGTATGACCTCCGGCAGTCGCCCTGGCTCG
>JAGQTO010000329.1:0-1404 GCA_020439025.1 Mycobacterium sp. | reverse complement strand
GGACCTCTACCCCGCTACGCCGCGGCGCGGCCGCGGCCTTGCCTCGCGGACTTACGGGACTGATCGCGCCCGGGACTCGCCGCGGAGGCCCGGGAGTTGCCCGAATCCGCGGCCGTTGCGGCCGCCGATCTGCTGACCCCGCCCCGCGCGGCACCCGTGACCGTGGCGACGGTCGGGACCGGGGGGTCATTGCGCACGTATCCGGCGTCGACCATCGCCTTCAGCGGCGCCTCCAGGGCGGCCACCACCGGCTCGGGAACACCGATGTCGCGCAGCGGCTGCACCAGCGGCAATCTCTCGGTCGGGATGAGGTAGACGGTCGTGGTTCCGCCCAGACTGTTGGTGCTGGTGGTGATGTTCGCCGGCGGCACTGTCGAAAGATCCAGCCCACCGGGGATCGTTTCGTAGCCACCGTGGACGTAGGCGATGCCGAGCAGGGCGTTGACCAGGCTCACCAGGTTCCAGGGCCGGTCCGGGAAGTCCGCCCAGCCGTCGTACTCACCGTTGACCACCACGGTGTCGTAGGGGGTCTCCGGGGGCGCGAACGGGGTCAGATCCAGTAGCGGGACCCTGAACGGCAGCATCCGCAGGATGCCCTGCGCCCCGGTCGGGTCGCCGACGGTGACGAAGCCCAGCCGGTCCGGAGCCGGGCGCAGGTCGGCTGGCAGCGCCATCAGGGCCTGCTTGGCGTAACCCACCGCGATGGCGCCCTGACTGAAGCCCGCCGCCACCAGTTGGCCGGCATCGTTCTGCACGGCATCCACCAAGCCGGCCGCCGCGACCGCCACCGAAGCGTCCATCCCCAGAATCGATGCCGGGTAGTCGATCCGGGTGATGACGTCGCCGGCGAAGTAGTCCGGAAGGAGTTGCTCGGGATAGGGCGGCGGATGAAAGGTCCGCGTTCCGCTGACGGTGAAGGCGGTCGTGGCGATCGCCGGCGCGGCGAGGACGACGGCCGCCGCGACGGCCGTCGACAGAATCGCTACCGCGATCCGCCGGATCGTCATGGCCTGAGTATCCGCCCCCGACCGCCCGACCGGGGTGGATTCGACAGCTCAGGCCAGCAGCGGGCCGATCACCGACCGCGGCACCAACACCTGGGTGGCGCCGGCCGCCTCGGGCAGCAGACCGCCCTGGCTGAAGAAGAAGATCACGCCGTCATTGGTGATCGCGAAGTTCTGGTAGTTGGCCGGATCGAGTCCGGCGGCGGTGGCGATCGCGACGGGATGGCCGGTCTGCTTCTCCACACCGGCCTGCACCGCGGGAAAGACCACGGCCAGCGGGTCGGTATCGGGTTGCCAGAGCGTCTCGTAGGTGACAAGTCTGCGGTAGGCCTGGTCCCACACGAAGGACTTGAAGGACGCCTGTGACTTTCCGGCGCCGACGTTCTGCTCGACCCTGAGC
>JAGQTO010000328.1 GCA_020439025.1 Mycobacterium sp. | reverse complement strand
GCGGCGACCAAGCCGACCATGGTGGATCTGGGCGACTACTACAACACCTTCGGGATCACCACCGCGCCCTGGCAGGTCGGAAACAACCAGGGCTACGACGGAAACGGCAACTACTACAACTCCAGCAACCTCAACCTGGAATGGGCCAAGGGGAACAACGCGATCCCCGAGGGCTGCAGTTCGTCGAACGATGATTGCCAAATCCACATGACCTGGGCGGGAGTGGCCTTCCAGGTCGGCCCGATCCCGACCAACAACAATCAGGTCGGCGGAAAAGGTGGGCCGAAGAACATCGTGCAGGCCGCCGGTCAGACGATCACGGTGAACCAACCCGCGGACGGGGAAGCGTTCAAGAACCTGTACCTACTCGGCGCAGGCTTCGGCTACCAGGTGGCGGACATGACGGTGCACTACACCGACGGCACGTCCGACCCCTGGAGTCAGGTCATGACTGGTTTGACCGAGTCAATGGTGGGCACATTCGACAAACTGCCGCGGCAGGGGCAGTTCCTGGTCAACGCCGGCACCCAGATCAACCAGAAAGGCAACCAGACCGGCGACCCCGCCAACGTGTTCGGCTACCTCTTCGAGATACCGGAGGGCAAGACCGTGGAGTCCCTGGAACTGCCGAACAACAGGAACGTCAACATCCTCGGCATCTCTCTGCTGTAGGCCCTGGGGGCCACCTCCTACCAGCCGGTCGGCAGTGGGTGGCCCTCGGCGAACCCGGCCGCCGACTGCACCCCGAGCACCGCGCGCTCGTGCAGTTCGTGCAGGGTTGAGGCGCCCACATAGGTGCAGGTGCTGCGCACCCCGGAGGTGATGTGGTCCAGCAGGTCCTCGACGCCGCCGCGGTCGGGGTCCAGCGCCATCCGGGAGGTGGAGATGCCTTCCTCGAACAGTGCCTTTCGGGCGCGATCGAACCCGCTGTCGGCGGCGGTTCGGGCGGCGACGGCACGCTTGGAGGCCATCCCGTAGCTCTCCTTGTAGGGTCGACCGTCCCGGTCGAACATCAGGTCGCCCGGGGACTCGTAGGTGCCGGCGAACCAGGAACCGATCATCACGTTGGAGGCGCCGGCCGCCAGCGCCAGCGCCACGTCGCGCGGGTGGCGCACGCCGCCGTCGGCCCAGACGCGCCCGCCGAGTTCGGTTGCCGCCGAGGCGCATTCGAGCACCGCGGAGAACTGCGGACGGCCAACGCCGGTCATCATCCGGGTGGTGCACATCGCGCCGGGGCCGACACCGACCTTCACGATCGAGGCGCCGGCGCCGATGAGGTCGCGGGTGCCCTGCGCGGAGACGACGTTGCCGGCCACCAGCGGGATGCCCGTGCCGAGTGCGGCGACGGCCTTGATCGCCTCCAGCATCTTGGTCTGATGACCGTGGGCGGTGTCGATGACCAGCACGTCGGCCCCTGCCTCGGCCAGCGCCGTGGCCTTGGCGGCCACGTCGCCGTTGATGCCCACGGCCGCGGCGATCCGTAACCTGCCTTTCGCGTCGACCGCGGGGGAGTAGATGCCCGCGCGCACCGCGCCGGTTCGGGTGAGCACCCCGCCGAGGGAGCCGTCCGGCGCGGTGAGCACCGCCACCCCGATCGGGGCGTGCTCGAGGAGTTCGAACACCCGCCGAGGGTCGGTGTGCAGTGGCGCGGTGACGAAGTCTGTCGCCGCGATATCGCGCACCCGGGCGAACCGGTCCACCCCGGCGGTGGCCGCCTCGGTCACCAGACCGATCGGGTGCCGATCGTCAACCACGACCGCCGCGCCGTGGGCGCGTTTGTGGATCAGCGCGACGGCGTCGGACACCGAGTTGTCGGGGGAGAGGATGACCGGGGTATCGGCCACCAGATCGCGGCTCTTGACGAAATTCACTGTCTCGCTGACCGCCTCGATCGGCAGGTCCTGGGGCAGCACGACGATGCCGCCGCGACGGGCCACCGTCTCGGCCATCCGTCGCCCGGCCACCGCGGTCATGTTGGCCACCACCACCGGGATGGTGGTTCCGGTGCCGTCGGAGGTGGACAGGTCGACGTCGAAGCGCGAGGTGACCTCGGAGCGGCCGGGCACGACGAAGACGTCGTTGTAGGTCAGGTCGTGAGCGGGCAGGTGACCGTCAAGGAAGCGCACGGGCTAGAGCCTAGTGCCCCGCTTCCCCCGGCCGAGCAGACACAAAAGACCCCGACACGCCGGGCGTGCGGGGGTCGTTTGTGTCTGCTCGCGCAGAGAAACTAGAGGACGACCTCGCTGTGGTCGCCGCTCCACAGCGTGTGGAACCGCGCGGCGGGGTCGGCGTCGATACGGCCGTAGGTGTGGGCGCCGAAGAAGTCGCGCTGGCCCTGGATCAGCGCGGCGGGCAACCGGTCGGTACGCAGCCCGTCGTAATAGGACAGCGCCGAGGAGAACCCGGGAATCGGGATGCCCAGTTCGGTGGCGGTCACTACCACCCGGCGCCAGCTGTCGATGGCCGATTCGATCGCGCTGCGGAAGTACGGCGCCGCGATCAGCGTCGGCAGATCGGGGTCGGCGTCGAAGGCCTCCTTGATCCGGTTGAGGAACTTGGCCCGGATGATGCAGCCGCCGCGCCAGATGGTGGCCAGCACGCCGGGGGTGATGCCCCACCCGTACTCCTCCGAGCCGGCTTGGATCTGGTTGAAGCCCTGGGCGTAGGCGATGATCTTCGAGGCGTACAGCGCCTGGCGGACGTCGTCGATGAATTGCTGTGTGTCGGTGGGCCGTTGGCCCAGATGCCCGGAGGCCATCCCGGCGACGGCCCGCCGCTGCGGCACCGACCCGGACAGCGCGCGGGCGAACACCGCCTCGGCGATCCCGGTCACCGGAACCCCGAGGTCCAGCGCGGACTTGACCGTCCAGCGGCCGGTGCCCTTCTGCTCGGCCTCGTCGAGGATCACATCGACCAGGGGTTTGCCGGTCTTGGCGTCGATCTGGCGGAGCACCTCGGCGGTGATCTCGACCAGGAAGCTGTCCAGATCCCCGGAGTTCCACTCGGTGAAGACATCGGCGATCTGGCCGGCGCTCAGGCCCAGACCGTCGCGCAGCAGTTGGTAGGCCTCGCCGATGAGTTGCATATCGGAGTACTCGATGCCGTTGTGCACCATCTTGACGAAATGGCCGGCTCCGTCGGGTCCGATGTGCGCGCAACACGGCACCCCGTCGACGTGCGCGGAGATCTCCTCCAGCAGCGGGCCCAGCGACTCATAGGACTCCGCGGGCCCGCCCGGCATGATCGAGGGCCCGTTGAGGGCGCCCTCCTCGCCGCCGGAGATGCCGGCGCCGACGAAGTGCAGACCACGCTCGCGCATGGCCTTCTCGCGNNNCTCGCGCCGGATGGTGTCGGTGTAAAGGGCGTTGCCGCCGTCGATGATGATGTCGCCCTGCTCCATGGCGTCGGCGAGTTCGTTGATCACCGCGTCGGTCGCCTCGCCGGCCTTGACCATGATCAGCACCCGGCGCGGGCGTTCCAGCGCGTCCAGGAACTCCCGGATGGTCTCCGAGCGCACGAAGTTGCCTTCCGATCCGTGCTCGGCCAGTAGGGCGTCGGTCTTGGCGATCGAGCGGTTGTGCACCGCGACGGTGTAGCCGTGGTGGGCGAAGTTCCGCGCGATATTGGACCCCATCACCGCCAGTCCGGTGACGCCGATCTGGGCGGTGGGTTGCTGCGAGGTACTCAAAGGGTGCGCCTTTCGGTGGGTGGGGGGCAGTGTCAGGCCTGGAAGAGCCGCTGCAGTTCGGTGAGCCACGGAACGGCGACGGCGATGGTGGGTATGACCAGCACGGCCGCGGCAGCGCTGTAGGCCGCCAGGGACAACCAGCGACTGTTGGGCGGCCCGGACAGCCGGCGCACCCGGATCACCGTCGTGGGGCCGCCGGCGGCCAGCGCACCCGCGGGGGTCGGCCCGCACGCGCAGGTGACCAGCGCCCTGGCCAGCGGTCGGGGTCCGGCCGAGCGCACGGCCGCGTCGTCGGCCAGCAGTTCGACCAGCAATCGGACGGCGTTCAGGGCGCTGGCACTGCGCACGAATCGCGGGAAGGCGGTGTGCACGGCGGTGAAAGCCTCGAGCACGAGGTCGTGACGGGCCCGAAGATGCGCCCGTTCGTGGCTCAGGATCGCGGCCAGTTCCTCATCGGTGAGCGCCGAGAGCGCGCCGCGGCTGAGCACCACCCGGCTGCGCATACCGGGCAGGCAGTAGGCGAGGGGCTCCGCCAGGTCGAGCACCCTGGCCCCGCCCAGTTCCGTGCGGCGTTCGCCGACCAGATCGACCAGCATGCGGTGGCGCGCCCGGCGCCGCCGGGTGCCGATCGCCACCTGACAGACGGCGACGCCAAGCCGGGCGCCGATCAGCAGCGTGAGGGCGAAGACCCCCACCGCGGCCAACCACAGCGGCCAGCCGAGGGCGGCGATCTCCGCTCGGACGTCGGCGGTCGGCCGGCCATCGGGCCCGGGGACGAACAATCGGGCCGCCAGGGCCAGGCCGGCGCTGAACGCCGACAGCACCGCCGCCACAGCGATGGCTTGCCACAGCACCACCGCGGCGCGCGGAGCACGCATCGGCCAGGACGCTCGGGCGAGGAGAGCCGGGACCGGGCCGACGAGTGCGAGCGCGAGGAGCGTAAAGACCAGCGCTGACACGCCTGCCAGTCTCCCCTAGCCGACGGTGCGTCGCCAGCGGATCGGGCAGCGGATTTTCTCGGTCAGCCGCGGGTGTCCCGGGCTTCCAGGTCGGCCAGCGCTCGGCGCAGGGCGTCGGCCTCCTCGGCGCCCACCCTGCCGACGAAATGCATCAGCGCGGCCCGCCGGTCAACGGAGTCGGCGGCCTGATCCAGTGCGTCGACCATCAGCCCGGCGACCAGTTCGTCGCGGCCGTGCGCCGGGGTGTACTGGTGGGCGCGGTCCGCTCGGATCTGGATCACAAGGCCCTTGCGGGCCAGGCGCTGCAACACGGTCATCACGGTGGTGTAGGCCAGTTCGCGGCGTGCGGCGAGTGCCTCGTGCACCTGCCGCACCGTCTGCGGCGTCGCGGCGTCCCAAAGATGGTCCATCACGGCGCGTTCCAACTCGCCGAGGCCGGTCAGCTTGGCCATGTCCCCATCTCCATCGCGATCAAGGCTACTCGCGGTTACTACCGAACGTCGTACCCGGGATTCGGTCGGTTAACTCCCCGCAGCGCCCGCAAAGTTCCGTGCTCCGCACGTTCGCGGCGCTGCTGTGGCCGTCCTCACAACGCCGCCCCCCGGACTGGTCGGCGCCGTCGGTAGGTGTAGACACGAAGCCGTGCAACCGGATCCCACCCGTCCCGACCCGCTCACCGCGCCGTTCGACACCGAGATCGGCCTGACCTACATCGAGGTCACCCCCGACGGCGTCCGAGCGGAACTGACAGTTAAGCCTACGCTGCTGCAGCCGATGGGCATCGTCCATGGCGGTGTCTGGTGTTCGGTGGTCGAGTCCCTGGCCAGCGTGTCGGCCTACGTATGGCTTTCGGCGAACGGCGGCGGACACGTCGTGGGGGTGAACAACAGCACCGACTTCCTGCGTGCGGTCACTGAAGGCACCGTTTACGGCGTCTCCGAACCGGTGCACCGCGGCCGCCGCCAGCAGTTGTGGCAGGTGAGCATTCGCGACGATCGGGATCGACTGGTCGCCCGGGGCCAGGTCCGGTTGCAGAACCTGGAGGCCTGATAGAGTCGGTGTAACACTAGTCCCTTTGGTGTTACACTTTGGCATGCCGACCGCCCATCGTCGCCACGCGGTTACCGAAACCGACGACATCGCGGCAGCCCTTGACGCGGCACGGGAGGTCTGGCCTGAGTTGGCCGACAAACCGGGCGCCTTGCTGCGCCGGCTCATCCTCACCGGTGAAGAAGCCCTCCAGGCGCGGCGCAGCACCGCTGCCGAAGGTCGCCGCCGGGCCGTTGAACGGACCTCCGGCATCCTCAGCGGCGTCTACGGGCCCGGGTATCTGGATGACGTTCGCCAGGACTGGCCCGAGTGATCATCCTGGACGCGAGTGTCCTCATCGCGCACCTGGAGAGTGCGGACGACCACCACGCTCGAGCGACCGGCATCATGCGGGACAACTGCGATGACGAGTTCGCAGCCAGCGCGGTCACACTCGCCGAGGTGCTGGTCGGGGCGATCCGGGCTGACCGCGGCGACCAGGTCCGAGAC
>JAGQTO010000327.1 GCA_020439025.1 Mycobacterium sp. | reverse complement strand
CAGGGTGCCCGACACCCCCGCGGGGTTGCCGGCGATCACACCAGTGAGGATGAAGCCGGTGTGCGCCACCGCCGAGTACGCCAGCATGCGATTGACGTCCCTCTGGCTGATCGCGGCGATGGTGCCGAGCGCCATGGTCAGGATCGCCACCACCCACAGGGCGGGCCGCCAGTCCTCGGCCAGCGCCGGCACCGCGACGTAGAGCACCCGCATCAGCGCACCGAACGCGGCGATCTTGGTGGCCGCGGCCATGAACCCGGTGATGGGGGTGGGCGCGCCCTGGTACACGTCGGGCACCCAGGAGTGGAACGGCACCGCGCCGACCTTGAACAACAGGGCGACCGCCACCAGTCCGACGCCGATCAGCGCCAGCGAATTGCCGTCGCCGCCCGTGTTCAGCGCATCGGCGATGCCGGTGAGGCTCAGGGTTCCCGCGTAGCCGTACAGCAGGGCCATGCCGTAGAGGAAGAACGCCGAGGAGAACGCGCCCAGCAGGAAGTACTTCAGCGACGCTTCCTGGGATTGCAGCCGCCGGTACCGGGCCAGGCCGCACATCAGGTACAGCGGCAGCGACAACACCTCGAGGGCGATGAACATGGTCAGCAGGTCCCCGGCTGCGGGGAAGAGCATCATGCCGGCGACGGCGAACATGGTCAGCGGGAACACCTCGGTCTGGGCGTTGCGCGCCTTGGTCGCCACGGCTTCGGCGAGGCTGCCGGGGCTTGCCGAAGCCTGTGGGGTGAAGGCATCCAGCCCTTCGGCGCCGGAGTCGAATCCGTTGCGTCGCTCACCGATCAGCAGCACACCGAGCACACCGATCAGCAGGATGGCGCCCTGCAGGAACAGCCCGGGCCGGTCGATGACCACGGCACCGACAGCGGCGGTGCGGCCGGCCGTGGTGTCTCGGTAGACCTGCGCCAGCGCTCCGAACGCGGCCAGTAGCCCGCTCACGCTCAGGGTCACTTGGGTGGCGTACCGCGCCCGCCGGGGGGCGAAGGCCTCGACCAGCACACCGGCGACCGCGACCCCGAGCACGATCAGGATGGGGGACAGGACGCCGTATTCGATGCTGGGCGTGGGGATCGCCGTGGTCACCGCGAACCTCCCGCCGTCAGTGTGGGCGCCGGGTCGGACTGGTGGATCGAGGTCAGCGTGTCCTCGACGGCGGGGTTGATGACGTCCAGTGCGGGCTTGGGGTAGACGCCCAGCGCCAGCAGCAGCGCGATCAACGGGGCTACCACCACCAGTTCGCGTTTCTTGAGGTCGGAGATCGCCTCGTTGCCGGCGGTGACCGGGCCGGTCATCATCCGCTGGTACATCCACAGCACGTACACCGCCGAGAGCACCAGGGCGGAGGCGGCGAGCACCGCGAAGACCGGGTAGCGGGTGAAGGTGCCCACCAGCACCAGGAATTCGCTGATGAAGGGGGCCATTCCGGGCAGCGACAGGGTGGCCAGCCCGGCGATCAGGAAGGTGCCGGCCAGCACCGGGGCCACCTTCTGCACCCCGCCGTAGTCGGCGATGGCCCGGGTGCCGCGACGGCTGACCAGGAACCCGGCGATCAGGAACAGCGCCGCGGTGGCGATGCCGTGGTTGACCATGTAGAGCGTGGAGCCGGACTGGCCCTGGCTGGTCATCACGAAGATGCCCAGGATGATGAACCCGAAGTGGCTGATCGAGGTGTAGGAGATCAGCCGCATCACGTCGGTCTGGCCGATCGCCAGGATCGCGCCGTAGACGATGCCGATGACCGCCAGCGTGATCACCATGGGCCGGAACAACGTGGCGGAGTCCGGGAACAGCGGCAGGCAGTAGCGCAGCATCCCGAAGGTGCCGACCTTGTCCATAACGGCCATCATCAGCACCGCCGAGGCGGGGGTGGCCTGCACGGCGGCGTCCGGCAGCCAGCGGTGCAGCGGCCACAGGGGTGCCTTGACGGCGAAGGCGAACAGGAAGCCCAGGAAGATGGCGTGGGCCACCGCCGGTTGCATGACGAATCTGCCGTCGGCGACGGCGTCGGCGATCCCGCGGAAGTCGAAGGTTCCGCCGTCGAAGGCCTTGCTGTTGGCGGTCACCACGTACAGACCGATCAGGGCGGCCAGCATGATCAACCCGCCGAAGAGGTTGTAGAGCAGGAACTTCACCGCCGCACGGGACCGGTCCGCCCCGCCGAAGCCGCCGATGAGGAAGTACATCGGGATCAGCATCGCCTCGAAGAACACGTAGAACAGCAGGATGTCCAGGGCGACCAGCGACATCAGCACCATGCCCTCGACGGCCAGCATCAGTGCCACGTAGCCGTGCGTCCAGCGGACCGCGGTCCCGGGGGCGGCGTCGGCGTCGTTCCAACCGGCGATCAGCAGCAACGGCATCAGCACGGCGGTGAGCACCACCAGGGCCAGGGCGATCCCGTCGACGCCGAGGATGTATCCGGTTCCGAAGGATTCGATCCACGGGTGGTTCTCGACGAACTGGTAGCGCTGACCGGACGGGTCGAACCGGGTGGCCAGCACCAGCGCCAGGCCCAGCACCGCCAGCGACACCGCCAGGCCGCCGTACTTGGCGGCGGTTCGCATCGAGGCCGGCAGCAGCAGGATGGCGATGGCGCCCAGCACCGGGACCGCCCACAGCGCGCTCAGGATGGGGAAGGTCACCGGATCACCGCCACATCGCCGTGATCAGGACCGCGCCGGCGAACAAGCCCGCGCCGGCCAGCATTGTCAGGGCGTAGGAGCGGGCGAACCCGGTCTGCAGGCCGCGCAGGCCGTCGGAGACCCGGCCGACGGCGGTCGCCAGACCGCTCACCGCGCCCTCGACGGCGACATCGTCGACGGCGACCAGCGTCCGGGTCACCTGACGTCCGCCGCGTTCGAAGACCGCCTCGTTGACCGCGTCGCCGTAGAGGTCCCGTCGCGCGGCCAGGGTCAGCGCCGAGACGTCCTGCGGGGCGGTCTGCGGCACCCTGCGGTTGGCGTACTGCCGGTAGGCGATCGCCACGCCCACCGCCACGGCGGTCAGGGCGGCGACGGTGGTCACCCAGGCCGGCACGGCGTGGTGGGCTTCGTGGGTCCCGACGACCGGTTCCAGCCAGCGCGCCAGGGTGTGCCCCAGGGCCAACACAGCACCGGCACCGACCGAGCCGATGGCCAGCACGATCATCGGTGCGGTCATCACCGGCGGGGACTCGTGCGGGTACTTGTCGGCGATCTTGGCGGTCCAGCGCGCGGTGCCGAAGAAGGTCAGCAGCATCACCCGGGTCATGTAATAGGCGGTGATCGCCGCGCCGAGCAGGGCGGCGCCGCCCAGCAGCACGCCGCGAAGCCCGCCGGCGTTGAAGGCCGCCTCGATGATGGCGTCCTTGGAGAAGAAGCCGGCGAACGGGGGCACCCCGATGATGGCCAGATAGCCCAGCCCGAAGGTGACGAAGGTGATGGGCAGCACCGCGCGCAATTCGCCGTAGCGGCGCATATCGGTCTCATCGCTCATCGCGTGCATCACCGATCCCGCGCCGAGGAACAGCCCGGCCTTGAAGAAACCATGGGTGAGCAGGTGCAGGATCGCCACCGCGTAGCCGGCCGGGCCGAGTCCGGCGGCCAGCACCATGTAGCCGATCTGGCTCATGGTGGAGGCGGCCAGCGCCTTCTTGATGTCGTCCTTCGCGCAGCCGATGAT
>JAGQTO010000326.1 GCA_020439025.1 Mycobacterium sp. | reverse complement strand
CACGACACGTACCACAGCGCTTTCGATGTCGAGGGCGACGACGCCGGGATCATCACCCGGCGGACCGTTCAGGACCCCGCGCTCATTGAGTTCGTTCCCACCGCCCTGGGTTTCATGGACGAGGACGAGATCCGAAACCACGTGGTGGCCGCGACCCCGGGCACCCTGGACTGGGACTGCTTCACTTTCGGCGTCGTGCAGAAGGCGGACCACTTCACCGTCTACGCCAGCATCGACCATCTGCACAGCGACGGGTCTTCCGGTGTTCTGATCTATCGCGACATCCACCTCACCTACCAGGCTCTGGTGCACGAACTTCCCAACCCGTTGCCGCAGACCGCCGGCTACCGTGACTTCACCGCGCGGCAGGGCATGCAGGTGGAGGCCATGACAATGGACTCCAGGCCGATCAAGGACTGGACCGAGTTCGCCGCCGATGTCGACGGAGACTGGCCGGGCTTCCCGTTGGACCTGGGCGACACCTCCACCACCAGTGCCGGGCGGGTCATCACCGTGGAACTGCTCAACGCGCAGCAGACCGAGGCGTTCGACACCGCCTGCCGCGCCGCGGGCGCGCGGTTCAGCGGCGGTGTGATGGCGTGCGCGGCCATCGCCGACCACTCGATCACCGGGACCGAGACCTTCCACACCTTCAGCCCCTCGGACACCCGGACCGGCGAGGCGCAGGCGTTCAGCGCGGGCTGGTACGCGAGCGTCTTCCCGGTTTCGGTCCCCGTCGAGGACGGAGACTTCGGTCAGATGGCCCGGGCGGCACAAAAGTCCTTCGACGCCAACCGCCACCTGTCGACCGTCCCGTTCGAGCGCGCGCTGGATCTCGCCTCGGCCGACGAACTCGGTGTTACCCCGCCCGGGCGGCCGTCGATGATGGTGTCGCTGTTCGACTTCCGCAGGCTTTATGACGCCAACGCCAACCGGTTCGGGCTCTACATCGACGAGCTGTCCCACGGCGGCTTCAACATGTGGGTCACTCGCAACGCCGACCAGACCATCGTCACGGTCTCCTTCCCGGACACCCCGGAGGGTCGCCACTCGGTGCACGATTACCTCGGGGTGCTGCGTTCGGCGTTTATCGACGCCGCGTCCGGATGGCTCGACGAGGTTGCCGACGGGGCTTTTGCTCATTCTGCTTAGCCGGCCGGTTAAGCTTCCGGGGTGGCAAGCAAGCACCGCATCGATGTGCGGCTGGCAACGCAGATCCTGCTGCTGCAGCTCGCGGTGGTTGCCCTCACCCTGGGAGTCGCGTTCGCACTCGCCGGAGTGGTGCTCCACCACCGGTTGATCGACGAATACGGTCATCGGTCGCTCGACATCGCACGGGTGCTCGCCTCCGTGCCGGCGGTACGCGAGGAGGTCGCCCACTACGACGCCGTCGGCACGCCGCCGGCCGCGGAGCTGGCGCGGGGGCCGCTGCAAAGGGTCGCGACGCAGGTCCGCCTCGGCACCGGGTCCCTGTTCGTGGTGATCACCAATGACCGCGGCATCCGGCTGTCCCATCCGAACGTCGAGGAACTGGGCAAGCGGGTCAGCACCGATCCGTCCGCGCTGAGTGGTGGAGAACAAGTCGTCCAGCAGACCGGCACCCTCGGGCCCTCGATCCGGGCGAAGGTTCCGGTGCTGGCGCCGGGTTCCGACCGAGTGGTCGGTCAGGTCAGCGTCGGAATGTCGACGTCGTCGGTGTACGAACTGTTGCGAAGCAATCAGCGCGGGGCGGCCATTACCGGCGGCCCCGCCCTGCTGCTCGGAGTGGTGTTGTGTGTTCTGCTGGCCCGCCGCTGGCGGGAGCAGACCCTGGACCTTCAGCCCCCGGAGATGACCGAGTTGGTGCGCACCCAGGAGGCGGTGCTGCACGGCATTGGTGAGGGCGTGCTGGCCGCCGACGCCAAGGGCAACACCACCTTCGTCAACGACGAAGCATCCAGGCTGCTCGAGATCGGCGCCGCCGTGGGACACCCCGTCGACCAGATCGGGCTGACTCCGCGGGTGCTGGAGGTTCTGCGATCCTGCGAATCGACGCCGACGGTCGCCACCGTCGGGGAGCATGTGCTGGTGGTTTCGGCGCGGCCGGTGTCCAGGGAAGGACGCGAACTGGGAACGGTGCTGATCGTGCGGGACCGCACCGACGTCGAACTGCTCACCCGCCAGCTCGACGCGGTCAAGTTGATGACCACGGTGCTGCGCGCTCAACGCCACGAGTTCGCCAACCGGCTGCATCTGCTCAGCGGCCTGCTGCACAGCGGGCACACCGACGAGGCCATGCGGTACCTGCAGGAGTTGCTCGGCTCGGGGCCGCTGGGAACGGCGCTGCCGGGTCTCGACACCATCCGTGACCCGTTCCTGCAGGCTTTCCTCGCCGCCAAAGCGGCGGTGGCCAGGGAGGCCGGGGCGACGCTGCGGATCGGGGAGAACACCTGGGCGCCAGGCTGGGTGGCCTTCCCCGTGGACGTCACCACCGTGCTCGGCAACCTGCTCGACAACGCGATCGACGCCGTGCGCGCCGGCGACAGCGACACGAAAGTGGTGGATGTCGAACTGCTGCAAGAGGATTCGACTCTGCATATCACCGTCGGCGACAGCGGCCACGGTGTCGCGGAGCATTTCGTCGATCAGGTCTTCGTCGAGGGCGCTTCGACCAAGCCGGACTCCGATCTGCCCGGTGGGCGCGGGATCGGCCTGGCGCTGTCCCGCCAGATCGCCCGGGCCCTGGGCGGCGACGTGCGGCTGTCCAGCCCGGGAAGTCCGGACGCGGAGTTGTGCGGCGCGGAGTTCATCGCCCGGTTGCCGGGCGTGATGGCCGAGGAGGCCCAGTGAGCAACGCCGATTTCACGGTGCTGGTCATCGAGGACGACTTCCGGGTCGCCAACATGCACGCGGGAATCGTCGAGGCGCTGCCGGGCTTCACGGTGGCGGCCACGGTCAACACAATGGCTGCGGCCCGCGAGGCCGGACCTGTCGACCTCGCGCTCGTCGACGTCTACCTACCGGACGGGTCCGGAATCGACCTCATCCGCGAGCTGCACTGCGACAAGATCGTGCTGAGCGCGGCAACCGAGTCCGAGACGATTCGTGCCGCCGTCGCGGCGGGGGCCTTCGGTTATCTGGTCAAACCCTTCGCCCCCACCGAACTTGCCGCGCGACTGTCCGGCTACTCGCGATACCGGCGGATCCTGTCCGGAAGCAACCTCGGGCCCGGTGACATCGACGCCGCCCTGGATGCGTTGCGTCCCCGCGTCTCGGCTCGGCAGCCGCCCGCGGTGGCCCCCTCGCCCACCAGGGAACGTGTGCTGAGGGCCCTCGAGGACGCCGACGCACCGATGTCGGCGGCGGAGGTGGCCACCGAGATCGGGGTCTCGCGAGCGACCGCCCAGCGTTACCTCGCCGCCCTGGCCACCGGCGATGAGGTCAAGGTCGGTTTGCGGTACGGCACCACCGGGCGTCCCGAGCAGGAGTTCGTCGCAAAGCCGAAGGGCGCCGGTCGGGCCGAGTGAGCGGGCTGGTGGGAACCACGGCCGCCAGCCGAACTTTCCGCTCGTGCGGGGACGGTTCGCATCCCCTCCGGGGAATCGGTAGTTTGACGGCGTGTTTCTCGCACGTGCAGCAGCAGTGGCGGCCGCCGCCATGGTCGTGGTCGCCTCGCCGGTCGCCGGGGCCAAACCGAAGAATTACTGCACTGAGATCAAGGGCATTGACACCGGAAACGTGTGCCAGATCGTTCTGGCCGACCCCGGCTACACCGTCGACATCAACTTCCCCAGCGACTTCCCCGACATGAAGTCGGTGACCAAGTTCGTCGCACAGACCCGCGACGATTTCCTCAACGTGGCGAAATCCTCGGCCCCGCGCACCGCTCCTTATGCGCTGGACATCAACGCGGCGACATACAACTCGTTCGTGCCTCCGCGCGGCCAGCTCTCGGTGGTGCTCAGGGTCGAGCAGAACGTCGGCGCCGGAAAGTCGCAGACGTCCTTCAAGTCCTTCGTGTGGGACCAGGCCTACCGCAAACTGGTCACCTACGAGACGCTCTGG
>JAGQTO010000325.1:453-2361 GCA_020439025.1 Mycobacterium sp. | reverse complement strand
CCGGCAGCAGCTGGATGACCTGCTGGCGGACCCGGGTCAGTTCGGCGCGGAGGTTGACCAGCACCTGCGCGGCAACGCCCTCGTCCTCGCGGATCAGCGCCAGCAGGATGTGCTCGGTGCCGATGTAGTTGTGGTTGAGCATCCGGGCTTCTTCCTGAGCCAGGACGACGACCCTGCGGGCGCGGTCGGTAAATCTCTCGAACATCGCCTGTTACCTGCCCTCCATCACCTGGTGCGACGGTAGTCACCGAGCACCTGTGCGTCCACTCTAGTGGGCGGTGCCCAGCGGTGCTCTCACCTGCTTACCCGACCCATCCGTCATCACGGACACAGCAGTGCAACGTCGCAGGGAGTCGATTGGTTTCCCGGACCCGCAAAGACCGCTTCGCGGCGAGCGAAATCCGGGCCGGCTGACTCAGGACGCGGCGTGGAAGGCTTCGATGATCTCGGCCGGGATCCGGCCGCGGGTGGACACCTTGTGACCGTTGCGGCGCGCCCACTCCCGGATCGCCGCACTCTGTTCGCGGTCGATTGCGGCCCGACCACCCCTGCTCGGGTTGCCGTTGCGGCCGCGGCGACGGCCTCCAACCCGACGGCCCGCGTCGATCCAGTGCTTGAAATCGTCACGCAGTTTCTGGGCATTCTTGGCTGAGAGGTCGATCTCGTAACTGACGCCGTCGATGGAGAATTCGACTGTTTCATCGGCCGGGCCCGAACCGTCGAAATCGTCGACGAGAGTGACTGTCACTTTCTTCGCCATGAATTCTCCCCGCACTTTCCGGCCCGGTGTTTCCCGGGCGCACTGGCCGAACGACGACCGTTATTGCTTGCCCGCATAATGTGCCATAAAAATGCGGTGAATTACAAGAAATTCGAATAAGCGCAGTTCAGTTGCCGTGGCGTCGAACAATCGGGAACAAAACCGTCTCCCTGATGGACAGCCCGGTAAGGACCATCAGCAGCCGGTCGATCCCCATTCCGGTTCCCGTGGTTGGTGGCATCGCGTATTCCATGGCGGCCAGGAAGTCCTCGTCGAGCGCCATCGCCTCGTCGTCCCCGGCAGCCCCCGCACGGGCCTGGGCCTCAAGACGTTCCCGCTGAATGACGGGATCGACCAGTTCCGAATACCCGGTGGCCAACTCGATCCCGCGGACATAGAGGTCCCATTTCTCCGTCACGCCCTCGATACTGCGGTGCTGACGGGTCAACGGCGTCGTCTCCACCGGGAAGTCCTTGACGAAGGTCGGAGCCCACAAACCGTCGCCGACGGTGTGTTCCCAGAGTTCCTCCACCAGCTTTCCGTGGCCGTAGCCGCGATCACGCGGAATCTCCACGCCGAGCCGGTCGGCAATGGCGAAAAGGTATTCAGCGGAGGCCTCGGGCGTGATCTCCTCACCGAGGGCTTCGGACAATGACGGATACATTCGGATCGACGGCCATTCCCCGTCCAGGTCGTAAACAGTTCCGTCCGGCAATGGCACCTGCCGCGTTCCGATCGCCTCGTCGGCCACACCCTGAATAAGTTCGCGGATCATAACCGCGGAATCGTCGTAGGTTCCCCACGCCTCGTAGGTCTCGAGCATGGCGAATTCCGGCGAATGGGTGGAATCGGCGCCTTCGTTACGAAATACCCGGTTGAGTTCGAAGACTTTCTCCAGACCGCCCACCACACAGCGCTTGAGGAACAACTCCGGCGCGATCCGCAGGTAGAGGTCGGCGTCGAGGGCGTTGGAGTGCGTGACGAACGGCCGGGCCGCCGCGCCCCCGGCCAGTGTCTGCAGCATCGGCGTCTCGACCTCGAGGAAGCCGCGCCGTTCCAGGCCGTTGCGGACCGCGCGGACGACGGCGATCCGCTGGCGGGCAACCGCGCGGGCCTGCGGGCGAACGATGAGGTCGACGTAGCGCTGA
>JAGQTO010000325.1:0-263 GCA_020439025.1 Mycobacterium sp. | reverse complement strand
GGGCGTCCTCACCCACCCCGGCCAAGCTGATCATCGCCTGAAGTTGGACACCGTCACCTTCCTGCAGGGTGGCGAAGCAGAGTTTTCCCGAGTTGCGGGCGAACACCACCCGGCCGGTGACCCCGACGATCTCGCCGGTCGCCGTGTCGGGCTCGAGATCGGGGTGGGCGGCTCTGACCTGGGCCAGCGACGCGGTGCGCGGGACGGAAACCGGGTAGGGCTGGCGCCCCTGTTCCAGAAGGCGCTGCCGTTTTCCCTGCCGG
>JAGQTO010000324.1:10443-13115 GCA_020439025.1 Mycobacterium sp. | reverse complement strand
CCGGCCCTGAAGGATCGGCTCCCGTCGGTCTGGCGCGGGCACGCTCGGGGGCCTCACGGTCGGGAATTCGGTGCGGTTGACCCGGCCACCGGCATCGCGGGCAGTCCCAGCTTGTGGTGATCCCAGGACCGCACCCGTCCGGAGACGATGCGCACCGCCACCCGCTTGTTCATCATCATGTCCACCGACGGTTTGAGATCCTCGGTGTAGGGGCCGTTGTAGCGCTCCCAGACACTGACACCCACGGCGAACACGGAGTCCGGGTCATCGTGGATCTCGGCGACGCCCTCGAAGGAGACTCCGCGAAGGCTGTCGTAGGTCATGCCGTCCTCGATGAGGAAGCTGACCCGAGGGTTCCGTTTGAGATTGACGACCTTCTGCGACTTCAGCTTTGTCTCAAGCCAGATCTCACCGTCAATCACGCCGTACCACATGGCCACCAGGTGTGGTTGTCCGCCGGGGCCGACGGTGGCCAGGGTTCCGGTGCGGCTGCGGGCCACGAAGTCGGTGATCTCCGCTCTGGACATGACGATCTGCGAACGTTGATTGGTGCCCATGGCGCCAGTCTCCCAGGTGGGCCGACCCGCGTCACAGCCCTCGCGTCACAGCCGTTCTGTCAGGGCGGTGCTGGCGGCCAACAGGTCGGCCGCCCATCGCGCGCCGGGTTGTCGTCCCATCCGGTCGATCGGTCCCGACACCGACACCGCCGCGACGACCGCGCCGGCCCGGTCCCGCACCGGCGCCGAGACACTGGCGACACCCGGTTCGCGCTCGGCGGCGCTCTGTGCCCAGCCCCGGCGTCGCACCTCGGCCAGGGTGCGTTCGGTGAATGTCGCCTCGTCCAGCAGCTGCCGACGGGTGTCGGGGTCGCTGTAGGCCAGCAGCACCCGGGCCCCCGAGCCCGCGGTCATCGGCAGCCTCGCACCGACCGGCACGGTATCTCGCAGTCCCGCAGGGGGTTCCAGGGCCGCGATGCACACCCGGGTGGCGCCTTCCCGACGGTAGAGCTGGACGCTCTCCCCGGTGACCTCGCGAAGCTGCGGAAGGACGGCGGCTGCGGCATCGACCAGTGGGTCGCTCAGGTGGGCGGACAGTTCGGCTAGCCCGGGGCCCGGCTGCCAGCGGCCTGACTCGTCGCGGGACAGCAGACGATGTGTCTCCAGTCCGGCGGCCAACCGGTGCGCGGTGGCCCTCGGCAGGCCGGTCCGGCGGCAGAGTTCGGCCAGCCCGCAGGGAGTCTCGGCTACTGCGTACAGCACTCCCACGGCTTTGTCGAGAACGCCGATGCCGCTATCCTGTCTCATATCAAGAAACAATAGTCCCACATTGTGAGATGAGCAGATGTCTGATTCGAGCACCCCGCGCACCTTGGCCGAGAAGGTGTGGGCCGACCACGTCGTGGTGGCGGGAACCGGTACCGGCGCCGCGCGTGAACCCGACCTGATCTACATCGATCTTCACTTGATCCATGAGGTCACCAGCCCGCAGGCTTTCGACGGTCTGCGATTGGCCGGGCGCCCGGTTCGCCGTCCCGATCTGACGTTGGCCACCGAGGACCACAACGTTCCGACCGTCGACATCGACAAGCCGATCGCCGACCCGGTGTCCCGCACGCAGGTGGAGACGTTGCGGCGCAACTGCGCCGAGTTCGGCATCCGCCTTCACCCGATGGGAGATCCGGAGCAGGGCATCGTGCACGTGGTGGGCCCGCAGCTGGGACTGACCCAGCCCGGGATGACGATCGTCTGCGGTGACAGCCACACCTCCACCCACGGCGCCTTTGGAGCGCTGGCGATGGGAATCGGCACTTCCGAGGTGGAGCATGTGCTTGCCACCCAGACGCTTCCGTTACGGCCCTTCAAGACGATGGCGGTCAACGTCGAGGGTGCGTTGCCGCCCGGGGTGACGGCCAAGGACATCATCCTGGCCGTCATCGCCAAGATCGGCACCGGTGGCGGACAGGGCCATGTCATCGAATACCGCGGCAGCGCCATTGAATCGCTGTCGATGGAAGGCCGGATGACGATCTGCAACATGAGCATCGAGGCCGGCGCACGGGCCGGAATGGTGGCACCCGACGCGACGACGTACGAGTTCCTGCGCGGCCGCAGGTATGCCCCGGCCGGCGAGCAGTGGGACGCAGCGGTCGCCGACTGGGACCGGCTGCGCACCGATGATGGTGCTGAGTTCGATACCGAGGTCTACATCGACGCGGCCACGTTGAGTCCGTTCGTCACCTGGGGCACCAACCCCGGTCAGGGCGTCCCGCTTTCCGAGTCGGTTCCCGATCCCGAACTCATGGGCAGTGACGCAGAACGGCAGGCCGCCGAGAAGGCGTTGGCGTATATGGATCTTCGACCGGGCACCCCGATGCGCGACATCCCGGTCGACACCGTCTTCGTGGGCTCCTGCACCAACGGACGGATCGAGGACCTTCGCGCCGTGGCCGAGATCCTGCGCGGCCGCCGGGTGGCCGACGGGGTTCGGATGCTGATCGTGCCGGGTTCCATGCGGGTACGTGCCCAGGCCGAGAAAGAGGGGCTCGGCGAGATCTTTACCGCTGCCGGTGCGGAATGGCGGCTCGCCGGCTGTTCGATGTGCCTCGGGATGAATCCCGACCAACTGTCGCCCGGGCAACGCTGCGCTTCGACGTCCAACCGCAACTTCGAAGG
>JAGQTO010000324.1:1655-10376 GCA_020439025.1 Mycobacterium sp. | reverse complement strand
CCCTGGCGTCCCCGGCCGATCTCGACAGCTGAACCAGGAGAGGACAGCACCATGGAGGCTTTTCGCGCCCACACCGGAATCGGCGTACCGCTGCGCCGCTCCAATGTTGACACCGACCAGATCATCCCCGCCGAGTACCTTAAGCGGGTGTCCCGAACGGGTTTCGAGGACGGACTGTTCGCCGCCTGGCGCGCGGACGGTTCCTTCATTCTCAACCAGCCCCCTTTCGACCGCGGTTCGGTGCTGGTCGCCGGACCTGACTTCGGCACCGGATCCTCGCGCGAGCACGCGGTGTGGGCATTGATGGACTACGGCTTCCGGGTGGTGATTTCGTCCCGCTTCGCCGACATCTTCCGCGGCAACGCCGGCAAGGCCGGGCTGCTGGCCGCGGAGGCGGCCCAGGACGACGTCGAACTGCTCTGGAAGCTCATCGAGCAGCATCCCGGGCTGGAAATCACTGTCAATCTTGAAGATCGGACGATCACCGCCGGAACGGCCGTGGTGCCGTTCAGCATTGACGACTACACGGCCTGGCGCCTGTTGGAAGGTCTCGACGATATCGGCCTTACGCTGCGAAAACTACCTGAGATCGAGGCATTCGAGGCGTCTCGGCCCGAATGGAAACCGCGCATTCCGCTCAATTCCTGAACGGCTTTCCGGCTGGAGTGGGCTGGCAGTCGGGGATAGCTGTGGCGACCCGTGCGTGGCCGCAAGCGCGACAAGCGGACTGAAAATCCGCATTTGTGCTTTTGCTGAAATTGCGCGTGGCTCTTGGATATCTGGGATTCGAAGGTTTACCGTATTTTCCAGTCGGTCCAGAACGGACCACTGTTCTGGAGGATTTGAATGAACAAAGCAGAGTTGATCGACGTCCTCACGGAGAAGCTGGGCACCGATCGTCGCCAGGCCAATGACGCCGTGGAGCATCTGATCGACGCCATCGTGCGCGCTGTCCAAAAGGGTGACAGCGTGACGATCACCGGTTTCGGTGTCTTCGAACGTCGCCGTCGTGCCGCGCGCGTCGCGCGTAACCCGCGCACCGGAGAGACGGTGAAGGTGAAGCCCACCTCTGTCCCGGCTTTCCGACCCGGAGCCCGCTTCAAGTCGTACGTCTCTGGTGCGCAGAAACTTCCGGCCGAAGGGCCCGCTGTCAAGCGGGGAGCCGTGGGTGGGACGGCAGCCAAGGCTGCCGTGAAGAAGGCTGCGGCGAAGAAGGCCGCCGTGAAGAAGACCGCCGTGGCGAAGAAGGCCGCATCGAAGGCCCCGGCGAAGAAGGCCGCCGTCAAGGCTCCGGTCAAGAAGGCCGTGGTGAAGAAGGTCACCGTCAAGAAGGCCGCGACGAAGGCCCCAGTCAAGAAGGCCACCGTGAAGAAGGCCGCGACAAAGGCTCCGGTGAAGAAGGCCGCGACGAAGGCTCCGGTGAAGAAGGCCACCGTGAAGAAGGTTGCGACGAAGGCCCCGGTGAAGAAGGCCACCGTCAAGAAGGCTGCGACGAAGGCCCCGGTGAAGAAAGCTGTCGCCAAGGCTCCGGCCAAGAAGGCCGCGACGAAGGCCCCGGTGAAGAAGGCGGCAACGAAATCCCCGGCCAAGAAGGCGCCGGTCACCAAAGCCACGGCGAAGAAGGCGCCGGCCAAGAAGGGCCGCCGTTGAGCGGCTGACGTCGACTGAAGCGAGCGCGCCGCGGGCCGAAAGGTTCGCGGCGTGTTCGTCGTTGGGGCGGCCCTAGCTCAGGGAGAGCCCGTCGCGGCCAGCGGGCTGGGCAGGTGATCGGCCGCGATCAGCCGACCCCGATCCAGCGACAGAACCCATATGCTGCCCTTTCGGTTGCGCGACTTGTCCGGTGTGACCCCGTCGCGGGCACACCACCACTCGATGAGGTACGGGATCACCTTGCCCTGCGTGCAGATCACCGGTGTGCCAGGAAGTTCGGCTATCTTGAGCACCCGATTGTGGGCCTTCTTCGGATGGTCGGCGTAGGCCTCCTCGGTCAGCGTGGGCTCGGCGGTGATGTCCTCCCCAAGTTCCCGGGCCAATGGTTCGACGGTCTGAAAGCACCGGACTCGATCCGCCGCGTAGACCTTGGAGGCGCCGAAGGCAAGTAGTTGCGGCACCAGGGATGTGGCCTGTGCGCGGCCCTTGGCGTCCAGTGGACGCTGACGGTCGTCGCCCTTGTACCGCGACTTGCGGCCGGCGGTGCCGTGGCGGACGATCAGCACGGTCTTGGTGTCGGCGGACTTCTTGGCGAACTGCGCCAGCACCTTGCGGTCGTGCGGATAGGTGAGTTGTTTGGTGGCCTCCTTGAGCGGAAGCCACACCATCTCGTCCACTTCTTTGCTCGGGGTGAAGTCGCCGCCCTTGGCGCGGGCCACCCAGTAATCGACGATCTTGGTGCCGACGGGGACCGGGTAGGTGATCCTGCTCAGCCGGCGGCCCAGGTCGGCGCGCTGGCCGGTCTCCTCGAAGATTTCGCGAACGGCGGCAACGGGTTCGGTCTCACCGGGGTCGATCTTCCCCTTGGGGATCGACCAATCGTCGTATCGCGGCCGGTGGATGAGGGCCAGCAAAGGTTCGCCGGCGTCCTCGCCGGGTCGCCACAACACCGCTCCGGCCGCCCGTACTGGTGGCCTGTTCTTCGTCTGTGCCATCGACCGGTCAGCCTTGGCGGTGCTTTTCCATCAACCACACCTGGTGATCGCGAACATCGCGGCCGTCGGTGGGTGATGCGGTCCAACTGCCGTCGGGGCCGAGTTCCCAGCAGCGCGTGGACGGGTGCATCGCGGACTCGAAAACCTCGTCCAGATAGGACGTCAGCCGGCGGTCCTTCACCTGCGCCATGACCTCGACGCGGCGGTCGAGGTTGCGGTGCATCATGTCCGCGCTCCCGATCCAGAACTCGTCGGCCGCCCGGAAGTGGATCACCCGGGAGTGCTCGAGGAACTGTCCGAGGATCGAGCGCACCATGATGTTCTCCGAGAACCCCTGCACTCCCGGGCGAAGGGCGCAGATACCGCGCACCACCACCTCGACCCGAACACCGGCCTGGGACGCGCGATAGAGGCCGTCGATGATCTGCTCATCGACGATCGCGTTGCCCTTCATCCGGATTCGCCCGTTTCCGGTCTGCCGGTGGGCGGCCACCTCCCGGTCGATGCGTTCCAGGATGCCGGTTCGGATGCCGTGCGGGGCCACCAAAAGGTTGCGGTAGTTGACCTTGCGGGAGTAGCCGGTCAGCGAATTGAACAGATCGGTCAGGTCCGCGCCGATTTCCGGTGCGGCGGTGAGCAGGCCGACGTCCTCATACAGTCGGGCGGTCTTGGGGTTGTAGTTGCCGGTGCCGATGTGGCAGTAACGGCGGATCGTCGACCCCTCCCGGCGCACCACCAGACAGGTCTTGCAATGCGTCTTCAGACCGACGAGGCCGTACACGACGTGCACTCCGGCATCCTCGAGTGCACGGGCCCACTTGATATTGGCCTGCTCGTCGAAGCGTGCCTTGAGTTCGACCAGCGCGACCACCTGCTTGCCGGCGTCGGCAGCGTCGATCAGCGCATTGATGATGGGTGAGTCGCCGGAGGTGCGGTACAGCGTCTGCTTGATGGCCAACACGTCGGGATCGGCTGCGGCCTGCTCGATGAAGCGCTGCACGCTGGTGGAGAACGATTCGTAGGGATGGTGCACCAGGACATCCCCGTCGCGCAGGGTCGCGAAGATGCTCTTGCCGGTCTCACCGAAGGCCGGGTGGGTGGCCGGCACGAAGGGCTTGTCCTTCAGCGCGGGCCGGTCCACCGCGTAGACCTGCCACAGCGCCGACAGGTCGAGCAGGCCGGGCAACTGCACCACGTCACCGGGGTGAACGTCCAGTTCGCGCAGCAACAACCCGAGCATGTACTCGCTCATGTCATCGGAGACCTCCAGTCGCACGGGAGGCCCGAACCGGCGCCGCGCCAGTTCGCGTTCTAGCGCCTGCAGCAGATCCTCGTCGCGGTCCTCGACGTCCATGTCCGCGTTACGGGTGATCCGGAAGGCGTGCCGCTCGACGATCTCCATACCGGGGAACAGCGCCGGAAGGAACGCGCCGATGAGTTCCTCCATCGGCAGGAACCGCACGATATCGCTGTCGGGATCGTTGTTCTTGAGCCGGACGAAGCGGTCGACGTTGTCGGGCACCTTCACCCGGGCGAAGCGCTCGCTGCCGTCGCCGGGCGAACGCACCGCGACAGCCAGATTCAGGCTCAGTCCGCTGACGAACGGGAACGGATGGGCGGGATCGACGGCCAGTGGTGTCAGTACCGGAAACACCTGCTCGGAGAAGTAGGTTGACAACTCGCTGCGTTCGCCGTCGGTGAGGTCCGACCAGGTGACGATGTGGATGCCGTGCTCGGCCAGTGCCGGACGCACCGATTCCAGGAACACCCGGGCGTGCCGCATCGCGATCTGCTGGGTGCGCTCGCCGATCAGCCGGAGTTGTTCACGTGGAGTCAGGCCGTCGGCCGAGCGCACCGACAGCCGCATCTCGTCGCGGCGCTTGAGGCCCGCGACGCGGACCATGTAGAACTCATCGAGGTTGGTGGCGAAGATCGCCAGGAACTTCAGCCGCTCGAGCAGCGGTAGCGACGTGTCGGCGGCCAGGGTGAGAACCCTGCTGTTGAAATCCAGCCAACTCAGCTCCCGGTTGAGATACCGGTCCTCCGGCAGCGCATCCGCGGCCTGCACGGTCGTCGCGGCCGGGGGTGGTTCCGGCGCCTGGCCCTGCGGGGGTCGTTCGGTCTCGATGCGCGCCTCGGTCATGGCAGATCATCATTCCTCATCACCGGCCACCCGGGGAGAGCTGCAACCGAATCCGTGCACGCCCACCGGATGTTCACCTGAGGTCGTCGTCCCGGTTACCCGAGAGCGTCGGCGGTGGCCCTCCCGAGTCCCAGCCGGCCGGCTTCGGCCAGGTCGTCCGGAGTGTCGATATCGCAACGCAGGCCCGGCCAGTCGCCCTCGAGTTCGACGGCCCCGGAATCACGGTGCCGACGGGCCGAATCGGCGCCGAACCGAGGCTCGGCGGGTGTCCCGAAGGCGAACAGCGCCACCGTTCCGCTGCCCTGCCGGTCAGCGACGAAGCTGCGCGGATGAGTACCGGCGGCGGCCAGCGCGGCGTCAAGCTCACCGGTCCGCAGAGCGGGCAGATCGCCCTGCAGAACAACGATATTCGGCATGGAAGCCGACACTTCCCGGTAAGCGGCGCCGATGGCGTTGTTCAGTGGGTCCGGGTGCCCCGGCGGGGTGGGATCGGCGACCACGGTCGCCCCGAGATCGCGGGCAGCGGCCGCGGCCACCTCGTCGGGGGTCACCACGGTGATCGCGTTCACCGCGACCACGTCGCGGGCGGCGGTGATGGTGTCGATCAGCATCGCTAGAACGACGCGTTCCCGCTGGGCGGGCGGAAACTGCGCCGCCAACCGGGTCTTGGCGCGCGTGAGGCGTTTGACCGCGATGATCAGTCCGACACCGCCCGCCTTGCCCATGGCCGTCATCCTGCCAGCGCCGGGCGTGATTAGGTGGACGGGGAAACGGCTCGGGCGGGAAGGTGCGGAGGTCGATGAGCGGCGCACTGGGAACGGCGGCGGTGATGGGAGCCGGCGCCTGGGGCACCGTGCTGGCCAAGGTGCTGGCCGATGCGGGCGCGGAGGTGCGGCTGTGGGCCCGCCGCCCCGAGATCGCCGAGGAGATCAACAACGCCGGCACCAACGCCGGCTATCTTCCCGGCATCGCGCTGCCCGAGGCGCTCCGCGCGACCCCGGACCCGGGCGAGGCGCTCGACGGGGTGTCCACGGTGCTGCTGGCGGTGCCGTCCCAGACCCTGCGGGCCAACCTCGAGGCCTGGCGTGGCCACATCGCCGCCGGGGCGACCATGGTCAGCCTGGCCAAGGGGATCGAGTTGGACACGCTGATGCGGATGAGTCAGGTGATCGTCGCGGTGACCGGCGCCGAGCAGGGTCAGGTGGCCGTGGTCTCCGGCCCCAATCTCGCCGACGAGATCGCACTGGAACAACCCGCCGCCACCGTGGTGGCGTGCTCGGACTCGGCCCGGGCGGTGGCGCTGCAGCGGGCCCTGAGCACCGGATACCTGCGGCCGTACACCAATTCCGATGTGGTGGGCACCGAGATCGGCGGTGCCTGCAAGAACGTCATCGCGCTGGCCGCCGGGATGGCCGCCGGGGTCGGTCTGGGGGAGAACACCGCCGCCGCGATCATCACCCGGGGGCTGGCCGAGATCATGCGGCTGGGTATCGCACTGGGCGCCAAGCCCGCGACCCTGGCCGGACTGGCCGGAGTGGGCGACCTGGTGGCCACCTGCACCTCCGCGCATTCCCGCAACCGTCGTTTCGGCCAGTGCCTGGGCCGCGGCGACACCCTCGAGCAGGCCGGTCAGGCCAACCACGGTCGGGTCGCCGAGGGGGTCACCTCGTGCTCGTCGATCCTCGCGCTGGCCAACAGTTACGACGTCGAAATGCCGCTGACCGACGCCGTGCACCGGGTCTGCCACCGGGGGTTGTCCGTCGACGAGGCGGTCGCCCTGCTGCTGGGCCGCAGCACGAAACCCGAGTGATGACACGACAGTGATGACATGACAGAACGCTTCGGCGATTCCACCCGCACCGTCAAAGCGGTCGACTCCGAGGCCGTGCCGGGTCAGCCGGTGGGGCCGGTTCCGGTCCCGGCGTCGGCCTTCCACCTCTCCGCCGCCGAGGGCAGCGAGGACCACGTCTACGGCCGGTATTCCAACCCGGTCTGGACCCGCCTTGAGACGGCGCTGGCGGGACTCGAGGAGGCCACCTCAGCGGTGTCGTTCGGCTCCGGCATGGCCGCGGTCACCGCCGCGTTGCGGGTGTTGTGCTCGCCGGGGCAGGTGCTGGTGGTACCCGCCGACGGTTACCACCAGGTTCGCCGCTACGCCACCGAATGCCTTGCCCCGCTGGGCGTCACGGTCCGCGAAGTGATGGCCGACCGGCTTTGCGACGCCGCGCTGCAGGCCGATGTGGTGCTGGCCGAGACACCGACCAATCCGGCATTGGACGTGGTGGACCTGCACCGGCTGGCCGGGATCTGCCACCGCCGCGGAGCCCGGCTGGTGGTCGACAACACCGCGGCGACCCCGCTCGGCCAGCGGCCACTGGAGCTGGGAGCCGACCTGGTGGTGGCCAGCGCGACCAAGGCGCTGGCCGGACACAGCGACCTGCTCGCCGGGTACGTGGCCGGCAGCCACCCCGAGCTGATGACGGCGATCTACCGCGAGCGCACACTCGCCGGCCCGGTTCCGGGTGCTTTCGACGCCTGGCTGCTGCTGCGCAGCATCGGAAGCTTCGGGCTGCGCTTTGACCGCCAGTGCCAGAACGCCCTGGCGCTGGCCGTCGCATTGGAGGGCCACCCGAAGGTGCGATCGGTGCGCTACCCGGGCCTGCCCGCCGATCCCTCGCACGCGGTCGCGCTGACCCAGATGCGCCGGTTCGGTGGCCTGCTGTCGGTCGAACTCTCCGGTGCGGAGGCCGTTCACGCCCTGGTGCGGCACAGCGAACTGCTGGTGGCCGCGACCAGCTTCGGCGGTCTGCACACCTCGGTGGATCGACGGGCACGGTGGGGCGATGCGGTGCCGGAGGGGTTCGCCCGGATCTCGGCGGGGATCGAGGACACCGAGGACCTCGTCGCCGACGTCCTCAATGCCCTCGATGCCGACGGGCTGTAGCCTGTTGAGCTTGTGACTCCCGCCCGGCGAATCCGTGTGGCCGTCGTCTATGGCGGTCGAAGCTCCGAACACGCGATCTCCTGCGTGTCGGCGGGCAGCATTCTGCGTCATCTGGACCCCAGCCGTTTCGAGGTCGTGCCGGTCGGCATCAGCCGGGACGGTTCGTGGATGCTTGCCGACGCCGACCCCGATCAGTTGACCATCGCCGGCGGACGGCTGCCGGAGGTCGAGGGGGAGGCGGCGAGCCCGCTGGCACATGTCGGCGAGATCCTGTCCTCGGTCGACGTCGTGTTTCCGATCCTGCACGGCCCCTACGGCGAGGACGGGACCATCCAAGGTCTGCTGGAACTGGCCGGCCTGCCCTACGTCGGCCCCGGGGTGTTGGCCAGCGCCGCAGGGATGGACAAGGAGTTCGCCAAGAAGCTGATCGCGGCCGCGGGACTGCCGATCGGCGACTACCTCGTTCTGCGGCCGCGTCAGAGCGCCCCGTCCGGGGATGCCATTGCGCGGCTGGGTTTTCCGCTGTTCGTCAAACCCGCGCGCGGAGGTTCCTCGATCGGGGTTACCCGGGTCTGTCGCCCCGAGGAACTGCCGGGCGCGATCGCCGAGGCGCGCCGGCATGACCCGAAGGTCGTCATCGAGGCGGCGATCGTGGGCCGGGAGTTGGAATGCGGTGTGCTGGAGTTCCCGGATGGCGCGGTGCGGGCGAGCACCATCGGTGAGATCCGGGTGCCCGGTGGGGTCTATGACTTCGAGACCAAGTACCTCGATGACACGGCCGAACTGGACGTGCCGGCCGCGGTCGATCACGACACCGCGGAGACGTTGCGCGACTTGGCCATCCGAACCTTCAACGCCCTGGACTGTCAGGGCCTGGCCCGGGTGGACTTCTTCCTCACCGCCGACGGTCCGGTGGTCAACGAGATCAACACCATGCCGGGCTTCACCACCATCTCGATGTACCCCCGGATGTGGGGAGCCAGCGGGGT
>JAGQTO010000324.1:534-1598 GCA_020439025.1 Mycobacterium sp. | reverse complement strand
TCAGAGCCGGCCGGGCCGGATCGGCTGCTGGGTCAGGGTGCGTTCGATGACATCGGAGAGGTCCTGGATGGGTGCCGGGCCGGACCCGTCCGGCAGGGTCAGCGCCACGTACACCGGCCGGTCCACGCACACCCAGGTGGTGCGTTGCAGGTCCGGATCGTCGAGTCTGAACCAGGAGACGTCATCGACCATCTGGATCGGCGCCCCGACGACGAACTCGGCCGGCCGGCTCAGCCCGCATCGCAGGATCACCGGCTCGCTCCGTGAATACGAGTGCCAGGCCGCGGTACCGGCGGGGGTTGGATCGGCGGTGGCAGCCCGCTGGTAGTCGCCAAGCCGGTCGGGAAGCTGGCCCAGCAGCGCCCGGCATTCCGGCGTGCTTGCCTGAGCGGCCGGAACGGCCACGATGGGAATCGGTGCGGGCGGGCTGCGGCGGGAGGCCGCCACCGCCAGCACGGTGCCGAGTGCCGTCAGGGTCAGCAGAATCGCGGCGATCATCAGCCAGCGGGGCGGAGCGTCCTCCCGATCGCCCTGCACCGTCATCTCCTCGCTTTCTGGGCCGTCCTAGACTGCGGAACAAAGGTACCGCAGGGCCGGGGGAGGGGAGTGCGGCGTGGAAGAGAGTGAAGGTCCCACGCTGCGGCAGGTCGGGGAATTCGCCGTCATCGACCGACTCGTCGCCGGCCGGCACCGTCCGGCGGGGGTCATGGTGGGGCCGGGCGATGACGCCGCCGTGGTGGAGTCGCCCGATGGTCGCGTCGTCGTCACCACCGACATGCTCGTCGAGGGCAGCCACTTCCGGTTGGACTGGTCCACTCCGCATGACGTCGGCCGCAAGGCGATCGCCCAGAACGCCGCCGACATCGAGGCGATGGGTGCTCGCGTCACCGGTTTCGTCGTGGGGTTCGGCGGACCGCCGGACACCCCGGCAGCCCGGGTGCGGGAACTCTCCGACGGCATGTGGGAGGAGGCGGCCGCCGTCGGCGCCGGGATTGTCGGCGGCGACCTGGTCGCGGGTCCGCAGTGGGTGGTGTCGGTGACGGCGTTGGGTGACCTTGGCGGGC
>JAGQTO010000324.1:0-479 GCA_020439025.1 Mycobacterium sp. | reverse complement strand
CTCGGCCGCTCGGCGGCCGGATTCGCGTTGTTGCGCAACGGTGTCGACGACTTCGGGGAGCTGCGTGTCCGGCATCTGGTGCCGCGCCCGCCCTACGGTCAGGGCCGGGCGGCGGCGGAAGCGGGGGCACAGGCCATGGTCGACGTCTCCGACGGACTGCTGGCCGACCTCGGCCATATCGCGGCCGCTTCCGGTGTCGTGGTGGATTTGCGTGGCGCGGCATTGCGCGAGGACGTCGACGAGGTGACCCCCGCGGCCCGCGCGTCCGGGGTGGACCCTTGGGCGTTGGTTCTCGGCGGTGGCGAGGATCACGCACTGGTGGGGTGTTTCCCGGACTATCCGCCGCACGGCTGGCGGGTCATCGGAGCGGTGCGGTCCGGAGCTCCGCAGGTGCTGCTCGACGGAAAGGCGTGGTCGGGTGCGGCGGGCTGGAAGTCGTTCGACTGATCCCCGTCCCCCCGTCCTCCGCGCGAGCAGAC
>JAGQTO010000323.1 GCA_020439025.1 Mycobacterium sp. | reverse complement strand
CGGCACCATGGCCATGGGGCACGCCTTCGGGGCGACCGGGGCAATCCTGGTGGGTAGCTGCCTGGAGGAACTCGAACGCCGCGACGGCCGCTACGGTGTCGCCGCGGTCAGCGGGGCGGCCGGGCTCGGGGTGGCTGTCGTCGTGGAGCGGTTGAGTCCCTGACGAATCAGCCATGCAGTGCGTCGCGCCTTCCGCCGAGCCCACCCGGTGGTGGGTGGTGAACCGGATCCTGCCGGCCGCGCGCACCCGGATCGTCGGCTGGATGCTGCTGCTGATGCTGGCCGCCCTCGTCGTCGCCAGCTTCGCGACCTGGCGGCTTCTGGTGGCGACCGTCAACGACCGGATGGACGGGGCGCTGCGGGTCGAGGTGGAGGAGTTCAACGAGCTGATCGGCCCAGGGATCAACCCCAGCACCGGTGCCCCGTTCACCTCGGTCGAAGAACTCATCCGCGAGACCATCGCCTACAACATCGCCCGTCCCAACGAGGTGTTCCTCGGCTACCTCGACGGCGCCTTCCTGACCGAGAGCCGACAACAACCGGGCACCCCGCGGGTGCTGGCGAACGACCCGGCGTTCACCGAACGCGTCGCCTCGGTCACCGCGCCGGAACAAGGCAGCTATCAGTATCCGGGCATCGGAGAGATCCGCTACCTTGCCATTCCGGTCACCCTTCAGGGCCGGCCCGGGCGTGGCGCGATCGTCTCGGCCTTCTTCGCCAACCGGGAACGGCGCAGTGCCGACGACGCGGCAAGGCTGATGCTCGCGGCCGGAGGCGGCACCGTGGTCCTGGCCTCGGCGGCGGCCTGGATGATCGCCGGCCGCATCCTGCGACCGTTGAAGGACGTCGCCGAGACCGCGCGCGGCATCACCGACACCGACCTGTCGAAGCGCATTCCCGCCCGTGCCGGCGACGGCGACGAATTGGGCGATCTCGTGCAGACGGTCAACGGCATGCTCGACCGCGTGGAAGCCGCGGTGCAGGCGCAGAGGCGTTTCAGCGACGATGCCGGCCACGAACTCCGCACCCCGATCACCATCGTGCGCGGACACCTCGAGGTACTCGATCCGAACGACCCCGAGGATGTGGTGGCGACGGTCGCCCTCGTCGACGACGAGTTGGACCGGATGAATCGCATGGTGTCCGACCTGCTGCTGCTCGCCCGTGCCGAGCAGCCTGCGTTCCTGCGGCCCACGCTGGTCGACGTCGGTGATCTGACCCGGAAAGCCTTCGAGAAGTTGGCGCTTCTCGGCGACCGCGATTTCACGCTGCAGTCGGTCGCGGAGGTGAGCGCGGTACTGGATCCCCAGCGGATAACCCAGGCTCTGATCGCGTTGGCGGACAACGCCTGCCGCTACACCAACGACGGTGATCCGATCGGTGTCGGTTCGGCGCACGACGGCGATTGGCTGAGGTTCTGGGTCGCCGACTCCGGACCGGGAATCGACGAGGCCGACCGCAGCCGAATCTTCGACCGCTTCTCCCGAGGCGGCGCGGGCGGGAAACGATCCGACGGCGCCGGTTTGGGGCTGGCCATCGTGCGGGCGATTGCGG
>JAGQTO010000322.1 GCA_020439025.1 Mycobacterium sp. | reverse complement strand
CGATGCGATCGAGCGGTCGATCTGCCCGGGCGAGGGTGCCTGCGTCTGCATGTACACCTCCAACACCATGGCCACCGCCGCGGAGGCGCTGGGCATGTCGCTCCCGGGCAGCGCCGCCCCACCGGCGACCGACCGCCGCCGCGACGGGTTCGCGCGGCGCAGCGGAGCGGCTGTCGTCGAGTTGTTGCGCCGCGGCATCACCGCCCGCGACATCCTGACCAAGGAGGCCTTCGAGAACGCCATCGCCGTGGTGATGGCCTTCGGCGGGTCCACCAACGCGGTGCTGCACCTGCTGGCCATCGCGCACGAGGCCCGGGTGGAACTGTCCCTGGCCGACTTCACCCGGATCGGCTCCAGGGTGCCGCACCTGGCCGACGTCAAGCCGTTCGGCAAGAACGTCATGACCGACGTCGACCGGATCGGCGGCGTGCCGGTGATCATGAAGGCCCTGCTGGACGCCGGGCTGCTACACGGCGACGTGCTGACCGTCACCGGATCGACCATGGCCGAGAACCTCGCCCACATCGCGCCGCCGGACCTGGACGGCAAGGTACTGCGGGCGATGAACAACCCGATCCATCCCACCGGCGGCATCACGGTCCTGCACGGCTCCCTCGCGCCGGAAGGCGCGGTGGTTAAGTCCGCCGGCTTCGACGCGACCGTCTTCGAGGGAACCGCAAGGGTTTTCGACGGCGAACGCGCGGCGATGGATGCCCTCGAGGACGGCACCATCACCGCCGGGGACGTGGTGGTGATCCGCTACGAGGGCCCCAAGGGCGGCCCCGGCATGCGCGAGATGCTGGCCATCACCGGAGCGATCAAGGGCGCCGGACTGGGCAAAGACGTCCTGCTGCTCACCGACGGCCGGTTCTCCGGAGGGACCACCGGCCTGTGCGTCGGGCACGTCGCGCCCGAGGCCGTCGACGGCGGGCCGATCGCCTTCGTGGCCGACGGCGACCGGATCCGCCTCGACGTCGCCAACGGCACGCTGGACGTCCTGGTCGACCCGGCCGACATCGAATCCCGCGCGGTCGGTTTCACTCCCCCGCCGCCCCGCTACACCACCGGGGTGCTGGCCAAGTACCGAAAGCTGGTGGGTTCGGCCGCGCGCGGCGCCGTCTGCGACTGAACCGCGCCGCAGGAATCCTTGCCAGGCGGGTCCAACCGGCGCACAGTTGCTCAGGTGAGGACTTCTGGGACCGACACCGCGCTACGCATCTGCCCACTGTGCGAGGCCACCTGCGGGCTGGTGCTGACCATCGCCGACGGGAGAGTCACCGGCGCGCGCGGGGACCGCGACGACGTGTTCAGTCGGGGCTTCCTGTGCCCCAAGGGCGCAAGCTTCGCCGAACTGGACAACGATCCCGACCGGCTGAGAGCACCGCTGGTCCGGCGGGAGGGCGAACTGGTCGAGACCAGTTGGGAGGAAGCCTTCGACGCCGCCGCCGAGGGGTTGCGTGCCGTCGCGGCCGAGACCGGCGGCGGTTCCATCGCGGTCTATCTGGGGAACCCGAACGCCCACACCATCGCGGGCGCCCTGTACGCGCCGGCCCTCATCCGGGCGCTGGGCACCCGTAACGTCTACACGGCCAGCACGCTGGACCAGATGCCCAAGCAGGTCGCCTGCGGCTACCTCTACGGCAACCCGTTCGCCTTCACCGTTCCCGACGTCGACCGCACCGATCATCTGGTGGTGATCGGTGCCAACCCGCTGGTGTCCAACGGCAGCGTGGCCACCGCCGCGAATTTCGGCGGCAAACTCAAGGCGCTCAAACGCCGCGGCGGAACGCTGACCGTCATCGACCCCAACCGC
>JAGQTO010000056.1 GCA_020439025.1 Mycobacterium sp. | reverse complement strand
TCCACCAAGACCAGTGCGATTCATACCGACTACTACGGCTATTTCGCCAAGGAGACCGAGAAATACAGCGGAATCCAACTCGACGTCGCCGCACTGCTGCCGACCTCTAACGCCGAGAGGTATCTGCAGGCGACTTATACCGCGAGGTTGCCCACCAATGATCTGGCCATCGCGATGGACGACCCCGGCGACGGCAGCGCGTGGTCGGCGGCCAACGCCAAGTATCAGGGTTTCTTCCGGGAGATCGTGACCCGCTTCGGGTTCGAGGACGCGCTGCTGCTCGACGATCGGGGCAACGTCGTCTACAGCGTCTACAAGAACGTCGACCTCGGCACCAATATCCTCACCGGTCCCTACAACGGATCCAAACTGCGCGATGCCTACACGCAGGCGATGTCGAGCAACCGGGCAGACCAGGTCGTCTACACCGATTTCGAGTTTTATCAGCCTTCGACGATGGCTCCCACGGCCTGGATGATCGCACCCATACCGCCCACCGGACGTCCCAATGGCGTTCTTGCGCTGCAATTTCCGATCACCAAGATCAACGAGGTGATGACCTTCGGCAAGGCCTGGAAAGAAGCCGGAATGGGGGAGACCGGCGAGACCATCCTCGTCGGCCCCGACTTCCTGATGCGGTCGGATTCACGGCTCTTCCTCGAGGACCCGGAGCGGTACCGCACCGATGTCATCAGCGCCGGAACACCGCCGGACATCCCGGACATCGCCATCCGCCAGGGCGGCACCACACTGGTCCAACCTGTGACGCTGGAAGCGGAGAAAGAGTCCCAGCGGGGCGAATCGGGAACCCTGATCGCCGACGACTACCTCGGTCAGCAGACCATCCAGGCCTTCGCGCCTATCGGCAGCCTCGCCGGGCTGCGCTGGTCGATCGTGGCCAAGATCTCCACCGCGGAGGCCTTCGCGCAGGAGGCCACCTTCGCCAAGGTGGTCGCCCTGACGACCACCGGCATCATCTTCGGCGTCTGCCTGCTCGCGGTCGTCCTCGCCCAGGTCTTCCTGAGGCCGATCCGGCGTCTGGAGGCCGGCGTCCAGCGGATCAGTGCCGGAGACGTCCGAGTCGACGTTCCGGTGGAGTCCCGCGACGAGATCGGGGACCTGACCGGGATGTTCAACGAGATGAGCCGCAGCCTCTCAGTGAAGGAGGACCTCCTCGCCGAGCAGCGCCGGCAGATCCGCCGGCTCCTGCACTCGCTGATGCCGGCCCCGATCGCGGAGAAATTCGAGAAGGGCGAGACCATTACCGCCCGCGAGCACCACAACGTCACCGTGATCTTCGCCGACATCACCGGACTCGACAGGGTCCAGGCCGAGCTGGCCTCCGGCGAGTCCCTGGTTATCGCCAACGAACTGCTCCGCCAATTCGACGCCGCCGCCGAGGAATTCGCCATCGAGCGGGTCCGGCCGGTGCGCAACGGCTATCTCGGCAGCTGCGGGCTGACCATGCCGCGCCTGGACAACGTCCGCCGCACCGTCGATTTCGCCCTGGAGTGCCAGCGGATCATCGAGCGCTTCAACAACGAGGCCTCCCTTCACCTTGCCCTGCAGGCCGGAATCGACACGGGCCCGGTCAGCAGCGGTCTGGTCGGCGATAGCTCCCTGGTGTTCGACATGTGGGGCACCGCGGTCAATCTGGCGCACCGGATCAAGGACGGCGCCCCGGAGCCGGGCATCTACGTGACATCGACGGTCTACGACACGCTCGCCGAGACCATGACCTTCACCTCGGCCGGCACCATCACCTTCCACGGAACTCAATCAGCCGTCTGGCGTCTCTCGGAGCCGCAATGACCGGCTCGTTCCTGGGTGCGCCCTGGTTCTACTGGTCCGTCGGCATCGCGATCGGGTTACCGCTGGCACTGATCGGACTCACCGAGTGGCAGCACACGCTGCGCCGGCGGCGCAGCGCACTGATCGGTCCGGTCAGCCTGCTGCGCAACTATCTGCTGCCTTTGGGCGCTCTGCTAATGGCCATGATCGGGGCCACCCAGATGCCGGCGGGGTCCACGCCGGTTCGCATCGTCGGCACTCTGGTCGCGGTCGTCGTCCTGATCCTGATGCTCTCCGGCATCAGGGCCTCGGTGTTCTCCAGTGCCCCCGTGGACAGCTGGCGGCGTCGGATGCCGGCGATCTTCCTCGACGTCATCCGGTTCGTCCTGATCGCGGTCGGGATCGGACTGATCTTCGCCTACATCTGGGGAGCCAACGTCGGTGGGCTCTTCACCGCACTGGGTATCACCTCCATCGTCATCGGCCTGACCCTGCAGAACTCGGTGGGGCAGATCATCTCCGGCCTGCTGATGCTCTTCGAGCAGCCTTTCCGGCTCGGAGACTGGATCGAGACCGAGCGGGGCAAGGGCCGGGTCACCGAAGTCAACTGGCGGGCCGTGCATTTCGAGACCGCCGACGGTTTGCGCATCACCCCGAACTCGGTATTGGCCGGGGAGTCGCTGACCAACCTCAGCCGCCCAGCCGGTCAGCACGCCATCAGGATCACCAGCGTCTTCGCCGTCGAGGACCGTCCGGATCAGGTGTGCGACATGCTGGTTCGTGTCGCTTCCCAGGTGCCCGGGTGTCATCCCGACCTGACCCCGGTGGCGGTTCCGGTGGGTGCAATGGAGTACCGAACCAAGATCCCGCTGCGATCACCGGCCGATGACGGTGAGGCAGAGGCAACGTTTCTGCGCTGGATCTGGTACGCGTCCCGGCGCGAGGGCCTGCACCTCGACGAGGCCGTCGACGGCTTCTCCGAACCCGATCTGGTCGCGCAGGCGATCAAAAACGTGGTCAGCTCGACGCTCAAGCTCAGCGCCGACCAGCAGCGGGCGATGATCCCGCACGCCCGGATCGAGCGCTACGGTCGCGGAGAGCTGATCCAGCTGGTCGGCACGGTGCCGGCCGGGATGTCGTTCATCATTACCGGTGCTGTGAGACTGACCGTGCAAGCCGACGACGGCAGGCTCGCCGAGGTCGACACCGTCCAAGCTGGCGGTTTCATCGGTCAGGCCACACTGATCCGCCATCCGATCCCTGGATCCATATACGCCGTGGGCGAGGTGGCGTTGATCTACGTCGATCGCGAGGCTGTCGAACGGGTCGTTCAGAGGAGTCCGGAACTGCTGCAGGAGTTCGGGCGCTCCATCGAGGAACGCCGCGTCAGTGTCGAGCGGGCGCTGTCAGGTACGGCCGAGGAAGGCGTCGGCTGAGCCGAAAACGGGGAGCCATATCCGTCTCCCCATGCCGAAGAGCGATTTTCGTGTCAGGATGAGCCAACTCGGGAGAGCGCCCACAACCGGCTCGGGCCTGAGCCAGGAGGAGCATATGGCGGACCCGTCCATCAGCCTGATTGAGCAGATGCTGCGCACTCGGCCGGTCCTGGGCGCTCCGGTGGCCCACGGAGCGTCCGCTGAGCTGAAACGAAGTATCGGCGCGTTCCAGCTGACCCTGTTCGGCGTCGGGGCGACTGTCGGGACCGGCATCTTCTTCGTCCTGTCCGTCGCGGTGCCCGAAGCCGGTCCGGCAGTGGTCGTGTCGTTCCTCATTGCCGGGCTCGCCGCGGGACTGGCCGCTCTCTGCTACGCCGAGCTGGCCTCGGCCGTGCCGGTGTCCGGCTCGACGTACTCCTACGCCTACACGACGCTGGGGGAAGTGGTGGCGATGGGTGTGGCGGCATGCCTTCTGCTGGAATACGGGGTGTCGACCGCCGCGGTGGCGGTGGGCTGGAGCGAGTACCTCAACAAGCTGCTCGACAACTTCTTCGGGCATCGTCTGCCACAGGCTCTCTCGGCTGCGCCGTGGGGCAACGACTTTCCGGGCCTGATCAATCTGCCCGCGGTCATCCTGGTGGCGCTGTGCGCCTTGCTGCTGATCCGCGGTGCCAGCGAGTCGGCGAAGGTCAACACCGTCATGGTGCTGATCAAGCTGAGTGTTCTGGTGATGTTCTCCGCGATCGCGTTCACGGCTTTCGACGCCGATCGGTTCGCGGAGTTCGCGCCCTTCGGAGTCGCCGGAATCGGCGTGGCCGCGGGAACCATCTTCTTCTCCTATATAGGCCTGGACGCTGTATCCACCGCCGGTGACGAGGTCAGGGATCCGCAGAAAAGCATGCCCAAGGCGATCCTGGCCGCACTGGTGACCGTGACCGCCGTCTACGTGCTGGTCACGGTTGCCGCGCTGGGTGCGCAGTCCTGGCAGGGTTTCAAGGGGCAGGAAGCCGGCTTGGCCGCCATCCTTGACGACGTCACCGGGGCCCGGTACTGGGGCACGGTACTGGCCGCCGGTGCCGTGGTGTCGATCTTCTCGGTCACGCTGGTGGTTCTCTACGGGCAGACGCGGATCCTGTTCGCGATGGGGCGCGACGGTCTGCTGCCACCGGTCTTCGCCAAGGTCAACCCCCGCACCCTGACCCCGGTCAACAACACCGTCATCGTCTCCATCGTGATCAGCATCCTGGCCGGCTTGGTTCCGCTCGACTACCTGGCGGACATGGTGTCGATCGGCACCCTGGTCGCCTTCATCGTCGTGTCGGTCGGCGTGATGATTCTGCGGGTACGTGAACCCGACTTGCCACGCGGCTTCAAGGTGCCCCTCTACCCGGTCACCCCAGTGCTGTCGGTACTGGCCTGCGGCTACATCCTGTTCAGCCTGCACTGGTACACGTGGCTGGCGTTCTCCGCCTGGGTTCTGGTGGTGCTGGTGTTTTACTTCGCCTGGGGACGTCACCACAGCGCGCTCAACGACCGCAGCGCTCTCGATGACCACGGCGCCCTCAGCGACCACAGCTAGACCTGACACGTCCGAACCGAACTCCGGCACGACATGCCTGCGCGCCGCGGCGGTGCGCTAGGAGCGCGAGCGCTCGATGAGATTCGAGAGCACGACGATGCTCTCGCTGCGCTCCACCTCGGCAGAGGACCGGATCCGCTCCAGTGCCGACTCCAGATGGCGCATGTCACGAGCCAACACGTGCAGGATGGCATCCGAGGTCCCGGTGACGGTGGCCGCGCTGACGATCTCAGGAATGTCGATCCAGGCGGCGCGCAACTGCTCGGGGGCGATCCTGCCGTGGCAGTAGACCTGGACATAGGCCTCGGTGTTCCAGCCCAGCGCATTGCGGTCCACCACCGTGGTGAACCCACGGATGACGCCGCTGTCGAGCATCCGATCCACCCGGCGTTTCACCGCGGGCGCCGAGAGGTTGACGCACTCTCCGATCTCGGCGAACGTCGCGCGCGCGTTCTCGGCCAACTCCGCCAGAATACGCTCATCGGTGTCGTCGAGTCGGTCCATTCAGGGTCTCCCTTCACGCAATGAATCGCCGCAATTGCGGATTTCATGCAATATATATGACCAGAAAACGCAATGAACAGCGATTGATTGCGTTCGATCGGCGCAATACGATCTCCCCATGACAGTTTCGCCCGATGTCGCCGCGAGTAGCGCGGCAACCCGCAGCGCTCGCCTCCGCCGATACGCCATGACCCGTCCGACGTTCTTCGCCGTCGAGTACGCGATCAATCCCTGGATGGACGTCAGTGCGGAGGTCGACGTCGACCTCGCGATCGCACAGTGGGAGACCCTGCGCGACACCTATCGCAAACTCGGCCACACCGTCGACGTGGTCGAGCCCGTCGCCGGCCTGCCGGACATGGTCTACGCAGCCAACGGCGGGCTGATCGTGGACGACACCGCGATCGTCGCCCGCTTCAAACATGCCGAGCGCGAAGGTGAGGCGGTGGCCTACGCGGAGTGGATGGCCCAGCAGGGCTACGCCCCGGTCACCACCCGTCACATCAACGAAGGCCAGGGCGACTTCCTGGTGGCCGGTAAGACCATCCTGGCCGGCACCGGCTTCCGGACCGATCGGCAAGCCCACTCCGAAGTTGCCGCGATCACCGGAATGCCCGTTGTCACACTGGAACTCGTCGATCCGCGTTTCTACCATCTCGACACCGCGATGACGGTCCTCGACGACACCACGGTCGCCTACTATCCGCCCGCATTCACCGAAGCGGCCCAGTCCCGACTGCGGGAGTTGTTCCCCGCGGCGATCGAGGTGTCCAGCGCTGATGCCTACGTCCTCGGGCTCAACGCGGTCTCCGACGGCAAACACGTCGTCCATCCGCAGGCGGCGACCGGCTTCGCCGAACAGCTCTACCGGGCCGGATTCCAACCCATCGGCGTCGATCTGTCCGAACTGCTCAAGGGCGGCGGCTCCGTCAAATGCTGCACTCTGGAGATACATTCATGACCGTGACCGACATCCGCGCCCCCCAGGAATCGGTGACGACGGCCGCCGCGATCGCGGCGGAAGAGGCGCACACGGCACGTAACTACGCCCCCCTGCCGGTGGTGGCGGCCAGTGCGCGCGGCGCATGGATCACCGACGTCGAAGGCAAGCGCTACCTGGATTGTCTGGCCGCTTACTCCGCGGTCAACTTCGGCCACCACAACGACCAGATAGTTGCCGCGGCGCACCGGCAACTCGACAAACTTACCCTCGTCAGCCGTGCATTCCACTCCGATCGCCTGGGTCCGTTCTGTGCCGAACTGGCCGGATTGTGCGGCAAGGACATGGTCCTGCCGATGAACAGTGGCGCCGAGGCCGTCGAGAGCGGGATCAAGGTCGCCCGCAAGTGGGGTACCGATGTCAAGGGCGTGCCCGAGGGCATGGCCAATATCATTGTGGCCGACAACAACTTTCATGGCCGCACCATCAGCATCGTCAGCTTTTCCACCGACGGCACGGCCCGCAACGGGTTCGGCCCCTTCACCCCGGGATTCCGTTCGACGCCCTTCGGTGATGCCGACGCGGTCGAGGCCGCGATCGATGAGCACACTGTCGCGGTACTCGTCGAGCCCATCCAGGGCGAGGCCGGAATCATCGTCCCGCCGGCCGATTATCTGCCGAGACTCCGCGAGATTTGCAGTCGAAGGAATGTGCTGCTGATCGCGGACGAAATCCAGTCCGGCCTAGCGCGAACCGGCCGTACCTTCGCCTGCGACCACTGGGGTGTGGTGCCCGACATCTATCTTCTCGGCAAGGCGCTGGGCGGGGGAGTCATCCCGCTGTCGGCAGTGGTGGCCAACCGGGACGTTCTCGGGGTCCTCAATCCGGGCGAGCACGGGTCCACCTTCGGCGGAAATGCGCTGGCTATGGCCATCGGGACCGAGGTTGTGGAAATCCTTCGGCGGGGAGAGTTCCAGGACCGATCTGCGCATCTCGGTGAACGTCTGCACACACGGCTGCGGGCGCTGATCGGCCAGGGAGTCGTCGACGTGCGCGGCATGGGGCTCTGGGCCGGTGTCGACATCGACGAGAGACTGGGCACCGGTAAGGAATTGAGCCGGGCGCTGGCCCGCCGTGGTGTTCTGGTGAAGGACACCCACGGATCGACGCTGCGATTCGCCCCGCCGTTGGTGATCACCGCCGACGAGATCGATTGGGCCGTCGAGCAGTTGGCATACGTTCTGGATGAGCTACGCACCTAGAGGTGTCGGCATGGCGTCGCACTAACTTGATCGCTCCGATGCCTGCAGGCTTGTCGGTGGGGGGCGTGGCGGCATAGTGTCCGCCATGCCCGTCCCCGAACCCAGGCCGTACAACCTTGCCCGTGCCCATGTCCCGGACGCTTGCGGGGATTCTTTGTCCGGGCGGGCTCCGACCCCAGCTTCTCGCCGGCATCAGTGCAAACGTGGGTGATCTGGGCACACGGCCGCGCCAGTGGTCAGCTGACAGAATAGAGCGTGAGAAACTCTGGCGTCAGGACGGCGGATCGTGACCATCAGCGTGTTCGAGCTCTTCCGGGTCGGGATCGGCCCGTCGAGCTCGCATACCGTCGGCCCGATGCGCGCCGCCGCAGAATTTGTCGACGAACTGGAGGCGATGGGGGCACTCGCCCGTGTCGGTGCGGTCGGTGTCGATCTGTACGGATCGCTCGCCGCTACCGCACGCGGGCACGGCACGCTGCCTGCGGTACTGCTCGGTCTGGAGGGCCGCCGGCCGGACGCGGTTGGGGCCGAGGAGATCGCTGCTCGGCGTGAGCGCATACGCGACACCGGGGAAATCCTGCTCGGGAACCGCATTCCCATGGATTTCTCCGAGGACGATATCGAGCTGCATCCGGAGACGGTGCTGAAGTTCCATCCCAATGGCATGAGGCTGACCGCCATCGCCGATGACGGCGTCGTGCTCCACAGCGAGACGTATTTTTCGGTGGGTGGTGGATTCGTTGTCACCGAGAGTAGGGCGGGGGCATCTCAGGCCGCCGCGGTTGCCGACCCGGCGACATCGTTCGCATCCGCAGCTGAGCTTCTCAAGCTTGCCTCGGATATGCGTGCCTCTATCAGTGCCGTGATGCTGGCCCACGAGTGCGGTCGTCGCAGTGCGGCGGAGGTTCGGGCCGGGCTACTGCAACTTCGCGACGTGATGGTGGCATGCCAGGAAAGGGGCATGAGACGATACGGTCTGCTACCCGGTCCGCTGCAGGTTCGGCGCCGTGCCGGAGATTGGTTGCAGCGCCTGCTATCCGAAGATCCCTATCGTGATCCCCGCTTCGCCGAGGACTGGGTGAATCTGGTGGCTCTTGCCGTCAATGAGGAGAATGCTTCTGGTGGGCGAATCGTCACCGCTCCGACCAATGGTGCTTCCGGAATCATTCCGGCGGTTTTGCACTACGCCGTGCACTACACCGACGCCGGAGCCGCTGATCGGGACGACGTTGCCGTGCGCTTTCTGCTCACAGCCGGCGCTATAGGGTCGATATACAAGGAGTGTGCATCCATCTCCGGCGCAGAGGTGGGTTGCCAGGGCGAGGTCGGCTCGGCCTGCTCCATGGCAGCCGGCGGGCTCGCCGAGATCCTCGGTGGCACGCCGGAACAAGTCGAGAACGCTGCAGAGATCGCGATGGAACACAGCCTGGGTCTGACGTGTGATCCGATCGCGGGCCTGGTCCAGATACCCTGCATCGAGCGCAACGCGATTTCAGCCGGAAAGGCGATCAATGCCGCACGCATGGCGCTACGCGGTGACGGCACCCACCGGGTCAGCCTCGATGAGGTAATCGCCACCATGCGTGCGACCGGACGGGACATGAACTCCAAATACAAGGAGACCGCGACGGGCGGACTGGCTGTGAACGTGTCGGTGAATTACGTTGATTGCTGACGACGCCCGTCTCATCAATCCGAAAGCAGATTGCCCGTTCTGCTCTCCAGAGGAATTTCGCCGGCAATCTTGCCGATGACCCGTCCGGGCCAGGCGTACGGCTGGCTGTGGCGGGCGAAGAGTCGCCCGTCGGTCTCGGCCCGCAATTCCGTCTCTTCGCCAAGCGGATCGATCACCGTGGCGACGAGATCGCCCTTGCGGACCACATCGCCGAGCCGACGCCGATAGACGACGAGCCCCGTGACCGGTGAGCGAAGTTGCGCCATCGCCGTCAGATCCGTGGCGCGGCAGGACAGCCGCGGGTGCCCGCCCGACCCATCGACGAAGCCGCGAGCCTGCAACATCCGCAACAGCGCCGTGGCTTGATCGGCGGCGCGTTCGGGATCGACATCGTCATTGCTGCCCATCTCCAGCGTTGCCGCGAGGCAGGCGGGCGGAATGGGCACATCGGGATGGTTCGCAGCCAGCACCCACCATGGACTGGCGCAGGCTTCATCGAAGGGATGCCCCCCCGACAACTCGGACAAAAGGACGGCTCGCGCATCGATCGCCGCGGCGATGTCCTCGGCTGCCGGCCACAGCGCCGGGCCTACGTACATGTGCGGCTCTGCCTCGTTGTCGGCGTGAAGATCGAGCACGAGGTCGGCGTCATGGGCGAGCGTCAGCAACCTATGGCGCAGATGCGGTAGGGCTCCGTCCGGCTGCATCGCCGCAAGCCGCGCCGACATCGCGGCCCGGATCGTTGCGACGTTCGACGCCGCGTCCGGCCCCAGCGACAGGCTCCCGAGGTCTGAGAGATCGGGATAGTTCCGGTTGAAATTCTCCCCCGTGGCGTTGTCGATGCGACCGGACACGAAGGTGGTTTCGGTCTGGGCCAGGCCGATCGGGTTTGCCTGGGGAACAAGAAGGATTTCACCATGGATCCCGCCGTGAGCCTCGGCTTCGGCCAGATGCCCGGCCAGAATGCGCAAGACCAGCATGCCGGGAAACTCGTCGGCATGCAGTCCGGCCTGCAAATAGGCTTTCCCGCCCGTGCCCGCCGAGCCGAAGCGCAGCACGGTCAATTGATGTGGTGAGCCCGGCAGGTCGTAGGTCTGGCGCATCCTGGTCTGCTCCCTTTGTCCTATTGGGCCGGCGGAGTATCCATCGGGGCAACCTCCGTCTGGAGAACAACCGCGTCGCCGGACGGGAGTACGAACACATCCGTCTCGTAGTAGGCCGCGCAGGCCTTATGCAGGCGATCTTTCAGGTCACCCTCCGTCGACATCGACCCTTCGACCAGATGACGACCGGGGGGCATATCGCGCAGTTCGATCTTCTGGGCATCGAGAAAGGCCGTCAACTCGTCCTCTCCCAGATCCGGCAGCTCCATGGCGGCCTCGATGACGGCGAGCGGCGAGGTGTAGCGCGGCCCCGCGGCGGCAATGGCAGGGGCGCTTGCAGCCGCCCTTTCCGGATCGGAAAGCAGCGCGGCCAGGGTGGTTCCATCGAAATACATGACTGTTCGTCCTTTCGTTGTTATCCGTGCCGATCACGGATGCTTTCAATATCGAGATGGCCGGTGCCATCGCCGTTGGAGCGGTAGAGCAGGGAAATGTGCGGTTCGTGTGTGACGCCGGGCGCGGTCACCGGCCCGGCAGTGCCGATACAGTCCTCGATGAGTTCGGCAACCAGCGTATCCAGCTTGGCTGCGGAAGCGGTGGCAGGCGCCTGCCGGGTGACGGTCCCGGCGGCCATATCGATGACATCCCCCGGACCGGCAAAACACAGCCTGGTGCCCGGCGCGATGAAATCGTCCCCCGCAAGCTCGGTCTTGAGCGGGTCGACCTCGACCAGGACGGCTCCGCGCGCACCGATCGCGGTGAGTTTGCTGTTGTCGTGGTTGGCGATGACGCCGCTGTCCTCCAGCAGGCCGAGCCCGAACCGTACGCCCTCCTCGGCGCAGGCGACGGCAAGGCGGCCGAGACGGCGCGAGCACGCGAGTTTCTGGTCGACGATGGCGGCGCCGAACAAACCCAAGCCCTCCTGTATCACCAATCCGCGCCGTCCCATATCCGAGGCGACGCCGAACCGCAGCGCTTCATAGGATGTGCCGCCGCCGATCATGAATCCGGACAGCGCCGAGGCCGCGCCGCCCACGCCGACGATCATCGCGCCGGCCGCCCGGGCATGGGCAATGGCCATCAACAGCGGCGTGATCTCGCCGCGGTAGAGCAAAGATTCCACCAGCCTGATCTGGTTGCCCCCGGTCAGGATGATGGTGCGCAGCGCCGCGATCTGATCGACCAACGCTTCCTCGCGCATCAGCCGATCGACATTGTCGATGGTGACGCCCAGGTCGGTGGCCTCGACGTTGTGGCTGCGCAAAACGTCGATGTAGTCCCGCGCGGTCTCGCGGGGCTCGGATGAAGCGGCGGCGATGACGCCCACCGGCCCCTCGCACCGCGACGCCAGCTCCGCAAGGAGCGGGTTGTCGCGCTGGAGCGGTGCCGAGCCGAGCATCATCACGCGCGCCTCCAGCCCGGGATGAACGCCGTAGTCGCGAGACAGCGCCGCCCGCCTGTTCTCCGCCAGTTGCGCCTCATTGAGCTGACGCGTTCGCATGCTGGCCCGAAAATCCACGGCCGTCATGCGGAAATCACGCCCTTCGCCGGGGATGTAGGCGGCCGCACGGCCGCCCCGACGGGAAATCTCGACGCTGGTGGCGTAACCCGCCCGGGGCTCTATGGCACGCGCGCGATCGGCGGGATAGTCGTCGGGGTCGCCCAGCACCAGCCGCGCCATGAGGTCGTAGAGCGTGTAGGCGCCGAAGACGTTGCGGAGCGAACGGGCCGGGGCGTTGTAGGTGATGTCGCGCGGTGTCACCGGCCGCTTGCCCGGGCCGGGCCGGACCTCGCCCGTTTCCAGGTCACAGCTGTCGCCGTCGTCGGCATAGCTGATACCGATGTTTTCGATCAGCTTGCGGCCGCGGTCGATCTTCGCCCGGGAGAGATCGAAGACGAACACACCGTATTCGCCGATCACCCGCGCGGTCTTGCCCTCGACGAACAGGGCTGTGTTTTCGTCGACACCGAAGCCGCGCTTCACGCCGGACTCCTGCATGCCGACGACCATCCGGCCGAACCGGCCGCGTTTGATGAAATGCTGGTCGACGACGCCCCAGGGAAAAAAGCCCAGTCCCGGCGCCAGCAGCATTCCGGGTTGGTCGGCAGTACCGACCACACCGTAGGTCGCTGCTTCCAGGGACGTGCCGCCGGAGAACATCACCTCGGACATGATGGCGGCCCCGGCGCTCGAACCGGCGACCAGCGAACCCTTGCGCTGCGCTTTGCGGATCGCTTTCAGTACCCGGCTTTCCCGGCCCTGCGGCGCCAGGGCACCGGTGATCAGGGCCTGGTCGCCGCCGGTGAAGTAGACGCTGCCGTAGTCCTCGACCAGATCGGCGATCGCCGCGTCCTGCGCGGCGGCCGGCGCCCCGGGGCCGTGCACACCGGCCTCGACGGCGTCGAAGCCGTGGGCGCGAAACACCTCCACGGTTTCGGGGCCGACCTCCTCGGGTACCGATGACGCCGTCGAGAAGACGACGATCCTTCCGCCGGCCAGCCGCCGCATCTCGTCATAGATGGCGGTGTTGTCGTCTTCCAGGCGGCCGCCGATGATAGCCAGTTTCGGGATGGCGCCCGCGCGATGAGTGAAGAGGATTCTGCTGAGCTTCCGGGTCATTTCGCCGGAACGATCAGCACACCGCGATCATCCGACGTGAGAACGAAGCCCTCGGGAACGTCGAATGCGGATGCTGCCAGGCGCTGTGCGACGGGCTCCGGTCCGGGCACGGTGAACTTCGGCGTGAAGTGAATGATCTGCTTCCAGCAGCGGGTGATCGCCTCGCAGAAGTACAGCACCAGATCGTCGGGCCGTGCCTGTTCAAGTGCGGCGTCGAGGGCCTTGTCCTCCTCCCCGATGATGCTGATCGCGTCAGGTGCGACACCTTCGGCGATCAGGGCGTCGCGCAGCAACATCGGGATCTCGTCGGGGCCGCGATCGCGCAGATTGTCGTCGCGGTGGCAGATATAGGTGTCGAAATGGCCGGCCACCTTGCGGGCGATAGCCACCGCGTCCTCGTCGCGGCGGTCACCCGGGCAGGTCACGCCGACAATCTTCCGCCCGCGCGGCTTGAGCCTGTCGACAACGTCGACCATGGCCCCGACCGCTGCCTCGTTGTGTCCGTAATCGAGGATCACCCGGAAACCGTGTTCGTCGAACACATTCATGCGCCCGGGGCTCTGGAAGAAGCTGGTATCGAAGGTGCGCAATCCAGTACGGACTTGATCCAGCGTCTTGCCCAGCGCGTAGGCCATTCCTGCGGCGAACATGGCGTTCTCGACGTTGTGCAGCGCCTTGCCCTCCAGCGTCGCCGGGATGAGGTGGGTCCACATCAGCGGCATCTGGGTGCCGTTGTCGTAAATCACAATCTGGTCGCCGTTGACACCCTGCTCGAGAACGACCGCGGGCTTGCCGAGCCCGATATGTTCGCGCACCAGTTCATGCTCCGGTTCGCGTGTCACGTACATGACCTGCTTGGCGGGGGAGAAGGCCGCCATCTTCAGGGTTTGCTCGTTGTCCGCGTTCAGCACCACCGTGCCGCGCGTGACTTCCGCGACGACGCGTTTCACCCGGGCAAGGCCTTCCAGCGTGTCGACGCCGCCGAGCCCGAGATGGTCGGACGCGACGTTCAGCACCGCGCCCACATCGCAGAAGTTGTAGCCCAGACCGGAGCGGACGATGCCGCCGCGCGCAGTCTCCAGGACCGCGATGTCGACTGAGGGATCGCGCAGCACCATGTTCGCCGACAACGGCCCGGTCATATCGCCTTTGACGGTCACCCTGCCATCGATCACCACGGCGTCGGTGGAGGTCTGCCCCACGACATGACCCGCCATTTTCAGGATGTGCGCCAGCATGCGCGAGCAGGTGGTCTTGCCGTTGGTTCCGGTCAGGGCGGCGATGGGAACGCGGGCCTGGGTTCCCGGTGGGAAGAGCATGTCCATGATCGCCCCGCCCACGTCGCGCGGCGTGCCCTCGGACGGCGCGATATGCATGCGCAGGCCAGGTCCCGCGTTGATCTCGCAGATGCCGCCGCCGGTCTCGCTGTAGCTCTTGGTGATATCGGTGGTCAGGAAATCCACGGCGCCGACATCGAGGCCGATCGCACGGATCGCCCGCTCGGCCATCAGCTTGTTGTCGGGATGGATGGTGTCGGTGACATCCACCGCCGTGCCGCCCGTCGAAATATTCGCGGTCTTTCGCAGATACACCTCCTCGCCGTCGGCGGGGACCGTCTCGGGGGTGTAGCCCTTTTCCTCGAGCAGGTCCTTGGCCTGATCATCGATCTCTAGCCGGGTCAGCACGTTTTCGTGTCCGACGCCGCGACGCGGGTCCTGATTGACGATGTCCACCAGTTCGGCGATGGTGTGGCGCCCGTCGCCCTTCACATGTCCCGGCACCCGGCGAGCGGCGGCGACGAGCTGGCCGTTGACCACCAGGAGCCGGTGGTCGTCGCCGCACAGCATGGTCTCCACCAACACGGTCCGCCCTTCGGCCTCGGCGGTCTCGAAGGCGGCCGCGACGCCGTCCTCGGACGCGATACCGACCGTGACGCCCCGGCCATGATTGCCGTCGAGCGGCTTGATCACCACGGGATAGCCGATCCGCTCGGCCGCTGCCACCGCCTCGTCGACGTCGTAGACCACCTTCTGTCGCGGCACGGGCAGACCGAGATCGGCGAGGAGGCTGTTGGCGAGGTTCTTGTCCGAGGCGATTTCGACGGCGATATGCGAGGTCTTCGACGTCAGCGCGGCCTCGATCCGCTGCTGGTACTTGCCCTGGCCGACTTGGATCAGGCTTGCGTCGTTGAGCCGGTAGACCGGAATGTCGCGGGCCTGGGCCGCGCGCACCAATTCCATGGCCGAGGGGCCCAGGGAACGCCTTTCGGCGTAGTCCAGGAAATCGTCGACGTCTTTGCCGAGGTCGCCGGCCTCATCCTCGGCGCGGGCGATGACCGCGAGCATGTCGCAGGCAACCTCGCCGGCCTCGACACCGATGTCCTCATTGCCGTAGCTGTAGAACACCTGGACGATGTCGGGATCGTCGGTCGGCTCCGACCACGCCAATGTGCCGTCGATGCCGGCGGCATGTTGAAGCGCCAAGGCCAGCTTTCCGACCAGGTCGCCGACGGACAGTGCCTCGCCGCCGCGCAGTGCGGCGTGCCACTCGGTTTGCTCGGTCGCGAGCCCCGGCAGCACCTCCGCCAATCTGTCGATCACGTCCGCCCCCAGGTCCTTGAGGGTGTCCGCATAGCTCGGCTTGACGTCCAGCTTGAGCCGGATCACCGGCTCCAGCGCATGGACGTTCGGACCGACGTAAACCGAGATGGAATCGATGTTCAAGGGGGCATCCTCATCAGACGTCGGAAAGCTTCACACGAAAACGCGGTCGGACTTCCGCCGCGCCCCGTACTGAGTATTCCAACACGCGGGACGATCTTCCGCAGTACTTGCGCGCGATGGAGAGTCCGACTCCCGAGGTGGATTGTCAACCGACGAGGATTTCGATGGTGGTGGTAGGTGTGCGGTCGGCTCGGTCGAACAAACCCGCAACCGTCGGTTTGCCTGGCACCGGCAGCAGCGGCAGAATCGGACCATCCGGGAGCCCAACGACGTTGACCGATCGAACGCAAACCTCAACCGCAAAGCCAAAAGCACGTCACAACCCAACGAGACCTCTGCGCTGTTGCCGAACCAGGACGATGGCCGAATCGAGGAGCGCTCGCGACACTCCGCGGTCTCGCTGATCGGCCAACGCATGTCGTCCCAACCTTCCCTGCACCTCGACAGCTGCCGTGACGCAGGCAACCGCCCGAGCCACTAGGAGCCGCCATGAGCGATGTCCGTCCGCAAGACCTGGCCGACAGGGCGGTCGACCTCGTCCGACACTGGCTGACCGAAGCCGCGAAGGTGCCCGTGGATCCCTCGGCGGAGCAGTTGGCCGGGGTTCTCAAAGACCCCAATGGGCTGGAATTCACGGTCGGTTTCGTCGACGGAGTGATCCGCCCCGAGGACCTTGGCGTCGCCGCGGCGAATCTTCGACGGCTTACCGGTAAGACGCCGGCATTCCTGCCCTGGTACATGCGCTTTGCGGTGAAGCTCGGCGGGATGCTCGCCATGGTGTCGCCGAGGCTCGTTATCCCCTTGGCGCGCCGGGTGCTTCGCATGATGGTCAGCCACCTCATCATCGACGCGAGCGACGCGAAGCTGGGTAAGTCCATCGCGAAGATCAAGAAAGAGGGAATCAACCTCAACGTCAACCTGCTCGGCGAGGCGATTCTGGGCGAGGGCGAGGCCGCACGGCGGCTGGCGGGAACCGCCGAGCTGCTCGCCCGCGACGACGTGGACTACGTGTCGATCAAGGTTTCTTCGACCGTTGCTCCGCACAATCACTGGGCCTTCGACGACGCCGTCGACCACATTGCCGAGCGGCTCGCGCCGCTCTACCGCCAGGCGGTCTCCGCCGTACCCACCCGCAAGTTCATCAACCTGGACATGGAGGAGTACAAGGATCTCGAGTTGACCATCGCGGTGTTCACCCGCCTGCTCGACAGACCCGAGTTCAGAGAGCTCGAAGCCGGGATCGTTCTTCAGGCCTACCTGCCCGACGCCCTGTCGGCGATGATCCGACTGCAGGACTGGGCGTCGGCGCGCGTCGCAGCCGGCGGCGCCCCGATCAAGGTGCGGGTGGTCAAAGGCGCGAACCTGCCGATGGAGACGGTCGACGCCGATCTGCACGGCTGGCCGTTGGCGACCTGGCACTCCAAGCAGGCGACCGACACCTCCTACAAGGCGGTGCTCGACTACGCGATGCACCCGGACCGGATCGCCAACGTCCGAATCGGGGTGGCCGGACACAACCTCTTCGACGTGGCGCTCGCCTGGCTGCTGGCTCAGGAGCGTTTCGTCACCGCCGGCGTCGATTTCGAGATGCTGCTGGGGATGGCCGCGGGCCAGGCCGAGGTGGTCCGCAGGGATGTGGGTTCATTGCTGCTCTACACCCCGGTGGTGCATCCGACTGAATTCGACGTTGCCATCGCGTATCTGATCCGTCGCCTCGAGGAGGGCGCCTCCCAGGAGAACTTCATGTCCGCGGTTTTCGAGCTCGAGAGGGACCGAGACCTCTTCGAGCGGGAGAAACAACGTTTCCTGGACTCGCTGGCGGCCCTGACCGACGAAGTGCCGGCACCGAATCGGGTGCAGGACCGTCGCCTCGCCCAGAGCCCGGCTCCGTCCGAGGGCTTCGCCAACTGCCCCGACACCGACCCGGACCTGCCGGGAAACCGCGAGTGGGGTGCCAAGATCGCCGCGCGAATGCGCGACTCGCATCTCGGCGAGGCGACGGCGGAGGCGGGTTGGGTCGACTCGCAAGCCGAACTGGACCGGATCATGGCCACGGCCGTCGACGCCGCCGCCGCGTGGCAGGGCCTCGGTGCCGCGGCCCGGGCCGCGATCCTGCACCGCGCCGGTGACGTCCTCGAGGCCAAACGGGCCGAGCTGCTGGAGGTGATGGGCGCCGAGTGCGGCAAGACCCTCGACCAGGGCGACCCGGAGGTCTCCGAGGCTATCGACTTCGCTCACTACTACGCCGAACTCGGCCGCGAGCTCGAGAACGTTCGCGGCGCCGCGTTCGTGCCGCCGAGCCTGACCGTCGTCACGCCGCCCTGGAACTTCCCCGTCGCGATCCCCGCCGGATCCACCCTCGCCGCGCTGGCTGCGGGCTCAGCGGTGGTGATCAAACCCGCCGCCGAGGCCAGACGCTCCGGGGCGGTCATGGTCGAGGCGCTGTGGGAGGCCGGGGTTCCCCGCGACTTGCTCGCGTACGTGCAGTTGAGCGAGCGCGACCTGGGTGCTGCACTGATCGCGCATCCAAAGGTCGACCGGCTCATCCTCACCGGTGCCTACGAGACCGCGGAATTGTTCCGCTCGTTCCGGCCCGATCTGCCTCTGCTGGCCGAGACGTCCGGCAAGAACGCCATCATCGTCACCCCGTCGGCCGACCTGGATCTGGCCGCCAAGGACGTCGTGCACTCGGCGTTCGGCCACGCCGGCCAGAAATGTTCCGCCGCCTCACTGGTGGTGCTGGTCGGCAGCGTCGCGGAGTCCCCACGATTCCGAGGTCAGCTGATGGACGCCGTGCGCTCCCTGCAGGTGGGCTACCCGTGGGATCTGAGCACCCAGATGGGGCCGGTGATCTCCCCGCCCGAGGGCAAGCTGCTCCGCGGGCTGACCACGCTCGGCGAGGGGGAGACCTGGCTGCTGACCCCACAACGGCTGGACGACTCGGGCAAGCTGTGGAGTCCCGGGGTGCGGCAGGGCGTGCGGCGCGGCTCGGAGTACCACCGCACCGAGTACTTCGGCCCGATCCTCGGCATCATGACCGCCGCATCGCTACAAGAGGCCGTGGCCATCGTCAACGAGGTTGATTACGGGCTCACCTCCGGTCTTCATTCCCTGAACCCCGAGGAAGTCGGTTACTGGCTGGACCACATCCAAGCCGGCAACCTGTACGTCAACCGGGGGATCACCGGGGCAATCGTGCGACGCCAGCCGTTCGGCGGCTGGAAGAAGTCCGCCGTGGGCGCGGGCGCCAAGGCCGGCGGGCCGAACTACCTGGTCGGGATGGGCTCCTGGCGTGATGCCCCGCTGCCGCCGGTTACCGGGGCCGTCACCGGTCTCCCAGCCCGGATTCTGGAATCGATGGACGGAGACGAGCACCGCGACTGGCTGGCCGGCGCACTGAGCGACGATGCCCGGCTGTGGGCCGAAGAGTTCGGCGTGGCCAAGGACGTCTCCGGATTGTTCGCCGAGCGCAACGTTTTCCGGTACCGGCCGGTGCCGGTCGTCATCCGCTACGACGCAGAGACCTCCGGGCACGGGATGGCCGAACTCGCCCGGGTCGCCGCGGCGGGGCTCCTCGCAGGTGCTGCCCTGACCGTCTCCACCGCCGTCGACGTGCCTGCTCCGCTGGCGAACGTGCTGCGCGGCGCCAACCTCGCGCTGACGGTCGAGGACGGTGAAGCCTGGACCGCTCGTGTCGCCCGGCTGGCCGGGACCGGCCCGGCCCGCATCCGCCTGATCGGGACCAGCGTCACCGCGACAGCTCGGGCCGCCGGCGGCTCCCCGGACATCGCGGTCTACGCATCCGATGTGGTGGCGGCCGGCCGGGTGGAGCTCCTCACCTTCCTGCATGAGCAGGCGGTGTCCATCACGGCGCACCGGTACGGAACCCCGAATCATCTGAGTGACGCCCTTATCTAGGCCGCTCGGGATCTAGGCCGCTCGGGATCTGGGCTGGCTCGGGATCTGGGCCGCCCTAACCCCACTCGTGGTTCATCGCTCGCGATTGGTTGATCTCCTCGACCGTCCGGATCGGGCGCAGGCGCGTCCTGCTCGCGGCGATGAGGGCGATCGCGATCAGACCCGTCGCGGCGCCGAGACCGAAAATGACGGTGTAGCTCGCCTCGGGTGCGAACCCGATTCCGTTGCCGCCCAGCAAAACCGCGACGATCGCGGCCGCCGTCGAGGCGCCGACGGTGCGGGCGATGGCGTTGACGCTGGTGGCGACGCCGGTCTCCCCGACGTCGACCTCCCGGATCACCAGGGCGGGCAGCGCCCCGTAGGCAAGGCTGATGTAGGCGTTGATCAACACGCCCGCGCAGATCACCTGCCAGCGCGTCGAATGCGCGAGGGTGAGCAGGGTGAACCCGCTGACCCCGATGGCCGCGCCGACCATGAGCACCCGGCGGGCGCCGAAGCGGTCGATGTAGCGGCCGCTGATCAGGGCCACGAGAAAGCCGGCCAGCGCCCCGGGCAGCAGGAACACCACGCTGGCCTGCAGAACGGTCGCCCCGAAGCCGTATCCGCTGGCGGTCGGAGCCTGAACGAAGGTGGTCAGCCCGAGGAAGCCGAAGTACAGCCCCATCCCGACCGCGACGGTGGCGATGTTGGTCATCAGGATCGGCCGCCGGGTCAGCATGACCGTCGAGACCAGCGGCTGGCGGCAGCGTCGCTCCCACCACCACCACAGCGCCAGCACGGTCATGCCGGCCAGGCCGCCGCCGAGCACCCGGGCCGACGTCCAGCCCCACACATTGCCCTGGGTGATCGCCAGCAGCACCAGCGACAGCCCGGCGGCGATACCGGCCGCCCCCGCCCAGTCCACCGAGCCGGTCGAGGCCGGGGGCCGCTGCGGAACGATCAGCACAACCACCAGGATCACCAGCACCGAGAACGCCGTGGTGAACCAGAAGACCCGGTGGTAGTCGGCGTCGCCGCGCATCAGTAGTCCGGTGATGACCAACCCCGCGCCGCCGCCGAAGCCCAGCACACCGGAGAGCACCGCCAATGCCCTCATGAGCCGTTCGGGCGGCAGCTCCTCGCGCAGGATCGACACGCCGATCGGATATAGGGAGAACGAGGCGCCCTGCAGCACCCGGGCGGCGATCAGCAGCGGCAGCGATGTCGTGGTCGCGGCGAGCACCGAACCCGCCAGGACCGCCACGAGCACCCCCAGCAGCACCGGCTTCTTCCGGTTCAGGTCGGCCAGCCGTCCGATGAGGGGCGTGGCCGAGGTCGCCGCCAGCAGGTTGGCGGTCACCACCCAGCTGACGTCGATGACGGAGGCGTCCAGCTGGCGGGCCATCACCCCCAGGATGGGCACCACGGCGGTCTGCAGCACCGCCACCGTCAGCGCCACCAGGCTCATGGTCGCGACCAGCAGCGCGGGCCGCTCACCGGAACCCGACACCGCGCACTCCCTCTCAGTCACGACCACCTTGATTATCAACGCCGTTCCGGACTCAGCATGGTTTGGCCCCGCAACCCCACGCCTAGACTGAGAGGTCAGAGGACTCCTGGGGGCCGGCATGGGTGAGACTGCTTTTCTGCGCGACGACGAGGTCCGGGTGTGGGCCGCCGGTGCCACCGTGGCAGGCCGGTTGAGCGTTCCCGAAGAACCCCGTGGGGTTGTGGTGTTCGCGCATGGCAGCGGCAGCAGCCGGCACAGCCCACGCAACCGCTACGTCGCCCAGGTCCTTCAGTCGGCGGGTCTGGCCACACTGCTGTTCGACCTGCTGACCCCCGAGGAGGAAAGCGACCGCTCCAATGTCTTCGACATCGGACTGCTGGCAGCCCGACTGGTCGACGTCACGGTGTGGCTGCGCACCGCCGAGGACGCGGCGGGACTCCCGGTGGGCTATTTCGGGGCCAGCACCGGAGCGGGTGCGGCACTGCGCGCCGCCGCCGACACCGATACCGACGTCTTCGCGGTGGTGTCCCGAGGGGGACGGCCGGATCTGGCCGGCGACTTCCTGGCTGGGGTGAGCGCCCCGACACTGCTGATCGTCGGCAGCCGCGACGAGGTCGTGCTGGATCTCAACCGGCAGGCCGCCGCGGCGATCCCGGGCGAGTGCCGCATCGCCGTCGTCGAAGGGGCCACCCACCTCTTCGAGGAACCCGGCACCCTGGAACAGGTCGCGCTGCTGGCCCGGGACTGGTTCGGCGACCACCTGACACCGATTCCGTTGCCGCGGTGAGTAACCGGGATTCGGTCCTGATCGGCGCCGACGAACTCATCGGGCTCGGATCGACCGCGGCCATCCTCGATGTGCGCTGGCGACTCGACGAGCCCGACGGACGCTTCGCCTACCGGTCGGGTCACATCCCCGGTGCGGTGTACGTCTCGCTGGAGGACGATCTGAGCGACCACAGCCGCATCGGTCGCGGGCGGCATCCGCTGCCCACCGGTGCGGCCATCCAGGCCGCCGCCCGGGCGTGGGGCATCCGCCGGGATCAGCCGGTCATCGTCTACGACGACTGGAACCGGGCGGGATCCTCGCGGGCATGGTGGGTGCTCTCCGCGGCCGGGCTGCCCGACGTGCGGATTCTCGACGGCGGGCTGGCGGCCTGGTCGGCCGCAGGGGGAGCGTTGCAGACCGGGCAGGTCACACCCGAGCCCGGCGATGTCACCGTCGCCCACCGTGATCTCTACGCCGGGGCGCGTTCGGTGCTCACCGCTGAGCAGATCGCAGACGGGGTCGCGGGGTTGCTGCTCGACGCCCGGGCGCCGGAGCGCTTCCGCGGCGAGGTCGAACCGGTGGACCCGGTGGCCGGACACATCCCGGGCGCCCGGAACCTGCCCAGCACCTCGCTGCTCGGTGCCGACGGCGCTTTCCTGCCGGATGCCCGGCTTGAGGAGGTCCTCGGCGGGTGCGATACCGACGCTGGGCTGGCGGTCTACTGCGGCTCGGGTGTCACCGCGTCGGTGGTGCTCGCCGCGCTGAGTGTCAGCGGCCGCGATGCGGCACTGTTTCCCGGTTCGTGGTCGCAGTGGAGTGCCGAGAAGCGCCCGGTGGCGACCGGACCGGACTGACCGCGGTGATCTCAACTGCAGCCGGCTCAGCGCCTCACCGGACCCCCCAGTGTTCCTGATTCAGTGCTCCCGATTCATCGAGGCGCGAATCTCCTCGATTTTCTCCGCGGCGGCCTTGCGCCGGGTCTCGTACTGTTCGGCGGCCGCCCGGCCCTCCGGGGTTTCCTCGGCGAGTTCTGTCGCGCCCAGGGCGGCGCCGTAGCGAGACTCGATCTTCTCGCGCACGCCCTCCAAGGTCGGCACGCCGGCGTCGGTGTACCCGGTATCGGTCGGCGCGGGCTCGACGTACCCAGCCTGGCCGGTGCCGACCGAAGGCGGCGCAGCCGGCTCCGGCAGCGGCACCGGGTCGGGTTCCGGGTTCTGCGGATCCTCGGTCATGGGCCTCACCGTACCCCCGCGGGTCTGCTCGGCGGTGCCGGCGCGGACGCGGCTTCGGGGGCGATCCGCGCAGCGCCGGCCTGAGTCTGAGCGCCCGGCAGCGGCACCTCCGCGGCACCGGGGGTGCCGATCCGGGCGGCCAGCCACGGCAGCGACGCAGCGAACGCCCGGGCTGCGAAGGGCCAGTCGTGTCTGCCCTCCTGGGGCACCACCGCACAGTCGATCCCGTGGGCGGCGGCGATCCCACACAGCGTCCGGGCCGCCGCGGTGGGGTTTCCCGACGGATCGTCTTCGGGCGGCCGGCCGCGCAACTCCCTACCCGATACCGCCTCGGTCACGTCGTCCGGAGGCTCGGACACCGCGAACCAGCCCGCCACGTCGTCGTAGAAACCGTGTCGGGTCATCAGGGTGGCCGGGTCCCAATCGTCGAAGGCGGCCGCGTCGCCGCCGTAAAGTCGTTGGATGGTCTGTGGCTTGGTTCCGGAGTTGGGGTAGAGGTCACCGTCGATGTCGACGAAGGCACTGAACAGGTCCGGGTACTTGACCGTCAGGTTCAGCGCGCAGGTGCCGCCCGAGGACCAGCCGACCACCCCCCAGTCGGAGGCGCGGTCACTGACCCCGAAATTGGTCACCATGTACGGAACGATGTCTTTGGTGAGGTGGTCGGCGGCATTTCCGCGGACTCCGTTGACGCACTCGGTGTCGTTGTTGAACGATCCGCCGGAATCGGCGAAAACGAACACCGGCGCGTTGCCGCCGTGCCGGGCGGCGAACTCGTCGATCGTGTTCACGGCGCCGGCGGTACGGATCCAATCGGCGGGGGTGTTGAACTGGCCGCCGATCATCAGCACTGTCGGCAGTACCGGAGGCGGGTTGCTGGCGAAGTACGCGGGCGGCAGATACACCAACTCGCCGCGGTGTCTGAACGCCGAGGCCTCCGATGGGGTGGTGACGGCCAGCACCACACCGGAGGCCGGGACCGTGCCGGCGGCCAGCATCTTTGCGACGGTGTCGTGGTCGGTCTGGCCCGGCAGCGGTCCGCCGGTCAGTTGGCCCCAAGCGGTCTGCACGGTGGGGAAGTAGCCGACCCAGAGATTGAGCATCAGGGCCGCGCAGAGCGCCGACATCGGCACCGCCACGATCGAGACGCCGCGCCGCCACCAGCGTGCGGACCGCCACCCCAGCACCGCCACACCGGCGGCCAGGCCGGTCAGCGATACCCATATCCACAGCGTCAGCGGTGCCGGTTCGCCGGACAGGCCGTTGGACTCGACGCTCCACCGCACCGCGCCGGCCAGTGCCACGCCCGCCAGCACGGCCACGGGCAACCACAGCAGCAGCCAGCGGCGGGTGCGCCGGCCGATGGCGAGTGCCAGCAGCACGGCGGCCAGGATCTGCGCGGCGAGTGGCACCCAGCCGTGCATCAGCGATACATGCTCCCCGAACGGGCCGATCGGCCCCGCCGCGACGGCGCCGCCGGCCCGGGTCGGCGAAATTGTCACGGATACCGTCCTTCCGCGGCGTCATGGAGACTTGCTGCAAGGCTGCTGCGGCTGTCACCGCCCACTGTGGGCGTTCGGTGCAGGCTAGCGCGGCTTTGCCAGCGGGAACGGCAACGTCTCGCGAATACTTCGGCCGGTGATCAGCATGACCACGCGGTCCACACCGACCCCCAAGCCCCCGGTCGGGGGCATCGCGTACTCCATCGCCTGCAGGAAGTCCTCATCGAGTTCCATCGCCTCCGGGTCGCCGCCGGCCGCCAGCATGGACTGCTGTTGCAGCCGGCGGCGCTGCTCCACCGGGTCGGTGAGCTCGCTGTAGGCGGTGCCGAGTTCGACGCCCCAGGCCACCAGGTCCCAACGCTCGGCCACGCCGCGCCTGCTGCGGTGCGGCCGGGTCAGCGGGGACACCGAGGTCGGGAAGTCGGTGTAGAAGGTGGGTGCTTCGGTGTGCTCCTCGACCAGGCGCTCGTAGAGCTCGAGCACCACCGCACCGGCGTCCCAGTGGGTCAGGTAGGGGACCCCGGCGCCGTCGCACAGCCGGCGCAACGTGTCCAGGTCGGTGTCCGGATCGACCTGTTCACCCAGTGCCCCGGAGACCGCGTCGTGGACGGTCGTGACCGCCCACTGTCCGGAGATGTCGACCGGTTCCAGCACGCCGTCCGCGCCCGGGCGCATCACCACCGCCGAGCCGTTGGCCGCGACGGCGGCGTTCTGAATCAGCTCGCGGCAGCCGTCGATCCACACTCGATAATCGGCATGCGCCTGGTAGGCCTCCAGCAGGGTGAACTCCGGATTGTGGCTGAAGTCGACACCCTCGTTGCGGAACGCCCGGCCCAGCTCGAACACCCGTTCCACCCCACCGACGCACAGTCGCTTGAGGTACAACTCCGGCGCGATGCGCAGGTACAGGTCGAGGTCGTAGGCGTTGATGTGGGTCCGGAAGGGCCTGGCGTTGGCCCCGCCGTGGATGCTCTGCAACATCGGGGTCTCGACTTCGAGGAAGCCCTTGGCGAACAGCGTCTCGCGGATCGAGCGCAGGATCTCGCTGCGCGCGCGGACCAGGTCGCGGGCCACCGGGTTGATGGCGAGGTCCACGTAACGGGCGCGAACCCGGGACTCCGGGTCGGTCAAGCCCTTCCATTTGTCGGGCAGCGGACGAAGGCATTTGCCCAGCAGGCGCCACCGGCTCACCAGCACCGAGTGGGTGCCGTTGCGGCTGCGCCCCATCGTTCCCGTCGCCTCGATCAGGTCGCCGAGGTCCACGTCGGCGAAATCGGCGGCGGTGTCGTCGAGTTCGGACTTGTCGAGGAGCAGTTGGACGTCCCCGGACCAGTCCCGCAGCAGTGCAAAGGTCACCCCGCCGTAATCGCGGGTCCGCAGCACCCGGCCCGCCACCGTCACCTGCGTGCCGTCCGGGCCGGCCAGTGCGGCCGCCACCGTGTGGGTCGGGGCGGTACCGACCGGATACGGGTCGATTCCCCGTTCGCGCAGCGACGCCAGCTTCGCCATCCGGACCCGGACCTGCTCGGGAAGCCGTTCGGTCTCGGGCTCGGCCGGCGGGGCCTCGAGGCCGGTGAGCGCGGGCGTGCTGCCGTCGGCGTTGAGCCTGCCGGTGGCGACGATGTCGTGCGGGACGGCGGAGTAATGGCCGGTGTGTCGTTTGGCGCGCCGGGAGAACGGCAGGACCAGGAACCCTTCAGCGATCACCGAGGCCACCCCGACCCGCGGAACCAGGCGGGCGTCCTCGTAGCAGGCGTACCGCGGAACCCACTGCGGCTGGTACTTCATGTTTGACCGGTACAGGGTCTCCAATTGCCACCACCGCGAAAAGAACACCAGCAGCGCCCGCCACAACCGCGCCACCGGCCCCGCGCCCAGCCGGGCGCCCTCCTCGAATGCCGACCGGAACATGGCGAAGTTGAGCGACACCCGCGTCACGCCGATGGTGTCGGCCTGCTGCAGCAGTTCGCTGACCATCAACTCGACGGTTCCGTTGGGGGACTGGCGCGAACGCCGCATGAGGTCCAGCGACAGGCCGTTGCCGCCCCACGGAACGAAGGAGAGCATCCCGACGACGGTGTCCGCCTCGCCGGGTCCGGACTCGTTCTGCACCGCCTCCACCAGCAGGCAATCGCCGTCGGCGCTGTCACCCAGCCGGCCCAGCGCCATCGAGAAGCCGCGTTCGGTCTCGGTGTCGCGCCAGCTGTCGGCCCGTTTGATGACCTCGGCCATCTCCTCGGGGGACAGGTCGCGGTGCCGGCGCATCCGCACCGTCAACCCGGCCCGGCGGGCCCTGGTCACGGCCTGCCGGACTCCTTTCATGTCGGCCCCGGACAGCTTGAACCGGTCGGGATAGAGGATGGCCTCGTCGCCGAGTTGCAGTGCGCTGAGACCCGCCTCCCGGTAGGCCTGCGCGCCGGTCGAGCTCGCGCCCATCACCCCGGGCGCCCAGCCGTAGTCGCGGCACAGCGTCAGCCACGCCGCGATGGCCTGCGGCCAGGCCCGCGGATCGCCCACCGGGTCGCCGCTGGCCAGGCACACCCCGATCTCCACCCGGTAGGTGATCGCGGCGCGGCCGTTGGGGGCGAAGACCACCGACTTGTCCCGGCGGGTGGCGAAATACCCCAGCGAGTCGTTTTTGCCCCACACCTCGAGCAGTCCCCGGATCGCCGACTCGTCCTCGCCGGTCAGCGCGTTCTCGGCGCGCTGGGACTGGAACAGCACGATCGCCGCCGCCATCAGTGCCACGGCGCCGAACAGGCCGAACAGCGCGTTGAGGAACACCTGCGGCCGGCCGACGAAGAAGTCCGGGGTGGCCACCGCGAAACCGCTCACCCGGTTGATCGCGTAGGGCAGCCGGTAGTCGGGTTGCAGGGAGCCCGGGAAGAGTTCGAGGAGCCCCCAGGCCAGCAGGATTCCGACGACGTTCACCGCGACCAACACGGCGACGGCCTTGAGCACCGCGCCGCGGCGCACTTTGGCCCAGAACTCCTTGTAGGCGGCCACAAGCACCGCCAGGGCGACGATGTGGAAGCCCAGGCCCAGGAACTCCCCGATGTCCTCGAACCGGGAGCCCTTGTCCTCGGTCAGGGAGGTGATGTCGAAGACGATCGCCACCCCGAGGTTGACCACCAGCACCCACCAGGCGATGCGCTTGCGGGCGGCCAGGGCGCCGGCCATCACGGCCAGCGCGAAGGCCCACGCGAAACTGGTGTCGGGGAAGTTGAACAGGTAGTTGTCGATGAATTCCCGCGGTACCCGGGTGATGTGGCGTATCGCGGTCGACACACTGGACAGCAGNNGCTGCACCGGCGATGATGCCCAGAAACCATCCGGCCGCGGCGGGCACCCAGCTCAGCCGCGACCGGATTCGGGCCCGGCTGGTAGTGACCGTCATAGGCGGCCAGGATATTCGGTGATTGTTTTTTTCCGCGTGAGGTTCCGCTCAGCCGACGGGGCCGGTGTACTTCTCGCCCGGGCCCCGGCCGGGGTCGTCGGGCACGGCTGCGGCCTCGCGGAAGGCGAGCTGCAGGCTGCGCAAGCCGTCGCGCATCGGTCCCGCGTGCGGCCCCAGGTACTCCCTGGAGCCGTCCAGCAGGCCCGCGAGGGCGTTGATCAGCCGACGCGCCTCGTCGAGGTCCCGGTGCTCGCTGGTGTCAGGGTCGGGCGCGGACAGCCCGATCTTCTCGGCGGCGGCGCTCATCAGCATCACCGCCGCGCGGCTGATGACTTCGATGGCGGGAATGTCGGCGAGGTCGCGGATATCGGGGGAGTCCGTCATAGCTGCTAGACTCCCATGTACGACCGTCCCGGCTCACGCCAGGACAGCAAGTGGAGTCCCGCTCCCACCGCTGGCCGCCGAAGTGTTTTTTGAAAACGCCTTGAAGGCCCAGCGGTCCGGTCGCGGATACCTGACGGTATGCGTTCTGCGCGTCGCAGGCGGCGAGAGCCGTGATCGGTCGGCATCGGGCCCTGCCATGAGCAGGGCCTTTCTGCTGGTGGTGGCGTTTCTCGGAATGCTTGCTGGGCTGGTGCGGCAGCTTGTCGGACGGTCGGACGAGAAACGAACCAGGGAGGCCCCATCAGCACTGAGACCCGAGTCAACGAGCGCATTCGCGTACCTGAAGTCCGACTGATCGGCCCGGGCGGCGAGCAGGTGGGCATCGTGCGCATTGAAGACGCTCTCCGCGTCGCCTCGGATGCCGATCTCGACCTCGTCGAAGTTGCCCCGGATGCCAAACCGCCGGTTTGCAAGATCATGGACTACGGCAAGTTCAAGTATGAGACGGCGCAGAAGGCGCGCGAGTCTCGCAAGAACCAGCAGCAGACCGTGGTCAAGGAACAGAAGCTTCGGCCCAAGATCGACCCCCACGACTATCAGACCAAGAAGGGGCACGTCATCCGCTTCCTGGAGGCGGGGTCGAAGGTCAAGGTGACGATCATGTTCCGCGGCCGCGAACAGTCCAGGCCCGAACTGGGCTACCGGCTTCTGCAACGGCTGGGCGCCGATGTCGCCGACTACGGCTTCATCGAGACCTCCGCCAAGCAGGACGGCCGCAACATGACGATGGTGCTGGCCCCGCACCGGGGTGCGAAGACCCGTGCCAGGGCGGCCGAACAGGCGGGTGGAACGTCGGTCACACCGCGAGCGGACGCCGACGCCGCCACCGAGTAGCGCCGTCATCGGAGTACCACCGACGACCGAGTACCACCGACCAGGGAGTGAAGAACTCCACCGAGTGAAGAACTGAGGACACATGCCCAAGGCAAAGACCCACAGCGGGGCCAGCAAGCGCTTCCGCCGCACCGGCACCGGAAAGATCGTCCGGCAGAAGGCGAACCGTCGCCACCTGCTCGAGCACAAGCCGTCCAAGCGGACCCGTCGTCTCGACGGTCGGACCGCGGTGGCCGCCAATGACACCAAGCGTGTCACCAAGATGCTGAACGGCTGACGCCGTCGCAGCGATCGCACGACCTTTTGCCTAACCGAACGAGAAGAGGAACACCCCATGGCCCGCGTGAAACGCGCACTCAACGCCCAGAAGAAACGCCGGACCGTACTCAAGGCGTCCAAGGGCTATCGCGGCCAGCGGTCCCGGCTGTACCGCAAAGCCAAAGAGCAGCAGCTGCATTCGCTGACCTATGCCTACCGTGACCGGCGTGCCCGCAAGGGCGAGTTCCGCAAGCTGTGGATCTCCCGGATCAACGCCGCGGCCCGTGCCAACGACATCACCTACAACCGGCTCATCCAGGGCCTCAAGGCCGCCGGCGTGGAAGTCGACCGCAAGAATCTCGCCGAGATCGCCGTGAGCGACCCGGCGGCGTTCACCGCCCTGGTCGGGGTCGCCCGCGCCGCCCTTCCGGAGGATGTGAACGCGCCTTCCGGCGAAGCTGCGTGAGACTGCTCTCCGAGCGATCTTCGCGCGTCATTGACGCGGTCAAACTGCAACGCCGTGCCGGGCGGAACGCCTCGGGCCGGTTCCTCGCCGAGGGGCCGAACCTGATCGAGGCGGCTGCCCGGCACGGGCTTATCGAGGCGGTATTCGTCACCGAGACCGCCGAACACCGCTACCGCCCGATGCTGGGCGACCTTGAGGTCTGGATGGTCTCCGAGCGCGCGATGAAGGCGCTGTCGGAGACCGTCACACCGGCTGGGCTGGTCGCCGTGTGCAGGCTGCCGGGCGCCACCCTGGACGCCGTCCTGGCCGCTGATCCCGCGTTGATCGCGGTGGCCGCCGACCTCTCCGACCCCGGTAACGCCGGGACCTTGATCCGGCTGGCCGAGGCAATGGGCGCGGCCGCGGTGGTGCTGGCCGGTGATTCCGTCGATCCCTACAACGCCAAATGCGTACGGTCCTCGGCGGGCAGCATCTTCTCCATTCCCGTTGTGACCGAGGACGACCCGGTCGCGGTGATCAACCGGCTGCGTCGCGCCGGACTGCAGGTGCTGGCCACCACCCTGAACGGGGATCTCAGCCTCGATGACGCCGAGGAGATGCTGGCGTGCCGGACTGCCTGGGTCTTCGGGTCCGAGGCGCGCGGGCTTTCCGAGGACCTTGCGGTCCTGGCCGATCGGCGGGTCCGCATCCCGATGTCGGGGGGCGTCGACAGTCTCAACGTGGCCGTCGCGGCGGCCATCTGCCTCTACCAGAGCGCCCGGGCCCAACGCCGCGGCTAGGATGGTCCCGGGTGTGGCGGTCCCGGTCGCGGCGCTGCCGTCGGGCTGCCGGACCTTCGGGGCGTGCCCTAGTCTGGCCGGGTGGACGTCGAGGCGAGCGGCCAACCCACCGGTGCGGCAGACCCGGTAGAGGCCGACACCGCCGGACATGGCCGGGGGCCCGCCGCATGGATTCGTAACACCAACCTCAACCCGGGTGTCGTCGCCGCTATCCGGAAGGCCCGGCGGGCACTGCCCGGTGATCCCGACTTCGGCGACCCGCTGTCGACGTCGGGCCAAGGCTCGGCGCGCGCCGCGGCCCGCGCCGCGGATCGGTTCATCGGTGATCGCTCCGCGGCGACCAGGGAGGTCAGCCTGGCGGGCCTGCAGGTCTGGCAGGCGCTGGCCGAGAAGGTGGCCGGCCGCCCGGTCAACGCCGAGGTGACCATCGTGTTCACCGACCTCGTCGGATTCTCGGAATGGTCGCTGCAGACCGGCGACGAGGCAACGCTGCGGCTGCTGCGCAGGGTGGCCCAGGTCGCCGAACCGCCGATGCTGGACTCCGGCGGCCACATCGTCAAACGTATGGGCGACGGGATGATGGCCACCTTCGGCGAACCGGCGACCGCTGTCCGCGCGACACTGGCGGCTATGGAGGCCGTCGACACTGTCGAGGTCGAGGGTTACACGCCACGGATGCGGGCCGGTGTCCACACCGGCCGTCCGCAGCGGATCGGCGGGGACTGGCTGGGCGTCGACGTCAACATCGCCGCCCGGGTCATGGACCGTGCCGCCCACGGCGGCCTGATCGTCTCCCAGGCGACCCTGGGGCGCATCACCCCGGATCAGTGGGAGCCGCTCGGGGTGACGGCCGAGAAGGTGCGCCGCCAGGTGTTCACCCCGCGTCAGTCAGGGGTGCCGGCCGACCTGATCATGTACCGGCTGAGCCGGCGTGTCGAGATCCCCGGCGAGAACGTTGCCGGTTCCACCGGATCCGAAGGGCCGGGCGACAGGGCGTAGCGGCCCCCTGACACTGCCACCCGGCCGGCCCAGCCGAACTCCTTAGACGAACTCCTCCGCGCAGGCCTCGATCCAGTCCGACAACCACGCCTCCGGCGGACACTCGAGCAGTTCGCACGGCATCAGCCACTCGTAGATCTCGGCGTAGCTTCCGCTGCGGTAGGAGTCGATGCGGCGGTTGAGCATGGCCGGGGTCAGTTCACCGAAGCCGTCGAGCCCCATCGAGGCGACCATCTGGGCGGCGCTGGCCACCGTGCCGCGCTGGAAATTGGCCACCCGATCGATCTTGTTGGGCACGTGCAGTGCCCGCGCCAGACCGGGGTCCTGGGTGGCCACCCCGGCGGGGCAGCGGTTGGTGTGG
>JAGQTO010000321.1 GCA_020439025.1 Mycobacterium sp. | reverse complement strand
GAGCACCTACGACGACATCCGTACTGCGGCCACCGACGGCTCGCTGGCCGTAGACGTCACCGACGACAACGTCTACGTACTCAGCGGACTCGTCGACGACATCGCCGACGGGCCGGACTCCGTCGACCGCGACCAGCTGGACCTGGCCGTGGAGTTCATCCGCGACGTCGGCGTCTACTCCGAGGACGACACCGTCGAGCGGCTGCTGGCTGCCGACACCGACCTCGGCCAGCTGGTCTCCGCGGTGCTCAATCCCGACGGCAGCAGCGCCGCTTCCTCCCCGCAAGCCGTGGCGCAGTGGGAGGAACTCGAGCGATTCGTGGAATCGCGGCTGCGGCGCGAGTAACACTCCCGGCCCGGGCCGGAGTTGTCATACCCGCCTGACAGTATCGAACACATGTTCGATACTCGGGTTCACGACGATTGGAACGCGCCCGATACCCCGGCGGCCCGTTCGCTGCTGGAAAGCCTGGCCGATGCCCGCCGCCGGGAGAACCAGTCGGCGGCGAAGCGGCTTCGGATCGCCGCCGAACTGTTCGAGATGCGCCGCGCCGAACGCGGGGAGGCCGCCGACTGGGCCGTCGACACCTGGGCGGCGGTCGGGGCGGAGATCGCCGCGGCACTGTCCATCAGCCTCGGCAGGGCCGGCAGCGCCCTGAACTACGGGCTGGCGATGCGGCGACTGCCCGCCGTCGCCGCGGTCTTCGAAGCCGGTGATATCGACCTCGACCTGTACCGGGTGATCGTCTTCCGCACCGGGTTGGTGGACGACCCCGATGCCACGGCACACATAGACCGGTTGATCGCCGCCCGGGCCGCGCGCTGGCCGTCGATGACGCGGGGCGCGATGGCCCGGGAGATCGATCGGCTGGTCCACCAGGTCGACCGCGACGCCGTCCGGCGTTCCCGGGAACGTGCCCGCGACCGTGACGTCACCGTGTGGGAATCCGCCGACGGCACAGCGGACATCTCGGGTCGACTGTTCGCCACCGACGCCCGACTGCTCGACAAGAAACTCGACGCGCTGGCCGCCACGGTCTGCGAGGCTGATCCGCGCACGAAGGACCAACGGCGCGCCGACGCCCTGGGGGCGCTTGCCGGCGGGGCCGAGCGGCTGATGTGCCGCTGCGCCGACCCCCGGTGCCCGGCAACCGCAAAGGTTGCCCCGGCGGTGGTCGTCACGGTGCTGGCCGAGCAGGCCACCCTTGACGGGCGTTCGGAGAAGCCGGCCTATCTTCTAGGCGCCGACACCCTGATCCCGGCCGAACTGCTGCGCGAGATCGCCGCGCAGGCCCGGCTACGGCCGCTGATCCACCCGGGGCAGGCCCCGGCCGAGCCGCGCTACCAGCCCTCGCGCGCCCTGGCCGACTTCGTACGGTCGCGTGATCTCACCTGCCGCGCACCGGGGTGCGATCGGCCGGCCACCGAGTGCGACCTGGACCACACGGTGCCCTATAGCCAGGGCGGGCCGACCCAGGCGTCAAACATCAAGGCGTTGTGCAGAACTCACCATATTTTGAAAACGTTCGGGGGCTGGCACGACCGCCAGCTGGCCGATGGCACGGTGATCTGGGATCTGCCCGATGGGCAGACGCATGTCACTCTGCCGGGCAGCGCGCTGCTGTTCCCCGGGCTGTCGGTTCAGACCGCCGACCCACCGGCGACGCCGCCGCGGCAGCGGCCGGACCTCTCCGCCGTTCCGCTGCGCACGACCACGCGCAGCCGATCGCAGAACCGCGCCCACCGCATCGCTGTGGAGCGGGCCGCCAACCGGCGGCGCCGCCGGGCGGGAAGGGCCGCGGTGGTCACCGAATGCCCGCCGCCCAGTCCCGGTGACGAGCCACCGCCATTCTGATGCTCAGCCGACCAGTACCGCGTACCGCGGCTTGATCACCTCGTCGATGATCGCCAGCCGTTCATCGAAGTGGATGAACGCCGACTTCATGGCATTGATGGTGAACCGCTCCAGGTCGCTCCAGCCGAAGCCGAAGGTCTGCGCCAGAAGCAGCATCTCCCGGCTCATCGTGGTGTCGCTCATCAAGCGGTTGTCGGTGTTGACGGTGACCCGGAACCGCAACCGCGCCAACAGCCCGAAGGGATGCTTGTCGATGCTGGACACCGCACCGGTCTGCACATTCGAACTCGGGCACATCTCCAGCGGGATCCGCTTGTCGCGCAGGATCGCCGCCAGCCGACCGAGCTTCGCGGTCCCGTCGGCCCCCTGCTGGATGTCGTCGACGATGCGGACACCGTGCCCCAGTCGGTCGGCCCCGCAGAACGCCAGCGCCTCGTGAATGGACGGAAGGCCGAACGCCTCCCCGGCATGGATGGTGAACCGGGCGTTGTTGGCGCGCATGTACTCGAAGGCGTCAAGGTGCCGCGAGGGCGGATAGCCGGCCTCGGCACCGGCGATGTCGAAACCGACCACACCGGCGTCCCGGAATGCGATGGCCAACTCCGCGATATCGCGCGACCGCGCGGCATGCCGCATGGCGGTGACCAGGCACCGCACCGTGATGGTGCGCCCCGCCGCGGCGGCGGCCTTCTCGCCGTCGGCGAATCCGGCCAGCACCGCCTCGACCACCTCGCCCATCGACAGCCCGCGTTCGATGTGCAACTCCGGGGCGAACCGCACCTCGGCGTAGACGACATTGTCGGCCGCCAGATCCTCGACGCACTCGAACGCGACCCGGTGCAGCGCCTCGGGCGTCTGCATCACAGCGACGGTGTGGGCGAAAGGTTCCAGGTAGCGCACCAGCGATCCGCTGTGCGCCGCGGTCCGGAACCAGGCCGCCAGCTCGGCCTCGTCGGTGCTGGGCAGCTGGTCGTAGCCGACCCGATCGGCGAAGTCGATCACGGTGGCCGGCCGCAGGCCGCCGTCGAGATGATCGTGCAGCAACGCCTTCGGCGCCTGGCCGATCATCTCCAGAGTCAGCGGAGTGGTCATCGTTTTCATTGTGCCCCTCACCTGCGCGGTCGGATCCGTAATTCACACGTCACCCATATCGGCGCCCAATCAGCGTTAGAGTCCTGAAGAATCAACGGCGTTGGAGGACGATATGAGCGCAACGCGGCGGCGGACTCTCTACCGCGGCGACCCGGGTATGTGGTCCTGGGTGCTGCACCGGTTCACCGGTGCCACGGTGTTCTTCTTCCTGTTCGTCCACGTGCTGGACACCGCGCTTG
>JAGQTO010000055.1 GCA_020439025.1 Mycobacterium sp. | reverse complement strand
CAGGTGTGGCAGCCGATGCACTTGTCGAGGTTCATCACCATCGCCATCTGTGCCATGACCTTCATCGTCTGCCTCGCTCATTCTTCACTCGGCGCATCAGTACTCAACCTTCTGGCTGCGACGGCGAACCACCGTCACCTCGTCGCGTTGGTTTCCGGTCGGGCCGAGATAGTTGAACGCGAATGTGTTCTGTGCGTAGCCACCGGCCAGGTGGCTGGGCTTGATCAGCAGCCTGGTCAGCGAATTATGGATGCCGCCGCGGTTTCCGGTCGTCTCCGACAGCGGCACGTCGATGGTGCGTTCCTGGGCGTGGTAGACGAAGACCACACCCTCGGGCATCCGGTGCGACACGATCGCGCGGCAGACCACCACGCCGTTGCGGTTGACCGCCTCGATCCAATCGTTGTCGCGCACTTCGATCTTGGCGGCGTCCGCCGGGCTCATCCACATCGTCGGGCCGCCGCGCGACAGCGACAGCATCAACAGGTTGTCCTGATACTCCGAGTGGATCGACCATTTCGAGTGCGGGGTCAGGTACCGCACGGTTAGCCCGATTCCGTCCTTCTGGTCACCGACCTCCGGCTCGCCGAACAACCGCGACATGTCCAACGGCGGCCGGTAAGTGGGCATCTGCTCCCCGAGTTCTTCGAGCCAGTCGTGGTCGACGTAGAAGTGCATCCGGCCGGTAAGCGTATGGAAAGGCTTGAGCTCCTCGATGTTCACGGTGAACGGCGCGTACCGGCGTCCACCGGTTTCGCTGCCCGACCACTCCGGGCTGGTGATCACCGGCACCGGGCGGGCCTGGGTGTCGGCGTAGGTGATGCGGCGTTCCTCGCTGCCCTCGGCCAGATGCACCAGGGGCCGCCCGGTGCGCTTCTCCAGTTCCCGGAAACCCTCGACGGCCAGACGACCGTTCGACGTGCCCGACAGTGCCAGGATCACGTCGGCCATCCGCTCGGCCGAGGTGATCGCCGGGCGGCCCTGTGCCGGGCCGGAATCCATCACGCCGAACTTGGCGGCCAGCTCCTCGACTTCCTGGGCCGGGTGGGTGGTGATGCCCTTGGTGGTGACACCCAGATTGTCGACCAGCGGCCCCAGCGTCGACCACTTCTCGGCGATGGCGGTGTAGTCGCGCTCCACCACCGCCAGCGGACCCATCGTCTTGCCCGGCTCCGGCACCTCTCCAGCGATCCGCCAATCATGTTGAGTACCCGAGGGGTACGCCATGGCGCCCGGGGTGTCGTGCTGGAGGGCACCGAGTACGACATCGGTGCGGGTGCCCAGGTGTTTGATGGCCAGCGTGCTGAACGCGCGGGCGATGGCGCCGAACGCCTCGTAATCCGAGCGGGTTTCCCACGGCGGGTCGATAGCGGGGCTGAACGCGTGGACGAAGGGATGCATGTCGGTGCTCGACAGGTCGGCCTTCTCGTACCAGGTGGCCGCGGGTAGCACCACATCCGAGAGCAATGTCGTGGACGTCATTCGGAAGTCGATCGACATCAACAAGTCGAGCTTGCCCTCCGGGACGTCGTCGGGCCACGTCACATCGTTGGGCCGCAGCGCCTCCGGGGTGAGCCCCGCCTGCACGTTCGAGGTGGTGCCCAGCAGATGGCGCAGGAAGTATTCGTTGCCCTTGCTCGACGAGCCGAGCAGATTCGCCCGCCACACGTTGAGCACCCGCGGCCAGTTCGCCGGATCGTCGGGATCGGTGACGGCGAGCTTGAGTTTCCCTGATGCCAACTGCTCGGCGACATACTCGGGGATCTCCCTGCCGGCGTTGCGCGCCTCGTCGGCGACGTCCAGGCTGGATCGGTCGAATTGCGGATAGAACGGCGTCCAGCCCATCGCCACCGCGGAGGCCAGCACATCCATGGTGTGTTTCCCGGTAAACCGGCCGCGGCCCAGTGGGCTGGCCAACGCGTCGGCGCGGTAGCCGTCGTAGCGCCACTGGTCGGTGTGGGCATACCAATAGGACGTGCCGGCCATCTGTCGCGGCGGCCGGGACCAGTCGGTGGCCATCGCCATGGTGGCCCACCCGGTGACTGGCCGGCATTTCTCCTGGCCGACGTAGTGTGCCCAGCCGCCGCCGTTGCGGCCCATCGACCCGGTCAGTAGCAGCAGCGCCAGCACGGCGCGGTAGGTGGCGTCGCCGTGGAACCATTGGCAGATCCCGGCGCCCATGATGATCATCGACCGGCCGCCGGATTCCTCGGCGTTGCGGGCGAACTCGTTGGCGATCCGGATCGCCTGCGCCGCAGACACTCCGGTGATCGGCTCCTGCCAGGCCGGGGTATACGGCTGACTGGCGTCGTCGTATCCGGTGGGCCAGTCGCCGGGCAGCCCGGGCCGGGCCACCCCGTATTGGGCCAGCATCAGGTCGAAAACGGTGCAGACCAGGTGCTCGCCCACCCGCCGCACGGGCACCCCTCGGGCGAGAGACTCGCCATGCCCGTCGACGGTGTCGAAGCGCGGCAGCTGGATCAGCGCGGTCTCGCCGTGTTCGCCATGCCGCGGTGCGACCGTGAGCGCCGGCGCCACGTCGCCGAGGTCCAGGTTCCACTTGCCGACGCCCTCGTCGCCGTAACGGAATCCCAGCGACCCGTGTGGCACGGCGACGCTGTCGGTGGCCCCGTCGAGCAGCACCGGCTTGAACGCGGCATTCTCGACCTCATGCCTGAGATCGGCTGCCGTGAGGTTCTTGCCCGGCACCAGGGCGCCGTCACGTTCCTCGAGCTTGACCAGGAACGGCAGGTCGGTGAAGCGGCGCACGTAATCGACGAAGAACGGGACACGCTGCTGCACCAAGCATTCCGAGAGGATCACGTGACCCATGGCCATCGCCAGCGCGCCGTCAGTGCCCGCCGCGCAGGGCATCCACTCGTCGGCGAACTTGGTGTTGTCGGCGTAGTCCGGACTGACGCTGACGACCTTGGTGCCCCGGTAGCGCACCTCGGCCATCCAGTGCGCATCCGGAGTGCGGGTCACCGGAACGTTGGAGCCCCACATCATCAGATACGACGCGTCCCACCAATCCCCGGACTCCGGCACATCGGTCTGATCACCGAACACCTGAGGCGAGGCCACGGGTAGGTCGGCATACCAGTCGTAGAACGACGTCATCGCGCCGCCGAGCAGTTCGACGAAGCGGGATCCGGCGGCGTGGCTGACCATCGACATTGCCGGGATCGGCGAGAAGCCGGCGACACGGTCCGGCCCATAGGTCCTGATGGTGTGAACGTGGGCGGCGGCGATCATCTCCGTCGCCTCGGACCACGTCACCCGCACCAGCCCGCCTTTGCCGCGGGCCCGCTGGTACCGGCGGCGGCGCTCGGGATCGGCCTGGATGTCGGCCCACGCCAACACCGGATCGCCCAGGCGCGCCTTGGCCTCCCGGTACATCTCGACCAGAACGCCGCGCGCGTACGGATATCGCACCCTCGTGGGCGAATAGGTGTACCAGGAAAACGCCGCGCCGCGCGGGCAGCCACGGGGCTCGTACTCTGGCCGGTCCGGGCCGACCGAGGGATAATCGGTCTCCTGGGTCTCCCAGGTGATGATGCCGTCCTTGACGTAGACCTTCCACGAGCACGACCCGGTGCAATTGACCCCATGGGTGGAGCGCACCACCTTGTCGTGGCTCCAGCGGTCGCGGTAGTACACGTCGCCCTGCCGGCCGCCGCGGCGGGTGACGGTCCGCAGATCGGCGGAGAACTCGCCGGGGGTGAAGAACCGCCCGCTACGTTCGAGCAGTTCCTCGATCGGCCCGCCGGTGCGCGGTGTCCTCGTCACGTCGCAACGCCCTTCGTTTGAGTGGCCGGTTCGTGTGCGTGCAGCCGAAACACGGTGTAGCCGAGAGCGACCAGCGCAGTGGCCACCAGAAGAAGCAGCCCGACCGTGTAGTTGTTGCCCACGGGGTCGTACGTCGCGCCCATCACCAGCGGCGGGAAGTAGCCGCCCAGCCCGCCCGCCGCGGCGACGATGCCGGTGATCGACCCCACGGACTGGGCCGGTGCGCGCCGGGCCACCCACGCGAACACGCCGCCGGTGCCAATGCCCAGGAAGATCGCCAGCGTGATGAATGTCGCCGCCGACCACACATCCGGCGGCGGCTGGAACACGGCGACGAACGCCATCACCGCCGTACCCGCGAACGACGCCAACACGACGTACTTGGGTGCGATCCGGTCGGCTAGCGCGCCGCCGACCGGCCGGGCCAATACGGCGGCCAACGCGAAACCGGCGGTGCGCGCGCCCGCATCAATCGCGGAGAACCCGTAGATCGTCTTGATGTAGGTGGGCAGGTAGTTGGCGAACGCCACGAATCCACCGAAGACCACCGCGTACAGGAACGCCATCTCCCAGGTCACCGGCAGCTTGGCCGCAGCAACCAGCTTCGGCATCACACGACCGGTGTTCGGGCTGAAACGGGGAGAGTTACGCATCACCAAAATGCACGCCACCGCAGTGAGCGCGAGCGCGACCGCGATGATGACGTGAGTAGTAAAGAGACCGAACCAGCGCACGAACCGCGGTGTGAAGAACGCAGACAACGCAGTGCCCACCATTCCCATGCCGAACACGCCCGTCGCAAAGCCGCGCCGCGACGCCTCGAACCAACTATTCGCGAACGGGATACCGACCGCGAAGATCGTTCCGGCGATGCCCAGGAAGAAACCGCACACCAGCAACAGCGGATAGGACCCGGCCGTTCCTGCCGCCCCAACCGCCAGCACCGGCACGATCGATGCGACGGACACGGCGATGAACATCGTCCGCCCACCGAACCGGTCGGTAAGCGACCCGATGACGATCCGGCCTAAGGACCCGACCAGAATCGGCGTCGCGACCAGCATGGAGGCCTCGGTACTGCTCAACGACAGGTCGCTGGCATAGGTGGTGGACAGCGGGCCGATCATGTTCCAGGCCCAGAAGTTGATTGCGGAGACCCAGGTGGCCAGCACCAGGTTCAAACTTCGCCGAGCGCCGGTGTCCGGCGTGGTCGCCGTGTTCACACCCACAAGAGAACCACCTCTCGGGCGTGAGGTGAACAGTTCAGCCAAAAAGACTGTGCCCCAACACCGTACGAAAGCGTTGTTGAACGTCGCGCGTCGCCTCTCACCGTGTTTCCGGCGCTGGTGGTGCCGTGACCCTCGTGAGCGGGCGCCGCGATCATCGGGCTCCGCTCATCATTCGCACGGTCATCTCTGGCCGGTTCGCTCCCAAGCACACCCTGAGGATGACTGACCCCCCGGCGGCACGATACCGGCGTTGGCCTTCACAAAAAGGGACCAACGTCCCTACCCGGCACACGATCGTGGGTTCCCTGAATCGCGTGTACGAAACGCCACGACCAAAGGGGTTCAGCAAGCACCTACAGGTGAATTAGTTTCGTGACAGTCGGGGACAAAACGCACTGGGAGGTTTTGGTCGACCAGCCCGTAGGTACGCCCACAAAGCCGGCCGAGTGCTGCGCTGCAGCACTAACCACGATCTTGGCGCTCGCCGTCAGCTGATCTAGTGGGAGAGCAGGCCGGTCTCAAGCCTCGGTGGTTTGCCTGCGCGCCAGGGCTGCGGCGTACTCGGCGTTGCCGGATCCTGCGAACGAGTTCCACAGTGCGGCTGATGTTGCGCTGATTCCGAGTAGATCGCTGAGCACTTTGGCCGGCAGCGTCGAGGCCATGTGCATCAACGCGGTGTTGCGGCCGTCGCGAACCGACACGCCCGCATCTCGGAGCCGGCGTGATAGAGCCAACGGATGCAATGGCTGACCCGGATCGCCTCCGGGGAATAGCCAGTCGTGAGCGTCCGAGTGACCGACCGCAGCTTTCCCACGCCTCCGAATGACGAGTTGTCGCAATAGGTCATCGAGGGGGCTCGGCAGGGCGACGGGCTCGGCCCCAAGGCGAAGCTGCACAAGCACCGATGTGTCAATCACGTCGTGAACCGTCAATCGCACGATGCGACTGGTGCTTTGACCGTAGAGCAGAACAAGAAGGCCGGCTACACGGTCAACGACGGCGACAGTGTCGGATTGCAGGAGGTTCCGGGCTACGGCCCAGCGGTGATCGTCATCGAGCAAATGACGGTCCTGCCTTACTTGAGGCGCGGGGATCGCTACCGGCGGCAGGTATCGTCGCTGAACGCACCACGCGACGAAACCTCGCGCTCGCAACGGCATTCGCCCGCCTTGTAGGCACCACTGGTCGACGTCGGGCTGCGTGCAGTCGCTCAGCTCCACGCCGCGGCCATGCAGCCACTGGAGCAACTTGACGATGCTTTTAACCTCGTCGCGGATACTGGCACTTTGACCCGGCGATGTCGGCTTCCTCGCCGAACGAAGCCCGGCGAAGATGTGACCACGTCACATAGCCTGTGAGCAGGCGCCGTTCGTTTGAATCGGCTACCTCGGGAAGCTTTGTGTGCAGCCACCGCTCCAAGGCATGAAGGTGTTCGTCGCGCACCGGCAAAACGCCGTGGGTGACGAGTGCGTGGCGCAGCCACCGCGCGCCTCGGGAAGGTGAAATCCTGGCGTGACGGTGACAAGGCGGGTCGGGACGGTCCGGCTGGGCGATCGCAAGGTTGCACTGGAGGACCTGCCCGGCACTTACAGCCTGGAACCCGTCAGCCCC
>JAGQTO010000320.1:4842-5966 GCA_020439025.1 Mycobacterium sp. | reverse complement strand
CGGTTGAGCACCGACGAGGCCGGGTCCCCTGTCTGCAGCGGCGGTTTGGTGTCCTGCTGGATCATCAGGGTCGCGCCGAACACCGATGCCGCTCCGAGCAGCAGACCGACCACGATGCTGGCGGCGGCGGGCACCACGAACCGCGTCATGTGCACTCCTTGCCTGAGGGTCAAGACTGCTGGTCAACCTAGCACGAGACGCCGGGGCCACCGGCCTTTGGTTGGAGTCCGGCGAACGGCGTGACAGCATGTGCGGATGCTTACTCGCGTGTTTCCCGTCCGCGCCGTCGCGGCTCTGGCCGCGGTGCCGGTGGTCCTGGCCGCCTGCACCTCACCCGAACAGGGCACCACCTCAGCCCCGGAGACCGAGTCCGCCCCGGCCCAATCAGCTGGTGTCACACCGATGTCGGGCCCCATCCAGGCACCTGCCGCACCGGCCCCGCCGGCCTGCGGCGCCGGCTCGGCGCTGCTGGCCTCGATGTCCACCCGCGACAAGCTGGCACAGCTGCTCATGGTGGGTGTGCGCAACGCCTCGGACGCCCGCGCCGTCGTGGGTAACCAGCATGTCGGCGGCATCATGATCGGCAGCTGGACGGACCTGTCGATGCTCACCGACGGCACCATCGCCGAGATCTCCAACCTGGGCCCGTTGCCGCTGGCGGTAAGCGTCGACGAGGAGGGCGGCCGGGTCTCGCGGCTGTCGTCGCTGATCGGGGCCATCCCGCCCGCGCGCACGCTGGCTCAGACCAAGACCGTCGAGGAGGTCTACCAGATCGCCCTGGCGCGTGGACGCCAGATGCGCGGCCTGGGGATCACCGTCGACTTCGCGCCGGTCGTCGACGTCTCCGACCAGGGTGCCAACACCGTGATCGGCGACCGTTCGTTCTCCAACGACCCCGCCACCGTGACCGCCTACGCCGGGGCGTTCGCCCGGGGTCTGCGCGACGCCGGGCTGCTGCCGGTGCTCAAGCACTTCCCCGGCCACGGCCACGGCTCGGGGGATTCGCACACCGCCGGGGTGGTGACCACCCCGCCGCTGTCCGAGCTGATGGAGAGCGACCTGGTGCCGTATCGGACACTGACGGCCCAGGGGCCGGTTGCGGTGATGATGGGTCACCTCGAGGT
>JAGQTO010000320.1:2233-4773 GCA_020439025.1 Mycobacterium sp. | reverse complement strand
GGCTACGGCGGCCCGCCGTTCAACGGTCCGGTATTCAGCGACGACCTCTCGAGCATGGCCGCGATCTCCTCGCGCTACGGGGTGGCCGAGGCGGTGCTGCGTGCCCTGCAGGCCGGCAATGACGTGGCGCTGTGGATCACCACCGACGAGGTACCCGCGGTGCTCGACCGGCTGGAGAGCGCGGTCGAGGCAGGCGAGCTGTCGATGCCGGCCGTCGAGGGCTCGATCCTGCGGATGGCCAAGCCGCAAAGCGCGCGCTGCGGCGGTTAGGCGCGCTGCGGGGATGGCCGGCGGCACCAAGCGGCTGCCACGCGCGGTGCGCGAGCAGCAGATGCTCGACGCCGCGGTGCAGCTGTTCTCGGCCAACGGCTACCACGAGACCTCGATGGACGCCATCGCCGCCGCAGCGCAGATCTCCAAGCCGATGCTGTACCTGTACTACGGGTCCAAGGAGGATCTGTTCGGTGCCTGCCTGAGCCGGGAACTGGGCCGCTTCATCGAAGCCGTCCGAGCCGACATCGACCTCAAACAGAGTCCGCATGAACTGCTCCGGCGCACCATCCTGTCGGTGCTGCGCTATATCGACGCCAACCGCGCGTCCTGGATCGTTCTCTACACCCAGGCGACCAGTTCACAGGCGTTCGCGCACACCGTCCGCGAGGGGCGCGAGAAGATCATCGACCTGGTTGCCCGGCTGTTGGAGACCGGGACGCGGAACCGTCAGCCGGACAACGACTTTCATATGACCGCGGTGGCACTGGTAGGGGCCGGTGAGGCGGTTGCGGCCCGGGTCAGCGCCGGTGACGCCGACGTGGATGAGGCCTCGGAGTTGCTGATCAACCTGTTCTGGCGCGGGCTGAAGGGGACGGGCACCGCCTGACGTGCTCAGAGCGGCCGGATGGTTGCCGTCAGGTAGGGGTAGCCCTTGGCGACATTGCGCAGGGCTAGATCCCAGCCGTCTCCCGCGCGGTCGATCCACAGGCCTGGGGCTGCCGGCAGGATGACCGGCTTGCCGAACTTGACCGTGTAGCGCACCCGGTCGGGAAGCTGACCCTCGATATTGGCCAGCACGGCCGCGGCGCTGAACATCCCGTGGGCGATGACGGTGGGGAAGCCGAACAGTTTCGCCCCGACCCTGCTGGTGTGAATGGGGTTGCGGTCGCCCCCGACGGCGGCGTACTGGCGGATCCGTCCCGGGCTGATCCGCAGGATCGTGTTCGGCGGCGGCAACTTGGGTTGTTTCGGCGGTTCCGGTTTGGGCTCGTCGGACAGGCTGGTGTGTTGTTGGTGCAGAAACGTGGTGACCTGGTGCCAGGCCGTTTCGTTGCCGACCGCGAGTTCGGTGATGACGTCGACCAGCAGTCCCTTGCGGTGCTCGCGGAGATTCTCCGCCCGCACGGTGGACCGCAGGGTGTCGGTCACCGTGATCGGTCGGTACCGGGTGATGACGTTCTGCACGTGCACCGCCCCGATCGCGGAGAAGGGGAAGTCGAACGCGGTGATGAGTTCCATCACGCTGGGAAAGGTCAGCGCGAAGGGGTAGGTCAGCGGGACCGCGTTGCCGTAGCGTAGACCGGTCAGGGCGCAGTAGGCCGCCACGTTCGACCGATCGATGCTCAGTTCGTCGACCGTCAGCGTGCGTCCCGGAAGCCGGTCCCCCCGGGGGATCAGCGGCAGTGCACCGGCGGCGGCGCGGATCATGGTGTTCAGCGACACGGCTCAGGCTCCCAGCATCGCCTGGCCGCACACCCGGATGACGTTGCCGGTCACCGCATTTGAGGCTGGGCTGGCGAAGTAGGCGATGGTCTCGGCGACATCGACCGGTTCACCGGCCTGCAGCAGGGAGTTCAGCCGGCGGCCCACCTCACGGGTGGCCAGCGGGATGGCGGCGGTCATGGCTGTCTCGATGAAACCGGGTGCGACCGCGTTGATCGTGATGCCCTTGTCCGCCAGCGACGGTGCCAGCGCCTCGGTGATGCCGATCATCCCGGCCTTGGTGGTCGCGTAGTTGGTCTGGCCGCGGTTGCCCGCGATGCCCGCCATCGACGACAGGCCGATCACCCGGCCGCCGCGGCCGATGGCGCCGTTGCCCACCAATCCCTCGGTGAGTCGCAGGGGAGCGCGCAGGTTCACCTCGATCACCGCGTCCCAGCGCGCATCGTCCATATTGGCCAGCAGTTTGTCCCGGGTGATCCCGGCGTTGTTGACCAGGATGTCGGCCCGGCCGCCGTGCTGCTCGGCCAGGTGGGCGGTGATGCGGTCGACGGCGTCGGGGGCGGTGACGTCCAGTGCCAGGGCCGTGCCGCCCACCCGGGCGGCCGTCTCCTCGAGGGCCTGCGCCGAGCCCTCGATGTCGATGGCAACGACGCGGGCGCCGTCGCGGGCGAACACCTCGGCGATCGTGGCGCCGATCCCACGGGCCGCGCCGGTGACGATCCCGACCGTGTCGGCCAGCGGCTTTTCCGGATCGGCGGGCTGCTCGGAGTCGGCCGCCCCGACGCGGAAGACCTGGCCGCCGACGTAGGCCGACTTGGCCGACA
>JAGQTO010000320.1:0-2114 GCA_020439025.1 Mycobacterium sp. | reverse complement strand
GCGGGTGAATCCCTCCAACGCCCGTTGGCAGATGTGCTCGTCGGTGTCGCTGACCTCCCCCGGGGTGCTGCCCAGGACCACCACCCGGCCGCAGGGCCCGAGATTGCGCAGCAACGGGGTGAAGAATTCGTACAGGGCGTGCAACCCGCCGGGTTCGGTGATGCCGGTGGCGTCGAACACCAGTCCCCCGAACGTGTCGGCCCAGCGTCCCCCGAGGTTGTTGCCGACGATCTCGTAGTCGCCGGCCAGGGCGGTGCGCACCGGCTCGGCAAGCCGGCCTTCCCCGCCGATCAGTAGCGAGCCGCCCAGGGGAGGGTCACCGGGCCGGAAACGCCGCAGCGTCTCGGGGGCAGGCAGGCCGAACTGTTTGGCCAGGAACGAGCCCGGCGCGGAATTGATCACCTGCGACAGTAGGTCGGAAGCCACGAGGCTAACTTACTGGAGAGTAAGAACGCTGCGTAGTATTGGGGTCCGCGCGCAGGCCGATCCAGCGCCCGAAGCCAGTCCGCTCGCAGAACAATCGGAGGTTTGACGTGGCCCAGAACCGTCGCAAGGTCGCCGTGCTGGGAGGCAATCGCATCCCGTTCGCCCGCTCCGACGGCGCCTATGCCGAGGCCTCGAATCAGGACATGTTCACCGCCGCCCTCGATGGCCTCGTGGATCGCTTCGGTCTGGACGGGGAGCAACTCGGTGCGGTCATCGGCGGTGCCGTGCTCAAACACAGCCGGGACTTCAATCTGACCCGGGAGTCGGTGCTGGGGACGGCTTTGTCGGCCCGCACCCCGGCCTTCGACCTGCAGCAGGCCTGCGGCACCGGACTGCAGGCGGCGGTCAGCGCCGCCGACGGTATCGCCGCGGGCCGCTACGAGGTGGCCGCGGCCGGTGGGGTCGACACCACCTCCGACCCCCCGATCGGCCTGGGCGACGACTTGCGCCGCTCGTTGCTCGCGCTGCGGCGGTCGAAGTCCAACCTGGAGCGGCTCAAACTGGTCGGTGGTCTACCGGCCGCACTGGGCATGGAGATTCCGGCCAACGGCGAACCGCGCACCGGTCTGTCGATGGGTGAACATGCCGCGATCACCGCGAAGAAAATGGGCATCAAACGCGTCGACCAGGATCGGCTCGCCGCGGCCAGTCACCGCAATATGGCCGCCGCCTACGACCGCGGGTTCTTCGACGATCTGATCACCCCGTTCCTCGGGCTGTACCGGGACAACAATCTGCGCGCCGACTCCAGCGAAGAGAAATTGGCGGCGCTGCGTCCGGTGTTCGGCGTCAAGGGTGGTGACGCGACCATGACCGCCGGCAACTCGACACCGCTGACCGACGGCGCCTCAGTGGCGCTGCTGTCCAGCGAGGACTGGGCGCAGGCCCACGGCCTCGAGCCGCTGGCGTACTTCACCGACGCGGAGACGGCCGCGGTGGACTACGTCAACGGGGCCGACGGCCTTCTGATGGCACCGACCTACGCGGTGCCCAGGCTGCTTGCGCGCAATGGGCTGACCCTGCAGGACTTTGACTTCTACGAGATCCACGAGGCGTTCGCCTCGGTGGTGTTGTGTCATCTGCAGGCCTGGGAGTCCGAGCAGTACTGCAAGGAACGGCTGGGACTGGATGCTCCGCTGGGCGCGATCGACCGTGGCAAGCTCAACGTCAACGGCTCATCGCTGGCGGCGGGGCACCCGTTCGCGGCGACCGGCGGTCGGATCGTGGCCCAGTTGGCCAAACAACTCGCCGAGAAGAAGGCCAAGACCGGCCGGGGCGTCCGCGGGCTGATCTCGATCTGTGCCGCGGGTGGTCAGGGCGTCACCGCGATCTTGGAAGCTTGATCAGCCCGGAAGTCCATTGGTTTGAACGAGCCGCCGACGGGGTAGACCGGGGTCCGGATGGCTCCGCATCGCCGTCTGACCCCCGACCCGGCGGCGACGCGGAGCTTCCTTGAGCCAAGTCCGGGGGCTGGGGCCGGATGGCCGTCGCTGGAGCGGAGGGGACTCCAGCGGCGGTCATTTGTCGGTTTTCAGGAGCGGTTCGGCTCGTCTGTTCGGGCGGCATCTTTGTCGGCGCTGCCGGCGGCAAGGCCGGACTGCACTAGAGCGGCGTCGACATAGCGCTGC
>JAGQTO010000319.1:2713-2846 GCA_020439025.1 Mycobacterium sp. | reverse complement strand
GAACTCGCCGCGGTACTTCGCCCCGGCCACCATCGAGCCGAGGTCCAGGGAGATGACGGTCTTGTCGCGCAGGCTCTCCGGGACATCGCCGTCGATGATGCGCTGGGCTAGGCCCTCGACGATGGCGGTCTTG
>JAGQTO010000319.1:0-2701 GCA_020439025.1 Mycobacterium sp. | reverse complement strand
GGCTCGCCGATGAGCACCGGATTGTTCTTGGTGCGCCGGCTGAGTACCTGGATGACGCGGCGGATCTCGTTGTCCCGGCCGATGACCGGGTCGAGCTTGCCCTCGCGGGCCCGGGCGGTCAGGTCGGTGGAGTACTTCTCCAGCGCCTGATACTGGGCCTCGGGGTCGGCGCTGGTGACCCGGGCGCTGCCACGGACCTTGACGAAGGCATCGCGAAGCGCCTGCGGGGAGGCCCCGGTGCCGGTGAGCAGCTTGGCCACATCGGAGTCACCGGTGGCCAGGCCGACCATGAGGTGCTCGGTGGAGACGTACTCGTCGCCCATCTCGGTGGCCAGTTGCTGGGCGGTGTTGATCGCGGCCAGCGACTCCCGGGACAGCTGCGGCTGCGAGGTGGCGCCGCTGCTGGTGGGCAGCCGATCCACGAGGGCCTGGTCCTGGCTGCGGACGGTCGCCGGATCGACCCCGACGGCCTCCAGCAGCGGACCGGCGATGCCGTCGGTCTGGGTGAGCAGGGCCATCAGCAGGTGGGCGGGCCGGATCTCGGGGTTGCCGGCCGCGCTGGCGGCCTGCAGGGCCGCGGTCAGCGCGGCCTGGGTCTTGGTGGTCGGATTGAAAGAATCCACGCTCCGACGTCCTCCGTTTCTCCTGGTAGAAGCTTGTCGAGTTGTATAACACCGCAAACCTTGAGTCTGTTCCGCTCAACCCTAGCGAATCCCGTTCGGTTCCCGATAGGGCCGTACGGCATCAGATCGGCGGCACGCCGCCGGCCATGCGGTGCTACGAATTCGGACGAGGGCCCGCACACCGGATGGCCTTCGCCATCAGAACCACCCCTCCTGCCAGTACCTCAACGAGGAACTGTTGGTGACCCCATCGGATGCAACCTCGGCCCAGACCGCCGCCGTGATCGAGGCGCCGTCAGCGGTGGGCGATTACGCCGCAGCCGGTGCCGACGCCGCCACGCGACTCGGCCCCCGAGCGGCGGCAGCCAGCCGCCGGTCGCCCCAGACAACTCTGACACCGTCCGGCCCGGCCCCCCGCGGGGCGGGCCGAACGCTTCAGGCGTGCGATCAGTTGTTCACTCCGCCGGGCTCGGCCCCAACGCACCGCAAACATTCAGACCGCTTCAGTTTCGCTTTCAACAGCGACTACCCAGGATGCGACCAAATCCACTCATCTAATTCACAGCTTTGCTATTTTCGTGCTGTCTCGACACATCGACTTGCCGAAGGAACACACATGGGCATCGCAACAACCAAGGCGGCGGCTCGCGCCTACCTGACCGCGGGCATCGCCGCCGTCGGCGCGGGCGCCATCGCCCTGTCCCCGGTTCAGCCGGCCACCGGCTACGCCGCGCCGGTCGAGCACCGGATCATCGCCGACCCCGGAAACCTGCTGCTGACATCCTCGTTCGACCCCATCACCCCATGGGTCGACACGATCACCAACTCCATCGACAACATCGGCGCGCTGATCGGCTTCGCTTTCGAGAAACCCTTCCCGATCCTGCAAACCGTCATCGCCAACATCGGCACCTACTTCGGGGAACTCACCTCCGGCAACGCCGGCCTGATCCCCGGCCAGATCTTCGGCAACATCCAGAAGCTCTTCACCTCACCCTTCGACCCCGGTGAAACGATCTCGATCCCGATCGGGCCGGATCCCGCGGTTGACGCGCTCGTGACCCTTGCTGTGGACAACTCCCACCTCTCCACCGTCCAACTCGGCGGCGATCTGTACAACTCGTGGAGTTTGAATCTGTCGCTCCTCCAGATCATCGCCGGCATCGCATCGGTCCCCCCATGTTCCGATCAGGGAATCTGCGATGACCAGTTCCCCGTGACCGCAACCACGACGGCACTCAGAGTCGGTGCCAGCTATGCCACCGGGGTGGCGCTCGGGCTGCTGGGTCCGCTGCTGTCACCGGTGGCGGCGCTGATCAACAGTGCAACCGCGATCGTCGACGCCGTCCAGGCCAGCGACTTCATCGGGGCGCTCAACGAATTGGTCAACATCCCGGCAAACGTGGTCAACGGCTTCCTCAACGGCGCGGTCCTGGATCTGACGCCGATCGTCAACCAGCTCGCGCCCGGCATTCTGAGTGCAGCCGGATTGAACCTGGGTGGCCTGCTCACCGGACCGGTCCCCATGAACGGCTCCCTGATCGACCCCGCCGATCCACCCACCGAGTTCTCGGGAGGAAACCTCCTGAGCTCGTTTGTCGCCGAGTTGGATAACCCGACGATCGTGGCCCCAGGACTGCCCACGGGCCCGATCGGTTCTCTGATCGGGATGGGCCAGTACCTCAGCGATCAACTAGTGGTCACCCCGCCGGAAGCACCCGCAGCCCAGACGGCCGCGGCGACTGAGATCGAAGCCCCCGCCGAATCCCCGGCCGCAGCGGGCGAATCTGCCGAGGCCGCCGTCGCCGCCGCGGAGGAGAGCGCCGCGGCCGATCTGGACGCGGTCGAGGCCGCCGCGACACCGGTCACCGCAACTCCGGCCAAGGCCGTCGCGGAGGCCGAGGCCGACACCCCCGCTCCCGCCCGCGCCGGTGCCCGCGCGTCGCGGGGCGCTACGGCGGCAGCCGGCGCCGACTCCGCAACGCGGTCCGGCCCCCGGGCGGCGGCAGCCAGCCGCCGGTAGCCCCGGACAACTCTGACACCGTTCGGCCCGGCCCCCGCGGGGGCCGGGCTGAACG
>JAGQTO010000318.1 GCA_020439025.1 Mycobacterium sp. | reverse complement strand
CTGACTGGCGGGCCTGGCCGAGGTGCTGTTCGCGGTGCTGGCCGCCTGGGTGCTGCTCGGCGAGGGCCGCAGCGGGGCGCAGACCGTCGGCGGGATCGTCGTGCTGGCCGGTCTGGCTCTGGCGCGTCGGGGCGAAATCGTCCCGGAAAGCTCATCGCCGGGGAATCTGGAACAATCGGTGCCGTGATGCGCTCTCTCACCTCATCCCTGCGACTGTTGATCCTGCGTCTCACCACGGCGTTGCTGGCCGCGTCGGCGGCAGCCCTGACACCCCTCAATGCTCCCGTCGCCGGCGCCGTGGCCTGCAACGACATCGAGGTGGTTTTCGCCCGCGGCACCAAGGAGGACCCCGGCATCGGCCGTGTCGGGCAGGCCTTCGTCAACGATCTGCGCAATATGGTGGGCAACCGCAGCCTCGGGGTCTATGCGGTGAACTACCCGGCCAGCTATGACTTCCTGGCGGCCGCCGACGGCGCGAACGATGCCAGCGCCTATATCCAGAACGTGGTCAACACCTGCCCGAACACCAAACTGGTGCTCGGCGGGTACTCGCAGGGCGCGGCGATCATCGACGTGCTCGCCGCGGTGCCGTTCCCCGTCATCGGGTTCACCAACCCGCTGCCCCCGGACGTCGCCAACCGGATCGCGGCCCTGGCGGTCTTCGGCAACCCGTCCAACCGGATCGGCATACCGCTGACCTCCAGCCCGGTCTATGGACGCAAGGCCATCGACCTGTGCAACCCGGGCGACCCGATCTGCTCGGATGGCAACGACGTACCGGCCCACCGCAGCTACGGCCCGGACGGCACCGCCTGGCAGGCCGCTCAATTCGTGGCGAACCTGCTCTGAGCCCGACCCGCGGTCGCGCGGTTTCGCCGCCGCACGGGCGGTGTGTGAGTATTGGCCCATGCGCTTCACCGTGGGGGTTAGCTCGATTCTCCTGACGCTGGCCGCGAGCCTGGGGGCCGCGGCCGTGGCGGCCACGCCCGCCGGGGCCGTGTCCTGTCCCGACGTCGAGCTGGTGTTCGCCCGAGGGACCAGTGAGCCCGCCGGCCTGGGCCGGGTGGGGCAAGCGCTGCGTGACCAGCTCGCGGCCAACCTCGGGGGGCGCACCCTGGGCGTCTACCCGGTCAACTACCCCGCCAGCTATGACTTCCTCGCCGCCGCCGACGGGGCCAACGATGCCACCCAGCGCATGACCGCGATGGCGCAGACCTGCCCGGGGACGCGCTTCATCCTCGGCGGCTATTCGCAGGGGGCCGCGGTGGTCGACATGCTGATGGGCATACCCCCGCTGGGCAACAAGGTCGGTGATGTCGGCTCGGCGCCGCCGCTGCCCCACAGCCTGGCCGACAAGGTCGCCGCGGTCGCCGTGTTCGGCAATCCGGCCACCAAATTCGGCAACCCGGTGTCGGCCGCCATGATCCCGTTCGCGGGGAAGGCGATCGACCTGTGCGCCGACGGCGACCCCATCTGCTCGCAGGGCCGCAATCCCTTCGCGCACACCAGCTACGAGAAATCGAACCTGGTCGGCCAGGCCGCCGGCTTCGTCGCCGGTTTGCTGTAGCGACTGCCAGACAATTCTTATGTGGCCCGGCCTCCGGGCAGCCATTAGCATGGGCTGATGCTTCTGAGGCGGATGTGCACAATGGTGTCTGTTGTGATTTCAGCCACAGCGGCCACCCTGCTGGCTCCGGCGGCCCTTCCTGTGGCGGGCGCGGATCCCTGCCCGCAGGTCGAGGTGGTTTTCGCCCGCGGCCGCATCGAACCGCCCGGCACCGGCCAGATCGGGCAGGCGTTCATCGCGGCCCTGCGCAGCAAGACCGACAAGAGCGTCGCCTACTACGCGGTGGACTATCCCGCGGACACCGAGATCATTCAGGGCGCAACGGATATGAGCCGGCATATCCAGTACATGGCGGCCAACTGCCCCGACACCAAGTTGGTGCTCGGCGGATACTCACTGGGCGCGGCGGTGACCGACGTCGTTCTCGGCGCGCCCTCGCCGTTTCTCGGCTACAAGAACCCGCTGCCGTTGGGTATGACCGACCACATCGCCGCGGTGGCGTTGTTCGGCAACGGCACCCGCAAACTACTCGGGCCGGTATCCGCGGTGAGCCCGCTGTGGGGCTCCAAGACGATCGACCTCTGCACGGCCGAGGACCCGATCTGCAGCGACAACATGGACCCGAACACCTGGCTGGGCAACTGGTCCGAACACCTGCAGCCCGCCTACATCGATTCGGGCCTGGTGAATGAGGCCGCCGATTTCGTCGCCGCCAGGCTCTAATCGAGGGTGCGCAGGTCACGCGTCACCGTGACTCGCGCGGCCAACTGATCATCCGGCGGGTAGTCGACGCCGGCCAGCGTCAAGCCGCGGGCAGGTGCCGCGGCGAAGGCACTCGACCGGCCGGTGGCGCCCAATAGCGTTGCGCACCAGTCGGGTTCCCGCCTGCCCTCCCCCACCGCCAGGAGCGCACCGACCAGCGACCGCACCATCGACCAGCAGAAGGCGTCGGCGCTGACGTGGGCGGTCACCAGCTGCCCCTCGCGCACCCAATCCAGCCGTTGCAGGTCGCGGATCGTGGTGGCTCCGGGCCGGTGACGGCAGAACGCGGCGAAGTCGTTGAGGCCCAGCAGTTTTCGTGAGGCCTTAGCCATGGCGTCGATGTCCAGCGGGTGGCGCCAGGGCGTGACGAACCGGGACTGCTCCGGCTCGGCTCCGTAGGGGGCCAACGACAGCCGGTAGCGGTAGTGCCGGCGCAACGCCGAAAAACGGGCGTCGAAACCCACGGGCGCCCTGACGATTCCGCGAACCCGGACATCCTCCGGCAGCAATCGTCCCAGCCGGCGCACCAACGGGAGGAACTCCGGTTCCCCGGGGCGGGCGCTTCGCGGGTAGGCCTTCGGCAACACCTCGGCGGGGATGTCGATATGGGCCACCTGCCCAGTTGCGTGCACACCGGTGTCGGTGCGCCCGGCGGCGAACAGCCGCAGCGGCACCCGGAATATGGTCGAGAAGGCCTC
>JAGQTO010000317.1 GCA_020439025.1 Mycobacterium sp. | reverse complement strand
GGTCTGGGCCGGAGGCAGTATCTGTCTGAACATTCAGGTTAGAGATCGGCAGGTTGGTTAGTCTGCGGCAGGTTGGTTAGAGTCCCACCGCCGTATAGGGATAACCGGAGTGCCGCATCTCTAACCAGGATGCCGATCTCTAACCGGACTGCCGATCTCCAACCACAACCGCACCTCGCCATCGCCGCGGGCCGGCGGGCCACCAGAGGACGTCTCCGGTTAGAGATGTCAGCGACGCTTGAAAACTGGTCACTTTCGACGCTGGAAAAGTGAACAGGTTTTGAGTCTATGCCGGTGGCGGTTCGGTGGTGGTTCTGACGCTTGGGAGGCTGTCGATGCCTGCGCTTCGCAGCCGGTAGCTGGCTCCTTTGAGGGTGAGGACGTCGGCGTGGTGCACGATCCGGTCGATCATCGCTGCGGCCACCGCCTGGTCGCCGAATACCCCGCCCCAGCCGCTGAACGGCAGGTTGGAGGTGAGGATCAGGGATGCGTGTTCGTAGCGTGAGGAGACGAGCTGGAAGAACAGGTTGGCGGCGTCTTGCTCGAACGGCAGGTAGCCGACCTCGTCGATGATGATCAACCCGTAGCGGCGCAGCCGGGCCAATTCGGCGGGCAGCCTGGCGTTGCGGTGGGCGTCGGTCAGGCGGGTGACCCAGTCGGTGGCGGTGGCAAACAACACCCGGTGCCCGTGCCGGGCCGCGGCCACGCCCAGCGCGGTGGCCAGATGCGTCTTGCCGGTTCCTGGCGGTCCGAGCAGCACGACGTTGCGGGCCTCGGTGAGGAACCCGCCGGAGGCCAGGGCTGCGATCTGGGGGCGCACGCCCGGCTGGGCGTCGAAGTCGAACTCTTCCAGGGTTTTGACCGCGGCGAACCCGGCGGCGCGGATGCGTAGTTGCGCGCCGGAGGCGTTACGGGCACTGACTTCACGGTCCAGCACCGCCGCGAGGTAGTCCTCGAACGTCCAGCCGGCGTCGCGGGCCTGGTCGGCCAGCCGGGCAGCGGTCTCGACGATGCGGGGTGCTTTCAGGGCCGCGGCCAGGTAGCGGATCTGCTTGTCGGCGTCAGTCGGCGTGCTCATCCTGACACCTGCCCGTCAAGCAGGCCGAACGCCCGGTCATAGTCGCCCAGATCCCGGACCAGATCCTGCCCGGCAGCGGGTCGGCCGGTGGCGTGCCGATCTTGGAACGCCGTGCGCAGCGCCTTCGCCGCGACCACGTGGGCCGGGTCGGTGACCGTCAGCCCGCGCGCCCAGACCCGGGCGTGATCGGCGACCAGCCGACCGCCGCAGCGCACCCGCACCCGGTCCAGGTCGGCGTGGATGTCCACGAACCGGCCGATCGCGTGCGGGTCCACCGAATAGTCATTGCTGTCCAGGCGCACGTAGTAGTCGCGTCCCAGCCGGATCCGGTGATGCCAGCCCAAGTGCAGCGGCACCGGCGGCAACCCCAGCATCGCGGCCCGATCCGCGGCGAGCAGGTCGGCCGGGCGCGCCTTGATCGTACGCACCACCCGGGTGTTACCCAGTGTCAGCCAGTCAGTGAACTGGGCATTGAAATCCGCCGGCGAGCCGAACGTGCGGCCGGGCATGAACGAGGTTTCGAACCAGCCGTTACGCCGTTCCACCACCCCCTTGGATTCGGGATCCCGCGCTGGCAGCAGCACCACCCGGGTGGCCAGCGTGCCCGCGAACGCCGACACCCCCTCAGCAAGTCGCTTGCCCTGTCCGATGCCCTTCTCGTTGTCCCAGATCAACCGTCGCGGCACCCGGCCCAGTCGCTGCAATAGCAGCCACATGCCCAGCAGCAGATCCTCAGTCTTACGCGTCGGAACCATCCGACCCAGCGTGAAGCGGGAGTAGGCACACGTCATCACCAGCACCGGCAGAAGCCTGCTGGTGCCATCCTCCAACGCGATCTTGCGCGGCGGGAACCACAGATCACACTGCGCGGCGTCCCCCGCCAGCCACTCCAACCGGTCAGCCGGATCGACCGGCAGGTACTCCACCCGGATCCGTTTCACGTTCTGGCGAAACCAGGTGATCGACCCAGTCCATCCGACCCGCTCGGCCAGCACCGTCGCCGGCATATCCGGGGTCAGCGTCAACAGCGCTCGCACCCTCGGTTCGAACATCACGAAGGACGTCTCCACCGGCCCGCGCTGATACTGCGGCGGCCGGTCAGACGCGATCGCTTTCGTCACCGTTGTCCGCGAGATCCCCAACCGCCTAGCGATCTGCGCCTTCTTCACGCCCTCCGCGTCCAGCCTGCGGATCAACGCCCAATCCTCCAAAGTGATCACTCTCCAATCGTCGAGAAGTGTTCACTTTTCACCGTCGAAACTGACCAGTTTTCGAGCGTCGTCGACACCAGTATTGCATATTGGGCGGCCT
>JAGQTO010000054.1:6637-13454 GCA_020439025.1 Mycobacterium sp. | reverse complement strand
CACTTCGGTGTGGTGACCGGGGAGAGTTGCGGCACCGTCGAGCGAGTTAACAACGGCTGGTTCACCATGGCCAATGGGGTCGTCAGCGGAAAGGGCGACTCCGGCGGGCCGGTCTATACCCCGGCCGATAACGGCACGGCTGTGCTGGTGGGACTGTTCAACAGCACCTGGGGGAACCTGCCCGCGGCGGTGTCCTGGAATGCCACCCGACAGCAGGTGAGCCAGGACGGCGGCGCACCGGGCGCCGTCGTCAACGTGGCGGCCACCGCAGAGGCCTCGGCAAACTAGAACACGTTCTAGCCACGGGGGTTCGCCGCGGATAGTCTCGGGGAGATGAGCGGACTGGAACTTCCCGCAACCCTCGACGCCGCCGAGGTGACCGACTGGTCCGATGACGCCGACGTCGTGGTGATCGGATTCGGGATGGCGGGCGGATGCGCGGCGGTCAGCGCTGCCGCCGCTGGCGCCCGGGTGCTCGTGCTCGAGAGATCCGCTGCGGCGGGCGGAACGACGTCGCTGGCCGGTGGCCACTTCTATCTCGGTGGGGGCACCGCGGTGCAGCAAGCCACCGGGCATCCCGACAACGCCGAACAGATGTACGCCTACCTGGTGGCGATGTCACGAGAACCCGAGCACGACAAGATCCGCGCCTACTGCGACGGCAGTGTCGAGCATTTCAACTGGCTCGAGGATCTCGGTGTCCATTTCGAGCGCAGCTACTACCCGGAGAAGGCGGTGATCCAGCCCGGCACCGAGGGGCTGATGTACACCGGCAACGAAAAGGTCTGGCCCTTCAAGGATCTGGCCGTTCCAGCGCCGCGCGGTCACAAGGTCCCGGTACAGGGTGACACCGGAGGCGCGGCCATGGTCATCGACCTGCTGCTGCGGCGCGCCGCCGACCTCGGCGTTCGGATCCACTATGAGACCGGCGCGACCAACCTGGTGATCGGCGACCCGGGGACCTCCGATGCGGCGGTGGCCGGCGTGCGCTGGCGGCGTTTCGGCGAGACCGGAACGGTGCGGGGGAAGTCCGTCGTCATCGCCGCGGGCGGGTTCGTGATGAACCCGGACATGGTCGCCAGGTACACACCCCAACTCGCCGAGAAACTGTTCGTGCTCGGCAACAGCTACGACGACGGCCTCGGGATCAGGCTGGGGATGTCGGCCGGCGCGGCCACCAAGCACATGGACCAGGCCTTCATCACCGCACCGGCCTACCCTCCGGCGATCCTGCTGACCGGAATCATCGTGAACAAGCGCGGCGAGCGGTTCGTCGCAGAGGACTCCTACCACTCCCGCACGTCCGGCTTCGTGATGGATCAACCGGACCGGGCCGCCTTCCTGATCGTCGACGAGCGGCACCTGCAGCGCCCGGAGTTCCCGCTGATCAAGTTCATCGACGGATGGGAGACGGTCGAGGAGATGGAGTCCGCGTTGGGCTTCCCGGTCGGCAGTCTGCGGGCCACGCTGGACCGCTACAACCGGCACGCGGCGCAGGGCCGGGATCCGGACTTTCACAAGCAACCGGAGTTCCTTGCGCCCCAGTACAAAGGGCCGTGGGCCGCGTTCGACCTGTCGCTGGGCAAGGCGATGTACTCGGGGTTCACCGTGGGGGGACTGGCCACCGACGCCGACGGGCGGGTGCTGCGTCAGGACGCGACGGCCATCCCCGGGCTCTACGCGGCCGGGGCGTGCTCGTCGACCCTCGCCCAGGATGGCAAGGGGTACTCCAGCGGCACGCAGTTGGGCTCGGGGTCCTTCTTCGGCCGGCGGGCGGGCACGCACGCGGCAGCGTGCGCTGATCGGATCTGAGCGGTGGGCCTCAGACGCCGGCCGGCTCGGGGCGGCGGTCCAATTCCCATCGGCCGTCGCCGAGCAGCCGCAGATGATGCCCATGGTGCTGCTCCACCGTGCCGCGGTGGGTCACCGACACGATGATGCTCTCCGGCAGCCGGGACCGCAGCAGCCGGTAGATGGCGTACTCCTGTCCCTCGTCGATCGCGGCGGTGGACTCGTCGAGGAAAATCACCTTCGGCGTCTGCAACAGCACGCGGGCGAAGGCGATGCGTTGCTGCTCGCCCGGGGAGAGCACCTTGGCCCAGTCCTGATCCTCGTCGAGGCGGCCGCTCAGGTGTCCCAGCGTCACCGCGTCGAGCGCGGCGACGAGGTCACCGTCGGGGATGGCCGACTCGGTTCGCGGATAGGACAGCACCGCGCGCAGGTCGCCCAGCGGAAGGTACGGGATCTGGGACAGAAACATCGCCTCGCCGTCCCCGTCGGGTCGGCTCATGCTTCCGCTGGCGTAGGGCCAGAGCCGGGCGATGCTGCGCAGCAGGCTGGTTCGGCCGCACCCGGAGGGCCCGGTGATCACCAGGGAGTCTCCGGGCTGCAGCCGCAGGTTCAGCCCGGTGAGCAGCGTCTTGCCCGCGGGATTTCGAATCTCGATGTCGCGCAGCTCTATTGCACCGTCGGTGCTGGGCTCCGCGGTGAGACGGGGTAGGGCGCGGGCCTGCTCATCGGCTTCGACGAGGCCGGCGAGACGGATGATCGTGGCCCGGTAGGCGGCGAAGTAGTCGTAGACCGCCCGGAAGAACGACAGCGAGTCGTGGACGCTGTTAAAGGCGCTGGCCGACTGCGTGACGTCGCCGAAAGTGATGCTGCCGGAAAACAACCGCTGCGCCTGCACCACCAGGGGCAGCGGGTTGATGGCCTGGGTGATGGACTGGTTCCAGCCCAGCAGTGCCAGGGTCCGCACCACATAGCCGCGGTAGTTGGCGATCACCGCGCTGAAACGTTTGCCCAATACCGACTTCTCGGCCGCTTCACCGCGGTAGAAGCTGATCGACTCGGCGGCGTCACGCATACGGACCAGTGCGTAGCGGAACGCGGCGTTGGTCAGTTCGTTGCGGAAGCTGAACCGGATCAGCGGGCGGCCGATCCAGAACGCGATCACCGTGGTGGCGAACACATAGACCAGCGCGATCCAGAACAGCGCGTGATCCAGGGTCACGCCGAAGAACGTCAGGGGCCCGGACAGGTTCCACAGGATCGGGGTGAAGGCCACCACCGACACCATCGCGTTGATGGCGCCGAACAACAGTGTGGTGGTGGTGCCGACAGTGGGGGTGTTCGGACCGGTACCGGTGCACGCGGTGAAGGCGTCGATGTCGAGTTGGATGCGCTGGTCGGGGTTGTCGACCGGGTTGTCGATGAACCGCCCGCGGTAGAAAGATTCGTCATCGAGCCAGTCCCCGGTGAGCCGGTCGGTCAGCCAGACCCGCCAGCGGATGATGAAGTTCTGGGTGAGATATATGTCGATCAACTGACGGCTGACATAGAGCGCTGCGATGAGCACGAAGGTCAGGATCGCCGTCCAGAATCCCCGCACACCGGAGTCGCGGACCGCGTCGTTGCCGGCCCCGGCGCCCTCGAAGGCCACCTGCAGCGAGGAATAGAGGTCATTGACGAAGTAGCTGAGCAGTACCTCCAGGCGCACCGCGATCAGGGTGGAGAACAGCAGCACGCCCAGCCACAACCACACCCTGATACTTGCGCGGCCCCGGAAGTAGCCCCCGCTGACCCTCCAGAACTGGCGACCCCAGGTCGTGAAGCGGGCCAGCAACACCAGCGCAAGCACCGCTGCTGCCGCCGTGATCAGCCAGGCCTTGCCCGCCCAGAGCAGCGAGGCCGGAAGCTCGTTCGCCCAATCCAGCGAGGGCGCGTACATCTCCACGGGGCCCAGTTTTTCAGCTGAACGGCAACAGGCGAGGAGATTGGCGGATGTGCGCGCTCCTCGCCGGCCGGCGGGCCGTTACACCGGCGCCCCGGCAGCCCGTCCTAACCGCCACGCCCCCTCGCCAAGCAGTTCCAGCTCCTGCTGGTGATAGCGGTTCACGGTCGGCCGGTGGCTCACACTGACCAGGATGGTGCGGGGTAATTCGGTGCGCACCAGGTCATAGACCGCGAACTCCAGCCCCTCGTCGAGCGCGGAGGTTGCTTCGTCGAGGAATACCACCTTCGGTCTGGTGAGCATGATCCGGGCGAAGGCCACCCGCTGCTGCTCGCCGGGGGAGAGCACCTTGGCCCAGTCCTCCTCCTCGTTGAGCCGGGGGATCAGGTGTGACAGCGCCACCTTGGCCAGCACCGTCTGAAGGTCGCGGTCGGGGATCTCGCCGGCGTGGGCCGGATAGGACAGTACGGTGCGCAGGTCGCCCAGCGGGACGTAGGGCATCTGGGACAGAAACATGGTCTCGTGCCCGTCCAGCGGACGGCGAACCAGGCCGGTGGTGTACGGCCACATTTGGGCCAGGCTGCGCAGCAGCGAGGTCTTGCCGGTTCCGGAACGCCCCGTCACGACCATGGTGTCGCCGGGTTCCAGCCGCAGGTCCAGTGGGTCCACCAGCTGGCTGCCGCCCGGGGTGCGGACCTCAACCCGGCGCAGCTCCAATGAGCCGTCGTGGCTGGCGGTGGTCTCCAGGCTGGGCATCTCCCCGGCGATGCGATTGGCTTCGACGAGTCCGTGCAGACGGATGATCGAGGCCCGGTAGCCGGCGAACTGGTCGTAGGCGTTGCGGAAGAACGACAGCGCGTCGCTGATACTGGAAAAGGCGCTCGCGGACTGGGTGACGTCGCCGAAGTCCATCCTGCCGCTGAACAGGTTGGGCGCCTGCACGACCAGTGGCAGCGGGGTGATGATCTGACTCATCGCCAGGTTCCAGCCGGTGAACTCCAGGGTGCGGCGCACGTACCGCCGGTAGTTGCTGATGATGTTGTCGAACCTCGTCCGCAACAGTCCGCGTTCGGTGTCCTCGCCCCGGTAGAAGCCCACCGGCTCGGCGGAGTCTCGCAGACGGATCAGCCCGTAACGGAATGCCGCGTTGGTCAACTCATTGCGGAAGTTCAGCCGGATCAGCGGCCTGCCGATCCAGAACGCGACCACGGTGGCGAAGAACACGTAGACGAACGCCACCCAGAACAGTGCCTTGGGAAGGGTCAGGCCGAACAGCGGCACGTCGAAGGACAGGTTCCACAGGATCGGGGTGAAGGCGATCACGGTGGAAACCGATTTGATGGCGCCGAACAGCAGCACCGAACCGGTTCCGATCGTCGGGGAGTTCGGGGATGAGCCGACCCCGGTGGTGAAGATGTCGACGTCCTGCTGGATGCGCTGGTCGGGGTTGTCGGTGTGGGCGTTGGTGAACCGGCCGCGGTAGTAGGCGCGGTCGCCGAGCCAGTCGGCGGTGAGCCGGTAGGTCAGCCAGGTGCGCCAGCGGATGATGAAGCGCTGAGTCAGGTAGATGTCGAGCATCACCTGGCTGATGTAGATGGTCGCCAGGATGGCGAAGATGATCAGCGAATTCCAGAAGCCGCGGATGGCGTCGGAGCGCATCGTGTCCTCTTTGGCGCTGGTCGCCTCGAAGGCCACTTGCAGCGAGGTGTATAGGTCGTTGCTGAAGAAGCTGATCAGCACATTGATCCGTACCGAGATCATCACCGAGAGCAGCAGCACGCCCAGCCAGATCCACACCTTGATCGATGATCGGCCCCTGAAGTAATCCCCGGTGATTCGCCAGTACTGCCTGCCCCACACGGTGAAGCGGGCCATCAGGAACAGAGCGATCACCGTCAGGGGGGCGGCGATCGCGCAAGCCTTGAGAACCCAGAGCAGGGACGGGACCAGTTCGTGGCCCCAGTCCATCGACGGCTTGTACGGCTCCAACGCGCGCTCCTTCCTGGGGCGGGAACTCTCCGGCGAAGCTACCGCAGCATCGGGGCGCGGCGGTTAACGGAGCGCTGGTTAGGCTCAGGCGATGGGATCCGACGCCGATGCCACCCACACCGTCCATGCCGGCCGGCTGATCGCCCGGCGGCTGCGGGCCAGCGGGATCGACACCGTGTTCACGCTGTCCGGCGGGCATCTGTTCTCCGTTTACGACGGCTGCCGCAGCGAGGGCATCCGGCTGATCGACACCCGCCACGAGCAGACCGCGGCCTTCGCTGCCGAGGGCTGGTCGAAGGTCACCCGGATTCCCGGCGTCGTGGCGCTGACGGCCGGCCCCGGAGTCACCAACGGGATGAGCGCGATGGCCGCGGCGAGTCAGAACCAGTCCCCGCTGGTCGTGCTCGGCGGGCGGGCACCGGCACTGCGCTGGGGCATGGGGTCGCTGCAGGAGATCGACCACGTGCCTTTCGTGACTCCGCTGGCCCGCTACGCCGCCACCGCACCGTCCGCCGCGGCGGTGGGCGACCGGGTCGACGACGCACTGCGCGCCGCCGTGGGTGCGCCCTCGGGTGTGGCCTTCGTCGATTTCCCGATGGACCACGTGTTCGGCGAGGCCGTCGATCACTGCCGGCCCGGTGCGCTGACCGAACTGCCACCCGCCCCCCAGGCTGATCCCAACCTGCTGGACCACGCGGTGGCTCTGCTATCGGCGGCCGAGCGTCCGGTCATCATGGCCGGAACCAACGTGTGGTGGGGGCGCGCCGAGCACGAACTGCTGCACCTCGCCGAGCGGCTGCGGATTCCGGTCCTGGCCAACGGGATGGCCCGGGGGATCGTCGGAGCCGACCGCGACCTGGCGTTCTCGCGGGCCCGCTCGGCCGCGCTATCCCAGGCCGACGTGGCGCTGGTGATCGGCGTGCCGATGGACTTCCGGCTCGGATTCGGCGGCGTATTCGGCGCGCACACCCAGCTGATCGTGGCCGACCGCTGCGAGCCGGACCGTGAGCACCCCCGGGCGGTGGCCGCCGGTCTGTACGGCGACCTCCCGGCCACCCTGACCGCGCTGGCCTCGGCCGTTCCGAACGACCACGAGGA
>JAGQTO010000054.1:0-6585 GCA_020439025.1 Mycobacterium sp. | reverse complement strand
TGGCCGACGACCGCACCCCGCTGCACCCGATGCGGGTCTACGCGGAACTGATGCCATTGCTGGACCGCGACGCCATCATCGTCATCGACGCCGGGGATTTCGGTTCCTACGCGGGCCGGGTGATCGACAGCTACACCCCCGGAGCGTGGCTGGACAGCGGGCCGTTCGGCTGCCTGGGGTCGGGTCCCGGCTACGCGTTGGCGGCCAAACTGGCCCGCCCGGACCGTCAGGTGGTGCTGCTGCAGGGCGACGGGGCGTTCGGGTTTTCCGGAATGGAGTGGGACACCCTGGTGCGCCACGGTGTGCACGTGGTGTCGGTGGTGGGCAACAACGGCATCTGGGGGCTGGAGAAGCACCCCATGGAGATGCTCTACGGCTACTCGGTGGTGGCCGATCTGCGCCCCGGGACCCGCTACGACGAGGTGGTGCGGGCCCTGGGCGGTCACGGTGAGCTCGTCAGCACCCCTGCCGAATTGCAGCCGGCGCTGCGCCGCGCCTTCGACAGCGGGCTGCCGGCCGTGGTCAACGCCCTGACCGATCCCGCCGTCGCCTACCCGCGACGCTCGAACCTGGCCTGAATCTGATCGGCGTTCGTCGCCGGTACCGTTGACGCCGTGGCGAAGACTACGAAGAGTTCCCGGAGCACCGCCTCCGGCCAGGGCCGGATCAGCCGCGGTTTCTGGCGACTGCTCGGCGCGAGCACCGACAAGGTCAAGGCGCAGTCGATGGCCGAGGTCGAGGCCTCGGCCGCTTTCGACGCCAAGGCCAAGGACCTCGACGACGAGCAACTGGCGAAGGCCGCCCGCCTGCTCAACCTGGAGGAGCTGGCTGTTTCGGCCGATATGCCGCAGTTCCTGGCCATCGCCCGGGAGGCCGCCGAGCGCACCACCGGGCTGCGGCCGTTCGACGTGCAGCTGCTCGGGGCGCTGAGGATGCTGGCCGGGGACGTCATCGAGATGGCCACCGGCGAGGGCAAGACGCTGTCCGGGTGCGATCGCCGCGGCCGGGTACGCGCTGGCCGGGCGCAACGTGCACGTGGTGACGATCAACGACTACCTGGCCCGGCGCGACGCCGAATGGATGGGGCCGCTGATCGAGGCGATGGGCCTGACCGTCGGCTGGATCACCGGGGAGTCCAGCCGCGAGGAACGCAAGGCCGCCTACCAGTGCGACGTGACCTACGCGTCGGTCAACGAGATCGGCTTCGATGTGCTGCGCGATCAGCTGGTCACCGATGTGGCGGATCTGGTCTCGCCCAATCCCGAGGTGGCGCTGATCGACGAGGCCGACTCGGTGCTGGTGGATGAGGCGCTGGTTCCCCTGGTGCTGGCGGGCACTACGCACCGGGAGACCCCCAAGCTGGAGATCGTGCGCCTGGTCGGCGAGCTCAACCCCGGCGAGGACTACGCGACCGACGCCGACAGCCGCAACGTCCATCTGACCGAGAGCGGCGCGCAGAAACTGGAAAAAGCGCTCGGCGGTATCGACCTGTACGCAGAGGAGCATGTCGGCACCACTCTGACCGAGGTCAACGTCGCGTTGCACGCCCACGTGCTGCTGCAGCGCGATGTGCACTACATCGTCCGCGACGGCGCGGTGCAGCTGATCAACGCCTCCCGCGGCCGCATCGCTGCGCTGCAGCGCTGGCCGGACGGCCTGCAGGCCGCCGTCGAGGTCAAGGAGGGCATCGAGACCACCGAGACCGGTGAGGTCCTCGACACCATCACGGTGCAGGCCCTGATCAACCGATATCCCACCGTGTGTGGGATGACCGGCACCGCGCTGGCCGCCGGCGAGCAGCTGCGGCAGTTCTACAAGCTCGGAGTTTCGCCGATTCCACCGAACACGCCGAATGTCCGCGAGGACGAACCCGACCGGGTGTACGTCACCGCCGCGGCCAAGAACGAGGGCATCGTCGACCACATCATCGAGGTGCACGCCACCGGCCAGCCCATCCTGGTCGGCACCCAGGACGTCGCCGAATCCGAGGACCTGCACTCCCGGCTGTTGCGCCGCGGGGTGCCCGCGGTGGTGCTCAACGCCAAGAACGATGAGGAGGAGGCCCGGGTCATCGCCGAGGCCGGCAAACTCGGAGCGGTCACTGTGTCGACTCAGATGGCCGGCCGGGGCACCGACATAAGGCTCGGCGGCTCGGCGGCCGCCGACGACTCCGAGGACAAGAAGAAGGTCGCCGAGCTGGGCGGGCTGCACGTGATCGGAACCGGCCGGCACCCTACTGAGCGGCTGGACAACCAGTTGCGCGGTCGTACCGGCCGCCAGGGTGACCCGGGCTCGTCGGTGTTCTTCTCCAGCTGGGAGGACGACGTCGTCACCGCCCACCTGGACCCGACCAAGCTGCCGACCGAATGCGATGAGACCGGACGGGTCACCAGCCCCAAGGCCACCGCCCTGCTCGACCACGCCCAGCGGGTGGCCGAGGGTCGTCTGCTCGACGTACACGCCAACACCTGGCGGTACAACCAGCTGATCGCCCAGCAGCGCACGATCATCGTCGAGCGCCGCAACACCCTGTTGAGCACCGCGACCGCCCGCGAGGAACTCCAGGAGCTTTCCCCGGAGCGCTACGACGAGCTGACCGAGGCCCTGGGCGAGGACGCCGAGGAGAACCTGGAGCGGATCTGCCGCAACATCATGCTCTATCACCTCGACCGCGGCTGGGCCGACCACCTGGCCTATCTGTCGGACATCCGGGAGAGCATCCACCTGCGGGCGCTGGGCCGGCAGAACCCGCTCGACGAGTTCCACCGGCTGGCCGTCGACGCCTTCGCCCACCTGGCCGCCGACGCCATCGAGGCGTCCCAGCAAACCTTCGACACGGCCAATGTGCTGGAGGAGGAGCCGGGTCTGGACCTGTCCAAGCTGGCCCGCCCGACGTCGACGTGGACCTATATGGTCCACGACAATCCGATGCGCGACGACACCATGTCCGCGCTGAGCCTGCCGGGGGTGTTCCGCTGACCGGAGGGGCGCCGTCGGCGCCGGGCCGGGTGCTGACGATCCCGAACCTTCTCAGCGTGATCCGGCTGGTCCTGGTGCCGGTTTTCCTGTACCTGCTGCTCGTGCGGCACGCCTACGGCCCGGCCACCGGAATCCTGATGTTCAGCGGGGTCTCCGACTGGGCCGACGGCAAGATCGCCCGCCTGGTGGACAACCAGTCCTCGCGGCTGGGGGAGCTGCTCGACCCGCTGGTCGATCGTGTCTACATGGTGACCGTCCCGGTCGGCCTCGCCCTGGCCGGCGTGGTGCCGTGGTGGCTGGTCGGTGTCCTGCTCGGCCGTGACGTCGTGCTCGCGGCCACGCTTCCGCTGGTGCGCGGCCGGGGAGTGGCGGCCCTGCCGGTGACCTACGTCGGCAAGGCCGCGACGTTCGCGCTGATGTCCGGCTTCCCGCTGGTCCTGCTCGGGCAGTGGGACTCCGGCTGGAGCCGGGTGGTGGGGGCCTTCGGCTGGGGGTTCGTGATCTGGGGCACCGGCATGTACCTGTGGTCGGCGGTGTTGTACCTGATCCAGGTGCGTCTGGTGGTGCGGACGCTGCCGAGGGTGCACCATGACGTCCCCCGATGACGGGGCACCGGCCGCGGTCAGGATGTCGTCGCTGCTGCGGTCATTGCTCTCCGAGCATCTCGATCCCGGCTACGCCGCGGCGGCCGACCGGCGACGGCTGACCGGCCGGGTCCGCCGCCCGGCCGTCGAGCGGGTCTGGCAGGCACTGGCGGCGCTGCTGGTAGCGGTGGTGTTCGCCGCCGCGGCCGCCCAGGCGAGATCCACCGCGCCGGGTGTCAGTGCGGCCCGCGACGTGCTCGCCGAGAGTGTGGCCGACACCCAGGCCCGCGTCGAGCAGCTCACCGACGAGCGGGCCACGCTGGCCGCCGAAACCGACCGGGTCCAGCGCCGCGAACTGGCCGACGACGCGACCGGCCGCGGGCTGCTGGCCGGGCTGGACGACCTGGCGCTCAGCGGTGCGAGCACCCCGGTCAGCGGACCCGGGCTGAGTCTCGTCGTCACCGATCCCGGTGCCGGCCCGGATCTCACCGACGTGGCCGGCGAGCGGATCGCGGGTCGCCGCCAGGTGATTCTGGACCGCGATCTGCAGCTCGTGGTCAACGCGCTGTGGGCCAGCGGCGCCGAGGCCATCTCCGTGGGCGGCGTTCGGATGGGCCCCGGAGTCACCATCCGGCAGGCCGGCGGTTCGATCCTGGTCGACAACCAGCCGATCGCCAGCCCGTACGCGGTGCTGGCCGCCGGGCCGCCGGAGTGGATGGCCGAGACTTTCGACAGCAGCCGCGGACTGCAGCGGTTGCGGTTGCTCGAGGCCGCCTACGGGGCCGGGGTGCGCGTCAGCGTCGCCGACAGCCTGTCGCTGCCCGCCGCTCCGGCCCGGGGGGTTACCTTTGCCCGGCGGGCGGGATCATGAGGGGGCGCCGGTGATCGGCATTGTGGCCTTGGTGGCTGGCATCGTCATTGGCCTGGTGTTGCGGCCCAGCGTGCCCGACGTCGTCCAGCCCTACCTGCCGATCGCGGTGGTGGCGGCACTGGACGCGGTGTTCGGAGGGCTTCGCGCCTACCTTGAGGGGGTCTTCGACGCCAAGGTCTTCGTCATCTCCTTCGTCTTCAACGTCCTGGTCGCGGCACTGATCGTCTACCTGGGCGATCAGTTGGGGGTCGGGACCCAGCTGTCGACGGCGATCATCGTGGTGCTCGGTATCCGGATCTTCGGCAACGCCGCCGCGCTGCGGCGCCAGCTGTTCGGGGCCTGAATGGGCCCCCCCGACGCTCACGACGAGGGCACCCGGCACGGCCGCCACGAGATGCCCCCGGGTGCCGCCTCCCGCGGCCGGCGCGGCAGGGCGGTGTTCGGCGTGCTGGCCGTTCTGCTGTGCCTGCTGCTCGGCGTAGCGATTGCCACCCAGGTCCGCCAGACCAGGTCCGGTGACGCGCTAGAGCATGCCCGGCCGGCGGATCTGCTGGTGCTGCTGGATTCCCTGCAGCAGCGGGAGGCGGCGTTGAACACCGAGGTTTCCGAACTCCGGCGCAACCTGGCGGCCATGCAGGAGGCGGGCAGCACAGACCAGGCCGCCATCGCCAACGCCCGGGCCCGGTTGGCCGCACTGTCCATCCTGACCGGCGCCGTGGCGGCCACCGGTCCCGGAGTGCAGATCACCATCGAGGACCCCGGTCCCGGCGTGGCGGCGGAGACCATGCTTGAGGTCATCAACGAATTGCGTGCGGCCGGGGCCGAGACCATGCAGATCCGGGCCGGCGCCGAGGCGGTCCGCGTCGGCCTCGACACCTGGGTACTCGGCAGCCCGGGCGCACTGGTCGTCGACTCGCTGACACTGCGTCCCCCGTACTCGATCGATGCGATCGGTGATCCCCCCACGCTGGCCGCCGCGATGAAGATTCCCGGGGGAGCGGTGGACAGTGTGGAGCGGGTCGGCGGCGCGATGACGGTGCAGCAGTCCGACCGGGTCGACGTCAGCGTCTTGCGGCAACCGAAACCTCGCCAATACGCTCAGCCCGTCAAGTGACCGCCGGCCCCAGCCCGGCAGCCCCATACCGCCAGCCACAGCCCGACAGCCAACCGAGGAGCATCGTGAGCGAGATACCCGCCGACCTGCGTTACACCGCCGAGCACGAGTGGGTCCGCCGGACCGGCGAGGACACCGTCCGGGTGGGTATCACCGACTTCGCCCAGTCCTCCCTCGGCGACGTGGTCTACGTGCAGCTACCCGAGGCCGATACCCAGGTGACCGCGGGCGAGACCTTCGGCGAGGTGGAATCCACCAAATCCGTCTCCGACCTCTACGCGCCGTTGTCGGCCACCGTGGTCGGGGTCAACGCGGCGCTCCAGGACAGCCCGCAGCTGATCAACTCCGACCCCTACGGTCAGGGCTGGCTGCTCGAGCTGCGCGCCGACCCCGCTGCACTCGAGCAGGGGCTGGGCGGGTTGCTGGACGCCGACGCCTATCGAGACACCCTGGACTGAGAACGCCGCTTTTGGGCCGCTTTCGGGCGGCTCGTGGGCTGCTCTTGGGCAGCTCTGCGGACTTCTGTTGCTATGGTTCCTTCGACAACGGGCTATCCCGCCGTGGTGGGATACGCCGCCGACCGCCGGACGGTACGGTCGAGTGCAACGACGGAGGAGTGACGGGTGACGGACATGGACCGGCAATCGGGGGCCGATGAGACCTCTGACGAGGTCACCGTAGAAACGACCTCGGTCTTCCGGGCTGATTTCCTCAACGATCTCGAGGCCCCCGCCAGCCCCGCCGGCGATAAGGCGGTGTCCGGCGTCGAGGGCCTGCCGGTGGGCGCGGCACTCCTGGTCGTCAAACGCGGCCCCAATGCAGGTTCCCGGTTCCTGCTCGATCAGCCGACCACCTCGGCGGGCCGGCACCCCGACTCCGACATCTTCCTCGACGATGTCACCGTGAGCCGCCGCCATGCAGAGTTCCGCCTCGACGGCAATGACTTCCAGGTCGTCGACGTCGGCAGTCTCAATGGCACCTACGTCAACCGGGAACCGGTGGACTCCGCGACACTGGCCAACGGCGACGAGGTGCAG
>JAGQTO010000316.1:3483-4724 GCA_020439025.1 Mycobacterium sp. | reverse complement strand
AGTCCGCCGATGCCGAATCGGTGGCTCGAGTAAGCGGCGAGATTCAGGACGAGGTCCGCCGGCGCAAGGGGCCGGTCCACTCCCCCAAGCAGGTGATCGTGGTGGACGCTGTTCCGGTGACGGCGCTGGGCAAGCCGGACAAGAAGGCGGTGCGGGCGCGGTTCTGGCACAGCAAGGGGCGGGCCGTTGGCTGACGATGCGGCCGAGGAACGAGGCCGAGGAGGAAGCCAACCATCGGCACCGTTGGCTGACGATGCGGCCGAGGAACGAGCTGCCGATGCGGCCGAGGGCGTGCGCGCGGTCCTGTTCGACTTCTCCGGGACCCTGTTCCGGCTCGACGAGGACGACAGGTGGTTCGACGACATGCCCGGCGTCGACGAAGAGTTCCAGGCCGAGCTGATGGACCGGCTCACCCATCCGACCGGATCGGGCGTGGCGATGACCGAACGGGCCTACCACGCCTGGGTCCACCGCGACCTGGAACCCGCGCTGCACCGCGAGGCCTACATGCACGTGCTGCAGTCCTCCGGACTGGCCGACCCGCATGCCCGGGCGCTCTACCAGCGGGTCATCGACCCGGACGCGTGGACGCCCTACCCCGACACCGCGGACGTCCTCAATGCACTGTCCGGCAAGGGAATTCAAACGGCGGTGGTGTCCAATATCGCCTGGGACATTCGCAGCTCGTTCACCTCCGCCGGTATCCGCGCCGACGAGTTCGTGCTGTCCTTCGAGTTCGGCGCGACCAAACCGGATCTGCGGATCTTCCAAGCCGCGCTCGACCGGCTGGGGGTGGACGCAGCCGAGGCCGTGATGGTGGGCGACAGCGAGGAGAACGACGGCGCGGCCCGTGAGCTGGGCTGCGGATTCATCCTGGTGGACCCGCTGCCCACCGCCCAGCGCCCGAGCGGTCTGCGCGACGGACTGCGGGAGTTCGGCCTGCCCCTGTGAACTTCCCCGGAGTCTGTGTCGGCGGGGCACCGAGCCGGAGGGACCACTAATCGTTTTGCCCACCACGCCGCGCGGCGACACACCACTCCCCGCGGCCGCCAAATCCGCGAGCCCAGCCGACTTCATAGACTCGAGCACGTGAAGCCTTTGCGCCACCGGATCACCGACGCGATCACGCTGGCCGGGATGCGCCCGCCGCTGCGGGTGCCTGCCGCGACCCGCATCAACCTGCGCGGCAAACGCGTGCTCATCACCGGGGCGTCCTCGGGAATCGGCGAGGCCGGGGCCGA
>JAGQTO010000316.1:0-3311 GCA_020439025.1 Mycobacterium sp. | reverse complement strand
CGGGGTGGACATCCTGGTCAACAACGCCGGCCGTTCGATCCGCCGCCCGCTGGCCGAGTCGCTGGACCGCTGGCACGACGTCGAGCGGACCATGACGCTGAACTACTACTCCCCGCTGCGGCTGATCCGCGGCCTGGCGCCGGGAATGATCGAACGCGGCGATGGTCACATCATCAACGTCGCGACCTGGGGCGTGCTCGGCGAAGCCTCCCCGCTGTTCGGCGTCTACAACGCCTCCAAAGCCGCCCTTTCGGCGGTGAGCCGGGTGATCGAGACGGAATGGTCGCGCAACGGCGTGCACTCCACCACGCTGTACTACCCGCTGGTGTCCACCCCGATGATCGCCCCCACCAGCGAGTACCGGGGCGTCCCGGCACTGACCCCCACGGAGGCGGCCGGATGGATGATCGACGCCGCCCGGCACCGACCGGTGCGCATCGCCCCGCGCTTCGGCATCACCGCCCGCGCCGTCGACCTCGTAGCACCCCGGGTGCTCAACGGACTGCTCAAGCGTCAGCGCATGCAGCCCAGCTGAGGTAGACACGAAGCCATGGAGATCCTCGCCAGCCGGGTGCTGTTCCGGCCGTCGGACTACAAGGTGTCCCTGTCGTTCTACCGTGACGCCCTCGGACTGGCGATAGCACGGGAATACCCCGGCGGCACAGTCTTTTTCGCGGGCCAGTCATTGATCGAACTGGCCGGCCACGGCCATCCCCCCGACTCGAGCGGCCCTTTCCCGGGGGCTTTGTGGCTGCAGGTACGCGATATTCACGCCACAGCCGACGAACTTCGGGCCCGCGGCGTGACCATCGCCCGCGAGGCTCGCCAAGAGCCGTGGGGTCTCTACGAGATGCACGTCGAGGACCCCGACGGAATCAGCCTGATCTTCGTGCAGATCCCCGCGGACCATCCGTTGCGCCGCGACAGCCGCAGCTGAGGTCAGCGGCCGTTTTCCAGCGGCCATCCCACCGAGGCCAGTCGGGCCGCGACCTGGTGAATCTCCTCCGGGTTGGGTTCCTTCTCGATGACTTCGTGGATGGCGGAGCGAATCTGCTCCTCGCTCACCGGTGTGTCGACGTCGGCCTGCCGGACGATGGTCCGCGCCGCCTTGACCACTTCCTCCTCGGTCAGCGACCGCATGAGCAGAGCCAGCAGCGGGAAATAGTCCTTGGTCGGTACCCCGTGGGGGTAGCCGTCATGCAGCCATCCGACGACGTTGTCGACGAACCCTTCATGGTGCTCGACGGACATCAGTTACCTCAATTCGTCGGGAACGTCACTTCTTGGGGAACATCGGGAACAGGTCAATTCCGAAGTGATGCATGATCGTCGCCCGGGTGATCCAGGCCACCGCGGTGACGATCACGAAGGCCACGAACAGGAAGAGAAAGATGCCCAGGTACTTCAGCGGCGGGTTGGGCTTGTGGATCACGTGGTCCGCTTCCTCACCACCCGCGCCGAACGAGTACGCCAGCATCCCGGTGGCGAACAGCGCGGGCAGCCCGGCTCCCAGCAGGAGCCCGACGACCAGAACCTTGAAGATACTTTCCAGATAGTGCATCAGCGTGTCCTTTGGTCAGACCGGCGTGGTGGTTCTAGGCGGGGACTGCTCCGACCCGCCGGCGGTTTTGTTACGGACGTCAGCGGGAACAACCGAATTCGTCGTCTCGTCCCAATCCGCGTTGACGTTGCTGTGGTCGACCTTCTGCTGCTGGGCGCGCCACCACATGTACAGCGACAGACCCACCAGCCCCAGGAAGATCACCCCGTCGCCGGCCAGCCGGGAGCCCGTCAGATCCTTGATCAGATAGGAGATCCAGTAGGAGAGGGCCCCGACCAGTGCCGCCGCCGGCAGCGTGACCAGCCAGGCCACCGCCATCCGGCCGGCGACCGCCCACCGAACCTGGGCGCCGGGCTTGCCGACCCCACTGCCCAGGATCGAGCCGGTGGCGACGTGGGTGGTGGACAACGCCATGCCGGCGGCGCTCGAACTGAGGATGATCGCCGCCGATGAGGCTTCGGCGGCCAGGCCCTGCGGTGACTCGATCTCCACCAGGCCCTTGCCCAGCGTGCGGATGACCCGCCAACCGCCCAGATAGGTGCCCAGGCCAATCGCGAGGGCACAGCTGGCGATGATCCAGATCGGCAGGCCGTCGTTCTTCACGTCGCCGGTCAGGTGTCCGGTGGTGATCAGCGCCAGGGCGATGACACCCATCGTCTTCTGCGCATCGTTGGTGCCGTGCGAGAGCGCCACCAGGGACGCCGTCGCGATCTGCCCCCAGCGGAAACCCTCCTCACGCCGCCGGCTCAAAACCTTTCGGGTGATCCGATACACCAGCCAGGTGCCGCAGGCAGCGACGAGACCGGCGATCAGCGGAGCCGCGACGGCCGGGATGAGCACCTTCTGGGTGACGCCGCCCCAGTTCACGCCGTTGAGGCCCAGGGCGGCCAAACCGGCACCGATGAGACCGCCGAACAAGGCGTGCGAGGAACTCGAGGGTATTCCGAACAGCCAGGTGAGCAGGTTCCAGAGGATGCCCCCGATCAGACCCGCGAAGATGATCGTCAAACCCATCGAAGCGTCGATACCGGGCAGCAGTTGCCCGGTACTGGAGTCCTGAACCCGCAGCACCGAGGTGGTGACGGTGACGGCCACCTCAACCGACAGGAACGCGCCGACAAGGTTCAAAACGCCCGCCAGAAGGACGGCGGTTTTGGGCTTCAGCGCCCGGGTGGCGATGGACGTCGCCATCGCGTTGCCCGTGTCGTGAAAACCATTGGTGAAGTCGAACGCCAACGCGGTGGCGATCAACAGCACCAGGATGATCATCTCTGCAGACATGGAGCAATTCTGACCCTTTGCCGGCGATTTGACCAAGTTTCTGAAGGGCTGGGAAAGGTCCCCTGAAAAGGCAATTCGCCACAGCGCCACAGGAGTTCACCTAACGTTCACCCTGGGCCTTCCCAAAGTTCGCCAACCCTGATAGCGAACCGATGCTGAATCTGCGGCGCGCACGCAGGCCGACACGCCTAGACTCGGGTTTTCAGGCCGTGCGCCCTCGGATGCGCGGATCGGAGGTGACGCGCGTGAACCGGTTCCTGGGCACCATCGTGTCCTGGCTTCGCGCCGGTTACCCCAACGGCGTTCCGAGCAACGACTACCTTCCGATCCTGGCTTTGCTGTCGCGGCGCTTGTCCTGCGACGAAGTCACCGAGGTTGCCAAACTGATGGATCGCCTGCCCCACCCCGGATTCGTCGACATCGGCGTGGAGATCCTGCGCATCACCGACCAACTACCGGCACCCGCCGA
>JAGQTO010000315.1:2251-4663 GCA_020439025.1 Mycobacterium sp. | reverse complement strand
CGCCTCGGATCGCCACTGCCGGACAATCACCCCGGCTGAACGCAGCAACGTGCGCTGAATCTGGGCGAAGCTGTGCATCGAGGCCATGGCCGCCCCGATCGCCGCGAGGACCCACCAGAGGTTCGCCGAGAGCACGCTCATCCAGGCCTTGGCCAGTTGGTCCCAGACCAGGCTCAGTTCCACGGCGAGGATCACCGCCGCCGCTCCGAGGACTGCCCAGCGCACCCACCAGTGTCTGCCCCGTGCCGCCGGTCCGTTCCCCGCGCGCGCGGAATTGACCGGCGTGTCCTGGGTCACGATTTTCAGCGTAACCGCGAAGGGGGCTTCCGTTGCCGTTCGCCGCGGGATGTCGGAGTCGGACGGATAAGGTGTGGCCCATGCCGGGCGACGGCCTCTCCGAGGACGATGCAGTCGATCCCTTCGTGCGGAAGACCGCCGCCTGGGCGTGGCGGCTGCTGGTCATACTCGGGGCGATCCTGGCACTGTTGTGGCTGATCCAGCGCCTGAAGGTGATCGTGGTGCCGATCGCCCTAGCCGTCATCCTGACCGCGCTGCTGCTGCCGGCCGTTGACTGGCTGGACCGCCGCAGGGTGCCGCGCGGCGGCGCGGTGGCACTGGTGCTGCTGTCCGGCTTCGCGCTGTTCGGCGGGATTCTGACCTTCGTCGTCGCGCAGTTCATCTCCGGACTCCCGGACGTGGTCGAGCAGGTGACCCGCAGCATCGACAACGCCACCCGGTGGCTCATCGAGGGCCCCATCCACCTGAGCCTGGAGCAGATCGACAGGGCCGGAGACGCCGCGGTCAAGGCGCTGCGGGATAACCAGGAGCGCATCACTCACGGCGCGCTGTCCACCGCCGCCACCTTGACCGAAATCGTCACCGGCGCCGTATTGACGCTGTTCACCCTGATCTTCCTGCTGTACGGCGGCCGCAACATCTACGCCTACCTCACCCGGATCGTGCCCGCTCACACCCGGGACCGCGTGCGGGACGCCGGCCGTGCCGGATTCGGATCACTGATCGGCTACGTCCGGGCGACGTTCCTGGTGGCGCTGGTTGACGCCGTCGGCATCGGTGCCGGCTTGGCGATCATGGGTGTGCCGTTGGCCCTCCCGCTGGCGTCACTGGTCTTTCTGGGCGCGTTCATCCCGTTGGTCGGCGCCGTTCTGAGCGGATTTCTCGCGGTCGTGGTGGCGCTGCTGGCCAAGGGTTTCGTCTACGCCATGTTCACCCTCGGGCTCATCATCGCCGTGCAGCAACTGGAGGCACATGTGCTGCAGCCGCTGGTGATGGGCCGCGCGGTCTCGATCCACCCGCTGGCCATCGTGCTCGCCATCTCCACCGGTGCCGTTCTCGCCGGTATCACCGGCGCGCTGCTGGCGGTACCGGTCCTTGCCTTCCTCAACAGCGCCATCCGGGTTCTCGCCGCAGCGGATCCCGCCGCCGAGGCGGCCGAACTGGAGGCCAGCGAGGCTCCGGTGATCATGGGGGCCCAACCCGATACCGTTCCCGGCGACCACGCGGGCCGCCCGGAGTGAATCGGATTTCCCGGCCGCAGATCTAGAGACGGCCTTCCCGGCGCAGCAGATCCTGGGCGCTGACCCCGCCACCCTTCTTACCCCGGGCGTTGAGCTGCTCGGTCGCCACCTCGGAGTCGACCGCCTCCGGTCGGCTGACCGGGATCGCGCGGGTCTCCTCCGCCGAGATCTGCGCTGCGGTGGGAGCCTCAGACGGTGCCGGAGGACCCGACGGGGTGGTTTTGGGCGCCGTCGGAATCGCCGTCGTCGCATCGTCGGGCGCACCCGGTGAGGGAATGACGCGGGTCGGCTGTGCGGACGGGTCCGCCTTCGGCGGCTGTGCGGACGGGTCCGCCTTCGGCGAGTCGGCCTCGGCGCCCCGCCGTGAGGTCTTGCGGCGCAATTCACCCAGCCAGGAACCGATGTCGCGGTCGTCCTCTGCCTTGGCGGCGGCGAACCGGGTGGTGGGCGCCTCGGCGGCCGGTGCATCCACCGGCTCGGTGACCGCCACCGCGGGCCCTGCCGGCGCGGCCTGACGTGCCGGTTGGCCGCCGGCCGGGACGCTCGCCGCGGCGGTCGCCGGCCGGGGCTGCGAACCCGCCAGCACCGGCCGTTTGCGTTCGTCTGGCAGCGTCGTCTCGCCCAGGCCGATCTTGTGCTGCAACCGCTTCATCCACTTCGGCGCCCACCAGCAGTCGTCGCCGAGCAGTTTCATGATCGCCGGCACCAGGAACATCCGGACGATCGTTGCGTCGAGCAGCAGCGCGATGAGCAGACCGAAGGCCAGGTACTTCATCATCACCAGGTCGGAGAACACGAACGCCCCGGCCACCACCGCCAGAACCAGTGCGGCCGCGGTGATGAGCCGGCCGGTGGTGGCGGTGCCGATCCGGAT
>JAGQTO010000315.1:699-2097 GCA_020439025.1 Mycobacterium sp. | reverse complement strand
CCGGAGCCGTGCCCATCGACGAACATCCAGGTCAGCACGCCCATCGTCGATCCCAGCGTGAGCGCGCTCATCAACGCGGCCTTGATCGGTAGCACCAGCGAACCGAAGGCCAGGAACATCAGGATGGTCGTCGTGGTGATCAGCAGCAGCACCATCAGCGGCAGTTTGGCGAACAGGCTGTGGATGCTGTCCTGCTCGAGGGCGGGGGTGCCGCCGACATAGACCTCCAGCCCCCTCGGCGGGGTGATGGATCGCAGTTCGGCGATCTTCTTGGCGGCGTCGTTGCGGTTCACCAGCCCGTTCTGGATCACTCGGACCGAGGGATCCTTGGAGGCCCCGTCGAGGTAGGGGCGTTCCTTCCACATCGCGTCCGGGTTGTTGTCGGGGTCGGTGAAGCCGTTGAGTGCCATGGCCTTGTTGCGGATCTCAGCCACCTGCTGGTCGGTCACCGGCTCACCGTCGTCACTCTTGATCACCAGCGTCAGCGGCTCGGTGCGGAAGCCCGGGAAGATCTTGTCGAACTCCTCCTGCGCCAGTCGCACGGAGTTGTTCGGGGGCAGGTACTTCTCGCTGATGCCGCCGAGGGAGAGCTGACCCAGCGGGATGATCATCGCGATCATGATGACGATGATCGGCGCGGCGAACATGATGGGACGCTTCATCACCCGGTTGACGAGCTTGCCCCAGAAGCCGTTCTCCACCTCTTCGCGGGTCTTGGTCTTCTGGGTCCTTTCGGCGACCCAGTCGATGATCTTTCGGGAGAACGACCAGTTGGCCAGGAACGGCACGCGCAGCAGCGTGCGCACCCCGAGAGCGTCCACGTTGGGTCCCAGGATGGCCAGGATGGCCGCCAGGACGGTGATCGACAGGATCGCCGCCATCATCACCGAGGCGATGATCGCGTAGGTGATGGATTTGAGGAATCCCTGGGGGAACAGCAGCAGCGGCAGTGAGGACGCGACGATGATCACCGCGGAGAACACCACGGTTCTCCCGGAGGTCATCACGGTGCGGCGCACCGCCGCCTCGGTGTCGTACCCCTCGGCGATCTCCTCGCGGAACCGGCTGACGATGAACAGTCCGTAGTCGATGGCGATGCCGAGCCCGATCAGGGTCACCACCGGTTGGGCGAAGAAGTGCACCGGGGTGAATTCCGCGATCAGCCGCATGATGCCCAGTGAGGCGAGGATGGACAGGCCGCCGATGATGGCCGGGAGGCTGGCCGCGACGACCCCGCCGAACACGAAGAACAGCAGGACCGCCACCAGTGGGATCGCGGCCACCTCGGCGCGCTTCTGGTCCTCGCCGATGGTGCCGGTCAATTCGTTGGCCAGGGGCTGCAGACCGGCCTGCTTCACATCGATGCCGTCGATGTTGAAACTGTCCTTGACCTTTTTG
>JAGQTO010000315.1:0-609 GCA_020439025.1 Mycobacterium sp. | reverse complement strand
CAGTTCGGGATTCCTGAAGTAGCCGATGGAACGCAGGATCTCGTCGGGGTGGTCCTGCTGAGCCTGATCGAGATTGTCGAGGATCTTCTTGCTGAACTCCGGGTCGTCGACGGTCTTGCCGTCCGGGGCGGTGTAGATGGCGACGATATGGCCGGAGGTGTCGCGGCCGTAGGCGGCGTCGGCGATCAGCGACGCCTTGACCGACTGGCTGCCCTCGTCGTAGAACCCGCTCTGGGTGACGTGTTTACCCAGGTCCATGCCGAAGATCCCGCCACCGATACACAGCGCGACCATGAGACCGATGACGATGTTTCGATACCGGTATACGGTTCGACCCCACCAGGCGAACAATCGATCTCCTTACTGAGAGTTAAGGCCTGCGCCGAGAGTGTCCGGCGTTCCGGACCCTCGCCACGGGCTAGAGCCGCGAGGTCAACAGCGAGGACAGCGGCCGGAACGGCTGAAGCCACGCCCCTTGCTCGGGCAGCGAATCCAGGCCGATTCGCGGCAGAGGCTCTCGGAAAACACCGGGAATGTCCTCCAAGTCGACAAATTCCAAGGTATCCGACGCTAACGCCCAGCTGGCATGTTCGCGAAATCCTAGTACGG
>JAGQTO010000314.1 GCA_020439025.1 Mycobacterium sp. | reverse complement strand
CGTTGACCGTCGCCCGGGTGACCACCTTCTCGTCCTGGAGAGCTTTGACGAAATCGTCTGCGCTGTCGGCGAAGTTGTCCCGGAACCTGCCGGTGGAGCCGTCCAGCACACGTTGCACGCTGTCCTGGGCCGTGGCGTAGTCGATCGCCATCAGGTTGATGACGCTCTGTCGCGCCGCGGCGGCGTATTCGGCGGCGTGCTGCTGCTCGAGCGCAGCCTGCCGATGCTGCCAGAGCATCCAGCCCGTCGTCGCCAGCAGCGCGACGGTGAGCAGGGCCGCGACACCGACCGCGACGGTCCGCCGCTGGAACGTTCCCGGGGCACCGAGAGCCGCTGCGCGCGTGGGGGTTCCGGGCTGGGCATCCTCGGCGGTCTCATCTCCGGGCACCGGTTCGTCCGCGCGCGCGAGTTCGTCGTCGGTGTGCTCGGTCACCCGACCTCCCTTACCTGGTCTCACCAGCGTGGAATCTTTCCGACCGCCGGACCGCGGGGAACCCCGTATGCGACAGTTGGCCTGTGCGACCGACCGTAGTCGTTGCTGTTGCGCTGATCGCCTCCGGACTCGCCACTCCGGCCCCGGCGCGTGCCGGAGAGTGCGATGACGCCTTCTGCACGCCGGGGATCCGGCCCGGGGTGGTGCTCGGGGCCCCGTGTTCGGACACCGGCTTCTACGTCTTCGGCACGACATCCTGGGGCCGCCTGGTGTTCTGCGGGTCGCCGCGTCGCTACGAGCCGCGCTACTTCCGCTCGCCCCCGATGATGGGCGTCAAGGATCTCGGCGGCAGTTGCGCCGGTTACGAGAACTCCGTCGCTCAGGCGCCGGACGGGCTGTTTTTGACCTGCTCCTTCGAGAGCAACCGTCCCGTCTGGGTACGCGGCGACGCCTGAATCGCTCACCAGTGGCGCAGGGAGCACAGGGCGCCCTTGGGCCCGGACTCGCTCACCAGCACCGTTCCGTCGACGGCGAGGGTGCAGTGGAAATTCGGCGGTTCCGGGGACCGGCCCGAGGTGGCGACCACCATGGCCCAGAACTGTGGGTCGGCCAGTTTCACGGTGAGCACCCAGGGTCGGTCGGGGCCCAGATCCGCTTCGGCTTTCGGGCTGAACTCGTAGGGGTTGTGGCTGTAGTCGGCGTAGCTGGGCGGATCGGTGTCGCGGTAGTAGATATCGGCGAAGAACGGGGTGTCGGTATAGACCGTGTAGGTGACGTCGTGCAGAACCGGTTCCCCGGTGTCGGCCTGCGCCGCGGCACCGGATCCGGTGCCGGCGCCGAGGCCTGCCAACACCAGGGGAATGCCGATTAGGGCGGGCCGCATGCTTTCAGAGTTTTACAGACGGCGGGCACTACGATCGGTGGTTTGCGAGGTGCGGGAGGTGCTCTGTCGTGACGACCCGCGATGAGTCTTCAGTCGACGGCACGCCCGAACTCGCCGAGGCCGACGAGTCCGGGGCCGAACTCGCCGAGGCCGACGAGTCCGGTGCCGGCCGACCACGCCGGCGCGTGAC
>JAGQTO010000313.1 GCA_020439025.1 Mycobacterium sp. | reverse complement strand
CGTCGCGGGGGTCACCGCCGCGTCGCCCGGGTGTGCACCCTGCTCGACGAGTTGGACGTCGGCCTGGTCACGGTGGACCCCGGACATGACCTCGCCCACGTCAACGTGGCGGCCGCGACGATTCTGGGAATCCCGGCCGGCGACACCACCGCTTCGGAGTTCGGCGAGGCCGTCGACCGGCTGGCCCGCCGGGCGTGCGATCCGGCGGAGACGCTCGCCGAACTGCGCAGGCTGAGGTTCGGTCGGGACACCGAACTGAAGACCACCTGGCAGTTCCCCGACGCCCCCACCCATCTGGGGATCGTCTGCAAAATTGCTGCCCGGCACGGGTTCGACGGCCAGATGTGGATGTTCTACGACAACTCGCGACTGGCGGAGGCGATCGAGTCCGCAAGCCAGGTGAGCAACCTGTTGCGGATCAGTTCCGACGCGATGCTCGACCCACAGGTACTGGTGGAGGCGGTCCGTTCCGAGGGCCCGATCGTCGATCTGGTGTACCGCGAAGTCAACCGCGCCGCCTGTGGTTACCTCGGATTGCCTCGCGCGGAACTGGTCGGGCACAGCCTGGTCGAAACGTTCCCCGGGCTCGCCGAATCCGGGTTGATGGACGCCTTCGTCAACTGCGCCGACACCGGCGAGCCGGTAGTCCTCGATGGAATCCCCTACCACAGCGAACTGCTCGGCGATCTGCGCTACTACGACATCCGCGCCACCCAGGCCAGCCAGGATTTCATCAGCCTGACCTGGCGCGACGTCACCGAGCGGTCGGAGTTGACCGCCCGCATCGCGCTGTCGGAGGAGCGGTTCCGGCTGCTGGCAGACAACGTGGCCGACGTAGTGGTGCGCATCCGCAACGAGACGATCAGCTGGATATCCCGGTCGGTCTCCGAAGCCCTCGGCGCTCCGGCCGGCCACTGGATCGGGGTTCGCGCCGAGGAACTCATCCCGCCCGAGGACCGCGCCAACTTCAGCGCCGCCTTGGCGGCGGTCGATCTCGACGGCCGGTACAAGGGCCGGGCCAGGGTGCGGGGCGCCGACGGTGTGACGCACTGGGTTCATCTGCACGTCAAGCGCTTCCACGAGGCCGACGGCACTCCCAACGGCGCCGTTGCGTCGTTCCGGGTCATCGACGAGGAGGTGGCGGCCGAGGAACTGGCCCTGGCCCAGATCGCCGAACGCGACGCCCAGAACCGCAGCCTCAATCGCCGCCTGCAGGCGCAGACCACCCGGCTGATGGCCGAACTCAGCAGCGCCGCCCGCTACGTCACCTCCATCCTGCCCAGCGACATGGACCACCCGGTGCCGGTCACCTCCCGCTACGTGCCCTCCCAGGAACTCGGCGGCGACAGCTTCGACCACCGCTGGATCGACGACGACCATCTCATCGTCTACCTCGTCGACGTGTCCGGCCACGGTGTGGAGCCCGCCATGGTGTCGGTCTCCGTGCACAACCTGCTGCGCTCGGGCACCCTCGACCACGACGTCCTGCTGCACCCCGACCGGGCGCTGACCGAACTCAACCGGCTCTTCCAGATGGATCAGCAGGCCGGCAACTACTTCACCATCTGGTACGGGGTCTACCAACCCTCCACCCGGACCCTTCGCTACGCGGGGGCCGGACACCCGCCCGCGATCGTGCTGACACCGGACGGCGCCGACCCGGTGCGGCTGCCCAGCGACTCGGTGCCGGTCGGGGTGCTCGAGGAGACCACGTTCGAGACCCGCAGCGTTGTCCTGCCCCCGGTCGCCGACGTCCTGCTCTATAGCGACGGGGCGTTCGACCTGTTCCTGCCCGACGGCCGGCCCTGGACCCTTGACGAGTTCATCGACCTGTGCGCACGCACCGCCGCGTCGCCGAAATGGACCCTGGATCGCCTCATCAACAAACTACGCAAGCGGTCCGAATCCGGGCTGTTCACCGATGACTGCACCCTGGTCCGGCTGACTATCCGCTGATCTGCTGCCCGGTCAGCCCAGCGAATCCCAGAACCCGCACTGGTGCCGGTCGGCGAAGTCCGCCGTGATGACCGAGCGGCCCGTCTGCAGGGACATCCTCTCGGGGCGTTCCGGATCGAGCCTCGGCCATTCGAGTTCGCCCGGAACGTCGGGGGCGCCGGTGGCCACGAACCGGCTCCAGTAGGCGATCATCTCCTCCGACAGCGCCCGCTGAGCGGCGTCTAGCGGCGGGGCGCCGCCCATGTCGAACAGGTAGCGCAACTCCAGGGCATGCCCGGCCCCGGGGGCGAAGGGCGTCCGGCGCAGCGGATCGGGCGCCGGGGCGTGGCGGTCGTTGAACTCGTAGGCGTACACCGGGACGCGGCGGGCCAGTTCGGCGGCCAGGGTGTCGATCGGGCAGGCGAACACCCCGTCGGTGACCGCCGCCGCGTAGGCCAGCCCCTCGCTGCCGTCATAGCGGCTCAGCGGATACCGGGCCGCCACCGCCGGCGCCTGGCTGCCGAAGGTGTCGGTCAGCAGCGTGCGGTACGGGGCCAGTCCTTTGTCGCGGAGGTAGGTCAGCGCCACGAACAGGGTGAACTCGTCGGCGGTGTTGCCGATCAGCACCGGGACCCGGGCGGTGGCACCCCGGGCCGCCGCCGTGGGCGGAGCGGCGGGCAGGCGCTGGGTTCCGGTGACCGGACCCGAGAGCTTGTTGGCGCCGATCCGGAAATACGCCGGTCCACCGGTCAGCCGGTCCGCGGGCAGGGCGCGCAGACAGCGCGCCGCCGAGGCCAACTCGGCGCACCCGGCCCGGGCGGCATAGTCGACGCTGATCCGCTCGGCGGCGGGCAGGCTCGCCTGGGCCTGGCACGGGCCGCTCTGCATGATCGCCGCCCGGAACAGCCCGTGCGACTCCGGGGAGACCAGGTGGTCGCACACCGACATCGCCCCGGCCGACTCCCCCACGATGGTGACCTTGGCCGGATCGCCGCCGAAAGCGGCGATGTTCTTGCGCACCCAGCGCAGTGCGGCCTGCTGATCGGCCAGGCCGTAGTTGCCCGGCTCGGCGCCGTCGGCCAGCGCGGGATGGGCCAGGAAGCCCAGCGCGCCGAGCCGGTAGTTGACCGTGACGACGACGAGGTCACCTCGGGTGGCCAGCCAGCGGGAGTTGTAGATATCGGAGCTGCCGTTGAGGAACCCGCCGCCGTGGATCCACACCATCACCGGCCGCGGCGACTTCGGCTCGGCGCCGGCCGGTGTCCAGACCGTGAGGTTCAGACAGTCCTCGCTGGTGGGCCGGCCGAAATCCGGGTCGACCCGAACGTCCTGGATGCACCGGAGCCCGGGGGCGACGGCGTCGCGCACCGACCGCCACGGCACCGGGGCCACCGGCGGGCGCCAGCGCAGTTCCCCGGTCGGCGCGGCCGCGTAGGGGATGCCCTGGAAGATCCGGAAACCGGCCCCCACCGCGCCGCGCACCGGACCGTTCGTCGTGGCGACCACGGCCGGGTCGGCGGGTGTGGCGGATGTGGCCGGCCCGCACCCACTCACTGTCAGCGCGAGCAGCAGCGATACGGCCACCCAGCGGATCACGGGGGAGACTTCATGCGGCCACACGCAGGCGAGCCTACGCGCGGGCGCACGGCGCGGCCGTTGACCTAAGGCTCTTGCACCACCCATCGGGCCGGGGTTGGATACTCTGAAACTGACACCCGTCAAGTTTTTCTCGGCGACCGCACAGGAGACCCTATGAGCGCACCGACCGACCACCGGATCTCCGACCCCGCCGCGCGGGTGCTGGCCGACCCGCAGGCCTACACCGACGAGGCGAGGTTGCACGAGAAACTGGCGCACCTGCGTCGAAACGCGCCGGTGGCCTGGGTCGAGGTGCCCGATTACCGGCCGTTCTGGGCGATCACCAAGCACGCCGACATCATGGACATCGAGCGGCAGAACGACCTGTTCACCAACTTCCCCCGCCCACTGCTGGCCATCACCGAAGCCGATGACGCGCTGATGCGCGATATCGAGGCCGGCACCGGCCTGCGCACGCTGATCCACATGGACGACCCGCACCACCGGGACATCCGCAAGGTCGGCGCGGACTGGTTCCGGCCGAAGGTGTTGCGGGCGCTGAAGGAACGCAGCGACGAGCTGGCCAAGATCTGGGTCGACAAGATGGCCGAGAAGGGTCCCGAGCTGGACTTCGCCCAGGAGATCGCGGTCAACTACCCGCTGTACATGATCCTCACGCTGCTGGGCCTGCCGGAGTCGGACTTCCCCCGGATGCTCAAGCTCACCCAGGAGATGTTCGGCGGCAACGACGAGGAGATGCAGCGCGGCGGCGGGGTCGACGACATGCTGGCGGTGCTGCTGGACTTCTTCAACTACTTCTCGGCGCTGACCGCCTCGCGCCGGGAGCACCCCACCGAGGACCTCGCCTCGGCGATCGCCAACGCCAGGATCAACGGCGAGCCGATGAGCGATATGGACACGCTGTCCTACTACGTGATCGTGGCCAGCGCCGGGCACGACACCACCAGCGCCGGCATTGCCGGCGGGCTGCTGGCGTTGCTGCAGAACCCCGACCAGCTGGCCCGCCTGCAGGCCGACCCGTCACTGATGGGCACCGCGGTCGAGGAGATGATCCGCTGGGTGGTGCCGGTCAAGGAGTTCATGCGCACCGCGCAGGCCGACACCGAGGTGCGCGGGGTTCCGATCGCCAAGGGCGAGGCCGTGCTGCTGAGCTACGTCTCGGCCAACCGCGACGAGGACATCTTCACCGACCCGATGCGCTTCGACGTCGGCCGCGACCCGAACAAGCACCTGTCCTTCGGCTACGGGGTGCACTTCTGCCTGGGGGCGGCGCTGGCCCGGATGGAGATGAACAGCTTCTTCTCCGAGCTCATCCCGCGGATCAAGAGCATCGAGCTGGCCGGCAAGCCCGAGCATATGGCCACCACGTTCGTCGGCGGGCTCAAGCACCTGCCGATCCGGGTCACCCTGTCCTGATTGGGCGCGAGGGTGCGTGTCGGCACGCCGACACGCCGCTCCAGTGAGCACCACCCGCACGCTCGCGGCAGCGTCAGGCCCGGATGAACTCCGCGGCGCGGTGGCCGAGCATCGCCACGGTGGCGTGCGGACCCCGGCCCGGGATGCTCGGCAGTACCGAGGCGTCCACCACCCACAGGCCGTCCACGCCGAGCACACGACACCTCGGGTCGACGACGGCGTCCTCGCCGGTGCCCATCGGCGCGGTGCCGCACAAATGCTGCGAGGTGGACCAGGACGGCTCGCCCAGTTCGGTGACGCCGCCGAGGACCTCGGCCACGGACTCGCAGCCCTCACGCAGTGCGGCGCCATCGGCGGGGTCGCCGTCGTAACGGTGCTCGATCGACGGCGGCACCGCCGGATCGGCCGAGACCAGCGACACCCGGCCACGGGATCCGGGCCGCATCAGCGCCACCCCGATGCTCGTCGTGCCCGCGCCGAAGCCGGTGGTGTACGGCCGGATCTCCAGGGCTCCGGTGACCAGCACCGCCTCCAGCACCGGATGCCCGGGCGACGGCGCCCAGCCGGTGGGCAGCAGCCACTCCGGGTGATCCCGGCAGCGCACCCCGACGGGCAGGTCCGCCAGCACCCGGATTCCCAGTGCGGCGAGGGCCCCGGCCGGACCCACCCCGGAGAGCATCAGCAGGTGGGCGGATTCCAGCGCCCCCGCCGAGAGCACCACCCGGTGCGCATCGAGGCGCCCGGGTCCATCCGGCCCGGTGAGGTCGACCCCGACCGCGCGGCCGGCGGCGATCCGCACCCGGGTGGCCCGGGTGTCGGTGAGCACGGTCAGGTTCGGCCGCCCCAGCGCGGGTTCCAGGAACGCCGCGCCCGGACCCACTCGGACCCCGCCGGCGATGTTCAACGGCACCGCACCCACCCCGGGCGGGGGGCTTGGACCGGCCGGGGTGGCATTGAGGTCGGGCAGCCAGCGGAACCCGGCGTCGACGGCGGCACCGACGAACGCCCCCGTGGAGAGGGCCCCCCGGGCCGGGGCGTCCGCGGACAAGACCCGCCGGATCGGGATCGGGCCGCCGCCGCGGGGGTCGGGGAAGTCCCGGTCGGTGGCGATGGCGCGGTAGTGCGGTTCGACGTCGGCCCAGGACCAGCCGGGCACCGGGTACTCGTCGAAGTCGGCGGGCAGCGCCCGGCAGAAATAGCCCCCGTTGATCGCCCCGGAGCCGCCCACACAGCGGCCCCGGACGATCTCCGCGGCGGTCCGCGGGTGCTCGGTCAGGGCGGTGCGATACCGCCAGGCCACCGGGCTGGCGGGTTCGACCGGCAACCGATCGGCCGGGTCGGTGAGCGCGCGGATCGCCGGGGCGGTCCGGGCCGGGCCGGCCTCCAGCACCGTGACCCGGCAGGCCGGGTCGGCGGACAACCGTTCGGCCAGAACGGATCCCGCGCTGCCGGCACCGACGATCACGACGTCAGCGCCCACCCGCCGCTTCCTCAGCCCTTGATGTCCGGGCGCAGCGGACGCAGGGTGCGCTCCCGGATGACGCCCGCCCAGAGCCCGGCCCCGTAGGAGATGTCGTCGAGCCGTTTGAGCGCCATGTAGGCCAGCGGACCGATGTGGCGGCCGGCCTCGTCCGGGGCGGGCTTGCGGGTGATCCAGTTCTGCGCGGCGTCGATCACCGCCGCGGCCGCGACCGCCCGCCGGGCGCGGCGCGACACCACCGCCGCGGCCAGCGCCACCGGCCAGTAGGGCCGGCAGACGGCCTCCGACAGTTGCAGGGCGCCGCTGCCGAGCCCGCGGGCCGCCAGCGCGGCGACGTCTGAGGCCCTGACGCCGGTGTTGCGCACCGCGCCGGCCACCCGCCGGGTGTAGAGCCCGGCGAAGACGGCGCCGGCCAGCACCCCCGGCACCGAACCGGTCGCCAGCGAGGCCCAGGTCAGCAGGCTCCACAGTGGGATCACCAGGGGCGCGCTGTTGTCCGGGTGACGGCTGGACAGCGGCGCCGCCGACCCGCCGTAGAAGGCCCGGCGGTACATCCACGGCACCAACTTCGACCGGTGGTCATGGGCGACCATCGCAACCGGCTCGTACCGCAGCCGCGAGCCGCACTCCACCAGCCGCCAGCACAGATCGACGTCCTCGCCGGAGTGCAGGGACTCGTCGAACCCACCGACCTCCAGGACCGCCGAACGCCGGCACACGATCGCGGCGCTGGGCACGTAGGACACCGGCCCGTAGGGCACCACCGGCGCCTCCCGTTCGCCGAGGTCGAGGGTGGAGCGGGCCGCCTCGTAGCGGCCGACCGCCGTCTCCCCGGCGTGCAGCGCGACGATCCGGGGAGCCACCAGCGCCACCGTCGGGTCGCAGAAATGGCCGAGCAGGGACTCCAGCCAGCCCCGCCGGGGTAGCACGTCGGAGTCCAGGAACGCCACGAACTCGGTGCGGCATCGGGCCAGCCCGGTGTTGCGGGCGGCCGCGGGCCCCCGGCTGCGCTCGTGGCGCACCACCTCGATCTCGCACGGCGCGTTGGCGAACCAGTCCGAGCGCACCGGGGTGGCCGACCCGTCGTCGACGATCACCACCCGCAGCCCGCGCAGCGCCATCACCAGACGGTGCAACCCGGCGAAGTTGTCCCGCACCGGGATCACCACGGTGACGTCGAGGTAGGACGGGCCGCCGGCCGGGCGCGGGTGGGCCACCCCGGTGTCCAGCAGGGTGCGGGCCAGGTCCGCGCTGACGGCGTCGCTGACCTCCAGACGGTCGCCGGCCATCATGGCCTGGGCCGCCGGGGCCAGCCGCAGCAGCCGGGTGGGCGATCCGCCCAGCAGGGCCGATCCGGCGCCCAGGGTGCGCACGCGGCGGTCGATCCGGACCGCGAAGCCGTCCGGCAGGCGGTCCCCGGTCATGTCAGCATCCCGCCGCGGTCCGGGGTCCACCGCCGGATGCGACCGGCGCAGTCGGAGACCATCGCGGCCAGGATCGTCTCCCCCGCCGCCGCGGTGGCGGTGCTGGGATCGCCCAGCACACCCGATCGGCTCACCGCGGCGACCCCGCCGGCCCGGAGCCTGGGCATGAGCTCGGCCAGCGGCTCGGTGTTGCCCGGCCCGGCGCGCTCGGGGCGCACCAGCCGGGGCGAGAGGTGCAGCAGCACCGAGGTTTCGGTGTGCCCGGCGTGGGCGTCGCCGCCGGGGGCGGAGCAACTGCACCACGCCGCGTCCCGGCCCTCGGCGCGCAGCAGGCCGGTGGCCGTGCGCAGGGCCTCGGTGTTACCGCCGTGGCCGTTGACGAATACCAGGCGGGCGGCCCAGTGGCAGGCCGACCTGCCGTACTCGAGGAGCAGGGTGCTCAGCGCCTCGGTGCCGATGGAGACGGTGCCGGGGAATCCCTGGTGCTCGCCGGAGGAACCGTAGGCGATGGCCGGCGCCGGCAGGTGGCCGAGATCGGCGGCGACCCGGCCGGCGACGGCCACGGCGATCCGGGTGTCGGTGTCCAGTGGGAGATGTGGCCCGTGCTGTTCGGTCGAGCCCACCGGGACGAGCAGCGTGACAGCCGTGCCGGACAGCTGCGCAGACGTGCGCTCCCCCAGTCCTCTCCGAACGGTCACTCGGCGATGGTAGCCACAGCAGCGCCGAGTGTTCGGGTGAATCCGGGCGGTACCAGAACATCCTCGGGACTCAGGTCGGCGACGCCGGCCTTGGCCAGCCCGCGCAGCGC
>JAGQTO010000312.1:20269-23455 GCA_020439025.1 Mycobacterium sp. | reverse complement strand
CACACCATCACCGCACCCGTCGACGGCATCCTGACCCAACTGGAGGTCACCGTCGGCCAGCAGGTCGAGGTGGGAGCCGTGCTGGCACGAGTGGAAACCGCCGAACCCGAGGGGAAATGACCATGACTGGCGAATGCGACACCAGCTTCATCGAGAGCCCGGAACGACAGGCCTTGAGAAAGTCCGTCGCCGCGCTCGGCGCGAACTTCGGCCCCGACTACTACCTGGAGAAGGCCCGGGCCGGCGGGCACACCGACGAACTCTGGGAAGAGGCGGGCCGACTCGGCTTCATCGGGGTGAACCTGCCCGAGGAGTACGGCGGCGGCGGCGCGGGCATGTACGAGCTGGCGCTGGTGATGGAGGAGCTCTCTGCGGCGGGTTGCCCGCTGCTGATGATGGTGGTCTCCCCCGCCATCAACGGCACCATCATCGCGAAGTTCGGCACCGACGAGCAGCGGAAGCGCTGGGTGCCCGGTATCGCCGACGGGTCGGTCACGATGGCGTTCGCCATCACCGAACCCGACGCCGGTTCCAACTCGCACCGGATCACCACTACCGGCCGCCGCGACGGCGCGGACTGGATCCTGTCCGGACAGAAGGTCTGGATCTCGGGGCTGGACCAGGCCGACGCTGTCCTGGTGGTGAGCCGTACCGAGGATGCCAGGACCGGAAACCTGCGCCCGGCGTTGTTCGTGGTCCCCACCGACGCCGCCGGGCTGACCTTCACCAAGATCCCGATGGAACTGAACATGCCGGAAAGCCAGTTCCAGGTGTTCCTCGATGAGGTGCGCCTGCCCGCAGACGCCCTGGTCGGCGCCGAGGACGCCGCCATCGCGCAGCTCTTCGCCGGCCTTAACCCCGAGCGCATCATGGGTGCGGCCAGCGCGGTCGGGATGGGCCGGCTCGCGCTGGAGAAGGCCTGCGACTACGTCAAGACCCGCCAGGTGTGGAAGACGCCGATCGGGGCACATCAGGGCATCGCTCATCCACTGGCGCAGAACCACATCGAACTGGAGTTGGCGAAGCTGATGATGCAGAAGGCGGCCACCCTCTACGACGCCGGCGACGATATGGGCGCGGCGGAGGCGGCGAACATGGCCAAATACGCGGCGGGCGAGGCATCCACCCGGGCGGTCGACCAGGCGGTGCAGTCGATGGGCGGCAACGGCCTCTCCCAGGAATACGGCGTGGCCGCCATGCTGGTGGGGTCCCGGCTGGCCCGGATCGCCCCGGTGAGCCGGGAGATGATCCTCAACTTCGTCGCCCAGACGTCCCTCGGCCTGCCGAGGTCGTACTGATGGTAGTCGTGGACTACGCGGTGGACGGAACCGTCGCACGGCTGACTCTGGACTCCCCGCGCAACCGCAACGCCCTGTCCTCGGCACTCGTTCGCGAGTTGAGTGACGGACTTCAGCGCGCGGCGGCGAATCCGGCGGTGCGCGCGGTCGTGCTCGGCCACACCGGCAACACGTTCTGCGCGGGGGCGGACCTGTCCGAGGCGACGGGGGGCGACCCCCGCGAGGCCGCCGTCGGTCGCGCGCGGGAACTCACTGCCCTGTTGCGAGGCATCGTGGCCTGTCCCAAACCGGTGATCGCGGCGATCGACGGCCACGTCCGCGCCGGCGGTATGGGCCTGGTCGGGGCGTGCGATATCGCGATCGCCGGCCCGAAGAGCACATTCGCGCTGACCGAAGCCCGGATCGGGGTCGCTCCGGCCATCATCTCGCTGACGCTGCTTCCCAAGCTGGATCCGCGGGCGGCGGCCCGCTACTACCTCACCGGCGAGACCTTCGACCCCGGGCGGGCCGCCGACATCGGGCTGGTGACGACCGCGGCCGAGGATCTTGCGGCGGCCGTCGACGCCGTGGCGACAGACCTCGCCAAAGCGTCACCCCAGGGTCTTGCAGCTTCGAAGGCCTTGACCACCGCGGGCGTGCTCGCCGGTTTCGATCGTGATGCCGAACGGTTGGCGCAGGAGTCGGCGGCGCTGTTCGTCTCCGACGAGGCCAGGGAGGGCATGCTGGCCTTCCTGGAGAAGCGCCCACCGCGATGGGTCGCCGAGTGAGGTGACGGTTCGGTGAACGGACTGTTGCGTCGTCGTTGACGGGCCGTAGGCTGGGAGTGTCATGAGCAACCTTTCCCCCCGCAAACCGGCGACGCGGGCCTCCGACGACGACCGGATTCAGGTTGCCCAGTTGCTCTCCGAGGCCGCCTCGCACGGCCGCCTGACGATCGACGAGTACGAGACCCGGTTGAACAAGGCCTATGCAGCGAACAGCTACGACCAACTCGATCGCCTGACCTACGACCTGCCCGAGGCCATGGAGTACCGGCGCGGCAAGATTCGGCCGGCGCCCTCGACGATGCTTTTGGCCATTCTCAGTGGTTTCGAGCGCCGCGGCCGCTGGTACGTTCCCGGCCGGCTCACCACCTTCACCCTGTTCGGCGGCGGCACGTTGGATCTGCGGTACGCCGACTTCACCAGTTCCGATGTCGAGATCCACGCCTACTCGATTCTGGGCGGCCAGACCATCCTGCTGCCGCCGGAGGTGAACGTGGAGATCCAGGGCCACGGCGTGATGGGCGGATTTAACCACCAGGTCGAGGGCAGCGGCGTGCCGGGTGCCCCCAAGGTGACCATCAAGGGATTCTCACTGTGGGGCGGGGTCGGCATCAAGCGGCGCAAGCGCGCGGCTCACGATTCCGACTGAACCGAACTCGTGGGGCAAGCCAGGGAAAACCGCGTCCTGGGGAAATACATCGTCCCCCGCCCGACGAGGGCGGGGGACGATGTATTTCGTGCCGACTAGTCGGCGCTATCGTCCGAGCTCTTGTCTCCCGAGCCGTTTGCGGTCGACGTCGCGCGGTCCCCACTCGACTTGGCCGCCTTCGAGCCACCGAGGGCAGAGGCGATCGACTTGGCCGCCCGTTCCACCGCACCGCGAGCCGCGCGGCGCGGCGACTTCACCGGAGCCTCCACCGGCGCGCTGGCCGCTTCGTCTGCGGCTGGGACGCTCGTGTCGACCTCGTCCAACGCCGCAGGTGTCTCCACGTCCGCCGCTTCGACGGCCGGGGCCTCCACAGGCGCGACATCGACAGAGCTGACAGCCGGGGCCTCGACCGGCTCAGCCGCGGGAACGACTGCGGTCTCGACCTGATCGACCGGGGTCTCGACCTGCTCAGCCG
>JAGQTO010000312.1:15254-20224 GCA_020439025.1 Mycobacterium sp. | reverse complement strand
GCTCAGCCGGGGTCTCGACCGGCGCGGCGTCCTGGACGTTCGGTGCCGCCGACTCCGCGGCCGGTGTGGAAGCCCCCGCCGACACGGCTTCCAGTGCGGTGGCTGAGGCGCTGGGCAGCACCGACGCGCTTGCGGTCGGTTCCGGCGGATACGGCGGCAAGGGGTTACCCCCGCTCAAGACCACGTCGAGCGAATAACGCAGTACACCCGACAGACCCGCAAAGTAGCCCCAGTCGCCGAAGAACTCGTCCGAGGTATAGACGCCAAGGGCCGCCTGGATGCCGCCGTAGATATAGGGGCCCAGAACGGGAACGTTGGCCAGCGCCAGCTTCGAGATCGTGTCCAGGACCGTAACGGTGGCAATGGTCACGTTGAAAGATCCCTGGAACACCTGATAAATCAGGCCCGCAATGTCCGGGTTGTACAACGGACTCGCCGGATCACCGAACGGCTGGGTGAGTAGGTACTGCACGCCAGAACCAGCACCGGCCTCGAAGAAGTAGTTGACGGAGGAAACGCCCCACGGCGGGATGACGTACGGGTTGTAGTCGGGCTTGTCGGGATCCGGTTGATAGGGCTTGCTTGGATCCTCCAGTTCACCGTTGACGTAGTCGATCCCGTAGCCGTTACCGTTGAGCAGCGCGTCAAGAGCCAGGTAGGCGACGCCCGAGGGGCCGTTCACCTGGCAATTGAAGTCGCAGCGCGAAAAGGGGTCGAGAAACTGTGCAAACCAATCGACGTCCGGGTCCTGATTCGGGCTGATCGCCTGACCCCAGCCGTCGAAAAAGTAGTAATTCCAGTCCTCTGGCGTTATCGACAGCAGGTCGGAGAAGGTTGCCAGTTGCACCTCCGCCTGCGCCGCGGACAGCGCGAGAGGGGCTGGCGCGGCCATGCTGGGCATGATCGCCGGCGTCGCCGCGACGATCGCAGTGGCACTGGCCAGGGCCGCTCCCGTCATCAGGAACGGACGAGTCTGAGTCGCCATGATGCTGGATCCCCTTTTTCTGCGCGGTTCGCGCTGCTAGCAGCGAACTTTTCGGTACGCCGACGCCGGTCTCGGTGCAACGACCCAATCGTACGGACAAGTTTGCCGTCCGGCAACCTGCGCCCACCGTTCCCGGGATCCCGCTCAACCGAAGTTGATAACTTAGTTAGCCAGCGAACTCCCGCCAAGCTGCGGTTGCGCGATTGCTGGCCGTTATCTGCCAGTCGACGTTAATTCGCTTCTCAGTTTGCCCTCAGGTTGGGTGAGCCGGGTCCATGTTTGCCAGAGAAACCCTCGCAGCCCCCCGTCACTCGCGAGCGCCGATAGTACCCGACGAAATCTCAGCAAATTGCGACCTGGCTAAAAAGCGCTCTGATCAGGACTTAGTCAGCTGCAGCCTCGCCGAAGCAACGCAGATCCCTTGATTTTGCCGAACCGGGCCAGACCCCAGGTGCCGTCCCCGCCCGGCAAAGACCCTGACCGCCGGCGGGAAATCCGGCTTTAGCGGTGCCCGCCGGCACCCGGTCGGGGTGGCTTTTGCTCGGAATACTGGATGATCAGCGTCGCCGCCGCCGGGAGCGAAGGTAATCGGCTACCACGGCCGCACCCAGACCATCGAGGTCGGGCACGACGACCCGCCCCTCGATCCGGCGGGCCACCTGGTCGATGAACCGAGCCAGACCAGGGTCGTCGCCGAGTCGGAAGATCGTCACCTGCGCGCCCATCTGGGCCACCTCGTCGAAACCGCGCACCGTGTGGCCGATGGTGCGCGGGTGCGGCGGGTAGTCAAAAAACACCTGCGCGCCCCGACCGCCCACGTTCTCCAGGTGGGCGGTCGGTTCGCCGTCGGTGACGACGAGCACCACCGGCTGGGCGCCGGGGTGCCGGCGCAGATGCCGGCCCGCAAGCGCCAGGGCGTGGTGCAGATTGGTGCCCTGTTCGTAGACGCCCTCCAGGCCGGTCAGTTCAGCGGCCGTCATCGTCCGGGCCTGCCGGCCGAAGGCGACGATCTGCAGCGCGTCCGAGCGAAACCGAGTGCTCACCAGGTGGTTGAGCGCCAGCGCCGTGCGTTTCATCGGCAGCCACCGGTTCTCCATCACCATCGAGAAGGAGGTGTCGACCAGCAGTGCCACCGCGGCCTGGGTGCGAGTCTCGGTCTCGGAGACCTCGACGTCGTCGACGGTAATGCGCAGCGGCGCATCGCTCCCCTCGGAGCCGGCCCGTCTCAGCACGGCGTTGGTGATCGTCTTTGTGACGTTCCAGGGCTCGGTGTCACCGAACTCCCACGACCTCGTAGCGCCGGTGAGTTCGCCGGCGGCCCCGGCACGACGGGTCTCCCGCTCGCCGTGCCTACCCGAGAGTTGCTGGGCCACATCGCGCAGCGCTGCCTGGCCGAGTTGGCGCATGGCCTTCGGGGACAGCCGCCACTGACCGTCGGAGCCGCGGTCGAGGAACCCCTGGTTCATCAGCGCCCGCTCCAATTCCGCCAGCGTCCGCGCATCGACCGCCGCCTGCTCGCCGAGTTGCCGGGCCAGCGCGTCGAGGTCGACGTCGTCCATGCCGGCTCCGGGGTAGCTCTGGGACAGCTGCTCGGCGAGCTGCTCGAGTTCGGCGATATCGGCCATCGCCTGGGCGGCCTGGCCCATTCCGAGCGGGTTGTCGCCACGGAACTCCGCAGATGAGGTCCAGTCCTCCCCCGGCCTGGCCGCCTGCAGGTGGGCGTCGAGCCGGTTCAGCGCGTTCATCAGCTGAGGCGAGCCGAACGCCTGCTGCGCCAGCGCGTCCAGCTCCGCCCGCTGCTCGGCGGTGAGGCTGTTGCGGAACCGCTGCGCGGCGGCCGCCCGCCGGGCCAGCGCGTCGATCAGCTCCTCGACGTTGCCGGGGTTCTCCGGGAAGTGCCGGCCGTGCTTGGCCATGAACTGCTCGAAGTCGTCGTGACTGTCTTCACCGCGGGAGTGCTTGTCCAGCAGTTCGTTGAGGTCGTCCAGCATCTCGTTGACGGCCCGTCGGTCCTCGTCGGTGGCATTCTCCAGGGCCTGTTTCATACCGGCCAAACGCTGGTCGAGCATCTCCCGGCCGAGCAGATCCTTGATCTGCTCGTATGTGGCTTTAGCCTCGCCGCTACGCCAGTCGTATTCGGACAGTTCCTGCACGGCCTTCGCCGGCGACGGAGAGAGCGACTCGATCTGCATCTCGGCGAAGCGGGCGTCGTCGTCGAGCGCCCGGGCGAGTTCCTTGCGCTCCGCGAGCACGGCTTCGTCGAGCAGCTTCTTGACGTCCTGCAGCGTCCCGTCGAGGTTGTTGCGCGACAACAACTCCCGGCGCCGGCGGTTGACCTCCGCGGCCAGCCGGTCGGTGCCCTTCATGGTCGGGGTTCCGCGGCGCAGCAACTCCGACAGAGCGCGACGCGGCGAGGCGCCGGCCATCACGTCCTCGCCGATCTGTCCGAGCGCCTCGCGGAGGTCCACCGGCGGGGCGAGCGGGTCCGGACCCCCGGTGTAAGCCGAGTACCGGGAGTCCCTGCCGCGCCCTCTAGCCATATCGCCCGCTAGCCATACACGGTCTCCCCGTCGCCGGTGGTCTTGTCGATCTTCTTGGCCAGGTACAGCGCTTCGAGCGCCAACTCCAGAGCTGCGGCGCGCTCGCCTTCTGTGCGCGCGCCCAGTCGCGTGGCGATCGCGTCGATCACCGGCAGGGCGGGTAGTGCAGCGAGCACGTCGTTGGCCGACACCTGCTCCCCCGTCGTCACCGTCGCATCCTCCACGGCGGTCACCAGCGGCCCGACGTCGATGCCGCCCAGTGCGCGCTGGGCGGTGTCGGCCGTGGCACGACGCAGCAGATGTTCCAGAATGGCCTGCTCGCGGCCCTCCTCCCCGGACTCGAACTCCAATTTGCCGCGCAGCACGTCGATCACGGTGCCGAGATCGACCACCCGCGCCACCGGTTCGTCCTCGCCCAGCAGAGCACCGCGATGGCGCGCAGAGGCGGCGACCGTCTCGGCCGCCGCGATGGCGAACCGCGCCGATACTCCCGAACGCTGATCGACCGAGTGCGACTCCCGCAGGTACCGGGCGAAGCGGGCGATGATCTGCAGCAGATAGGCCGGCACCTCAGCGGTGAGGTGCGCCTCCTGGCCGATGACACCGACCTCGGCCTCCAGTTCGCGCGGGTAATGGGTGCGGATCTCCGCTCCGAAGCGATCCTTGAGCGGGGTGATGATCCGGCCGCGGTTGGTGTAGTCCTCCGGGTTGGCACTGGCGGCCACCAGCACGTCCAGCGGAAGCCGCAGCGTGTAGCCGCGGACCTGGATGTCGCGTTCCTCCATCACGTTGAGCATGGCGACCTGGATGCGCTCGGCCAGGTCGGGAAGCTCGTTGACCGCCACAATCCCGCGATGCGCCCGCGGGATCAGACCGTAGGCGATGGTCTCCGGATCCCCGAGGGTGCGGCCCTCGGCCACCTTGATCGGGTCGATGTCGCCGACCAGGTCGGCCACGCTGGTGTCCGGGGTGGCCAGCTTCTCGAAGTACCGTTCGCTGCGGTGGCGCCACGCCACCGGCAGGGCATCGCCGAGGTCGGCGGCCCGGCGGATCGACTCCGGGGTGATCGGGGTGTAGGGGTGCTCCCCGAGTTCGGCTCCGGCGATGACCGGTGTCCACTCGTCGAGCAGGTTGGCCACCGAGCGCAGCAGCCTGGTCTTGCCCTGACCGCGTTCTCCGAGCAGAACGAAATCATGACCGGCGATCAGCGCGCGCTCCAGCTGCGGCAGCACCGTGCCGGAGAAACCGTAGATGCCCGGCCAGACGTCCTCGCCGTTGGCGAGTGCGGCCAGCAGATTCTCCCGGATCTCTTGTTTGACTCCGCGTTCACGGTGGCCCGATGCACGCAGCTCGCCGAGGGTCGTGGGCAGATGGTCCGGGCACGCAGTCACGAACTCCACGCTACGTGCCCCGCCACCCACCGGCGAGCAGACGCAAAATACCCA
>JAGQTO010000312.1:0-15208 GCA_020439025.1 Mycobacterium sp. | reverse complement strand
CTAGTGGGCGAAGTGGCGCGCGCCGGTCAGGTACATCGTGATCCCGGCCGCGGTCGCCGCGGCGGTCACCTCGTCGTCACGCACCGAGCCGCCAGGATGAACCACTGCCTTCACCCCGGCAGCGGTCAGCACCTCCAGACCGTCGGGGAAAGGGAAGAACGCGTCGGAGGCCGCCACCGCGCCCGAGACCCGCTCGCCGCCGCGCTCGACAGCCAACCGGGCGGCGTCCACCCGGTTCACCTGCCCCATGCCCACTCCCACCGTCGCGCCGTCGGCCGCGATCACGATGGCATTGGACTTCACCGCGCGGCAGGCCCGCCAGGCGAACGCGAGGTCGGCCAGAGTGGCCTCGTCGGCCGCCTCGCCGGCCGCCAGCGTCCAGTTCGCCGGATCGTCGCCGGGCGCGTCGAGTGCGTCGCGCTCCTGCATCAGCAGGCCTCCGGCGATCTGGCGGAGTTCCACCCCGCCGACCGTGGGTTCGGCCGCGACCAGCACGCGGATGTTCTTCTTGCGGGCCAGGATCTCGACCGCACCCTCCTCGTAGGCGGGAGCGACGATCACCTCGGTGAAGATTTCCGAGACCCGTTCGGCCATCTCCCTGGTGATCTCGGTGTTGGCCGCGATGACCCCGCCGAAGGCGCTGAGCGGATCGCACCCGTGGGCCTTGCGGTGGGCATCGGCCACCGAAACCGAAGAGACGGCGATACCGCAGGGATTCGCGTGTTTGATGATCGCCACGCAGATCCGCTCGTGGTCGAACGCGGCACGCCAGGCCGCGTCCGCGTCGGCGAAGTTGTTGTAGCTCATCTCTTTTCCGTGCAACTGCTCGGCCTGGGCCAGACCCGGCCAGCCGATGTCGTCGCTGTAGAGGGCGGCCTGCTGATGCGGGTTCTCCCCATACCGCAGCACCGCACTGCGCCGCCAGTAGCGGGCGAACCACGGCGGCAGATCGGTGGTTGATTCCGCGCCTTCCTCGGGCGCTAGCGTCGAGCGCATCCAGCTGGCGACCGCGATGTCGTATTCCGCGGTGTGCCGGAACGCCAGGGTGGCCAGCTTCCGCCGGTCCTCCAGGGTGAAGCCGCCGGCGCGGACGGCGGCCAGCACACCGTCATAGCCCAGCGGCTCGACCACCACCGCGACGCTGGCGTGGTTCTTGGCCGCCGCGCGCACCATCGAAGGCCCGCCGATGTCGATCTGCTCGACGCACTCGTCGGCTTCCGCGCCGGAGTCCACCGTCTCGCTGAACGGGTACAGGTTCACCACGACGAGATCGAACGGTTCGATCTTGAGCTTCTCCAGCGCGGCAACATGCTCCGGGTTGCGGGTGTCGGCCAGCAGTCCGGCGTGGATATGTGGGTGCAGCGTCTTGACCCGCCCGTCGAGCACCTCGGGAAACCCGGTGACGAACTCCACCGGCGTAACTGGAATCCCCTTGTCGGCGATGGTCTTTGCCGTCGAGCCGGTGGAGACGATGTCGACACCCGCCTCGTGCAGGCCCTGCGCCAGCGGGATCAGGCCGCTCTTGTCGTACACGCTGATCAGGGCCCGCCGGATCGGCTTCCGGCCGATCAGGGTCCGCGCCGTCATGCTTCCACCATTCCCAGGGTCGCCTTTCTGCCGCTCCAGGTCACACCGCGCGTGGCCAGTGCGGCCAACACGTCCACCAGCAGCCGTCGCTCGACGACTTTGATGCGTTCGTGCAACGTCTCTTCGGTGTCGCCGTCGTGCACCTCGACGGCCTGCTGGGCCAGAATCGGCCCGGTGTCCATCCCGGCGTCCACCAGGTGGACGGTACAGCCGGTGACCTTCACTCCGTAGGCCAGCGCCTCGGGAACCGCGTGCGCGCCGGGGAAGGACGGCAGAAGCGCGGGGTGGGTGTTGACCACTCGGCCGGGAAACCGGGAGAGGAACTGTGCGCCAAGAATTTTCATGAATCCGGCCGACACCACGAGGTCGGGAGCGTGATCAGCGGTCTTCTCGGTGATACCGGCGTCCCAGGCCGCCCGGTCGGGATAGTCGCCGATCCGCGCGCAGTAGGACGGTATTCCCGCGGCCGCCGCGATCTGCGCCGCACGGCAGTCCCGGTCCACACCCACCGCGACCACCCTCGCCGGATAGTCCCCGGCAGCCGCCTCGAGCAGCGACGCCAGCAGCGAACCAGTACCCGAGGCCAGGACCACCAGACGGGCCGGTGCGCTCGGCGGCACGCGGATCGGATCGGACACGGCCCAGAGCCTAATGGGATGCCGGGCCCCGGGGTCAACCGGCGCCGGGCCGCGAGTCCCCGTCGCCAACCTCGATATCGGCGTCGACAAACATCAGGTCCTCGACGTCCTCGAGATCCGGGGCCGGCTTCACCGGAGGCGGCGGCGGCCCGGGCTCAGGCTCGGGTTCCGGCGCTGGTTCCGGTTCGGGCTCGGGTTCCCGTTCGGGTTCGGGTTCCGGTTCCGGTTCCGGTTCCGGTTCGGCTTCCGATTCGGGTTCGGGTTCCCGCGCGGGCGCCTCCGCTTCGGAGGGCTCACCGTCCTCGCCGTCACGGTGCGGTTCCTCCGGCGGATTCCCCGACGAGGTCAGGACTCGGGAGGTCTCCGAAGCCGCCGGGCGCGATCGGCGGCTGATGCCCCCGGTCATCGCCACCGTCACTCCGCCGATGACGAAGAACCAGCAGAACACCCCCGGCCCGAAGGTGGTCTGATCCACCCCTACGTCGCCGAAGTTGCCCAGTTTCCCGCCGGCCGCCACCGCCAGCAGCGCCAGGATCACCGCCGCGAGCAGCGATGCCGCCGCCAACTTGGCGAACGCCAACGGCAGGGGCAGCGGACGACGTGCACATTGCTGCCCGATGGCCACGCCGGAGGCAGCCCCAACGATCAGCAGCGCCACCCACACCGGTCCCAACGGCGGCGTCGGAGCCGCGGCCAGGATCGGCAGGGCGGGGATGTCGCCCCCGAAGACGGTGAACGCGCTGAATGTCGCGAAGCCGATGTGAGCGCTGGATCCGACCGCCATCGCCGCGGCGCCGACGACCACATTGGGCAGGTAAAGCAGCGACAGCGCGGTAAGGCTGAACTGGCCGACAAACGAATCGGTGATGCCGAACAGCCCGTGCATGGTTCCCCAGTGCACGACCAGTGACGCCGCGACGACCGCACAGGACAGCGACAACAGCGCCGCCACCCCGATCAACGCCGGACGGATCCCGTCGGTTAGCCAGCCGGGAAGCCCGAGCAGGCCCAGCACGCGTTGCCGCACCCGCGGGCCGACGCCGATCAGCGCCCCGAGGCCGTGCACGGCCAGGATGCCGCCGAAGGCTCCCAGCGCGTTCGGGGTCTGCAATTCGGTGATCACCGATGCGGCGTCGTGGACGACAGCCAGCGACAGCGCCGCCATCAGCAGAGGACCGCCCAGCGCGGAGGCCACGATCCACCGGATGACGAACCAGGAACCCCTCTGTGGTGTCGCCTGGGCGGTGCTGCGCGCGGTAGCCCACACCATCAGAGCCGCGGGAACGAGCGGCAGCACCCCGAGTTGCTGGCCGGCGATGGAGATCGGAACCAGGTGCACGGCGAGCCACATGCTGGCCACCGCGCCGGGAGCACCGGTCAGATCGCTGTTGGCGACCACCAGTTGAACCAGAACGATGGCGGCGATGACGACCAGCGCCACCAACGACGGGCCGAAAGCGACCCGCACCAAGTCACGGGGCTGCGGGGCACCCGTCACCGGCGGCACCCTGCCCTCCATCCGCGTCACGGCTCAGGAGCGAACCGATCGCTCAGGACGGGGTCGAGCCGGAAGTAGGCTCCGACGGCTTGGCGGACGGCTCCGGAGCCTGCTGGGCCCCGGACGCCGACGGCGGAGTGTATGCGGGGAACCCAGTCGGCGGCGTGTCCGGAGCGTCGTCGCCCGGTTGGGCATATCCGCCGGACGTCCCGGCCTGCGGGTAGCCCCCCGGATAACCACCCGGATATCCGGGCTGCTGGCCGGGTGCCCCCTGCGGAGCCGCCGGCGGGCCGTAATAGCCGCCTTGCGGCGGGCCGTACTGGCCGTAAGCCGGGTACTGCGGCCGCGGCGGCGGGGCGGAGAGCACCCCGGATTCGAACAACATCGCGGCGACCGCCGCAACGGACTGCAGCAGGGTGAACCCCAGCACCAGCCAAAGTGCCCATCCAATCGAGAAACCGGTCGGCCTGTTGATGACCTGGCCGATGACCAGCAGCACCCCGAGCACCGCTGCAACCGCCACGATCGCCGTATAGCTCGGCGATTTGGGGACCATGCTCACCGCCGCCAGCAGCGAGGCGACGAGAGCGGCGACGGTCCAATAGCTCAGGCCGCTCGCGGTGAACTCCGCCCCACCGAAGGGTCCGATATCGGTGTTGATGCTCAACAACGGGCCGAAACTGGCCAGATACGCGGCCAGACCCAGCACGACTACCCCGAGAGTCAGGTAGGCCGGAGACTTGGCGGGTCCGGTCGGCCGAGCCGCGACCGGGGCGGGGTAGGACGGCGCCACGGAAGCGCCGTAGCCAGCGGGTTGCTGCGGCGTCGGGTACCCCGGGCCGGTCGGTGGGGTGCCGGGCGGGTAGGTCATGGTCTCTCCTCACAGCTGGCGGACCTGACGTCCGGAAAGCAACGCTAGCGCACGACACTGGGGCAACCACCCCACCGCGGGCGTGTCACCCGTGCGGGGTGCGTCACCACCGATCCCCGGCGTACCCTTGTCCGGCAAGCTAGAACACGTTCTAATTCAGGGCATGGATCACGGGCTTGTCCTTTTCACCAGCGACCGCGGGATCACCCCGGCGGCTGCGGCGAGGCTCGCCGAGCAGCATGGCTTCACCACTTTCTATGTACCGGAACACACCCACATCCCGGTCAGACGGGAGGCCGCGCACCCGATGACCGGCGACGCGTCGCTGCCCGACGACCGCTACCTGCGAACCCTCGACCCCTGGGTAAGTCTGGCCACCGCGGCCGCAGTCACCACGCACGTTCGGCTGTCCACCGCCGTCGCGCTGCCCGTCGAACACGATCCGATCAGCCTGGCGAAAACGATCGCCAGCCTCGACCACCTCTCCGGCGGCAGGGTGAGCCTGGGAATCGGGTTCGGCTGGAACACCGATGAACTCGCCGACCACAATGTTCCGCCCGGCCGGCGGCGGACAATGCTGCGCGAATACATCGAGGCCATGCGGGCGTTGTGGACCGAGGAAGAGGCGTCCTACGACGGCGAGTTCGTCAGGTTCGGGCCCAGCTGGGCCTGGCCCAAACCGGTGCAGTCGCAGATCCCGGTTCTTCTCGGTGCCGCCGGCACCGAGAAGAACTTCAAGTGGATCGCCCGGTCGGCCGACGGCTGGATCACCACCCCCCGCGACGTCGACATCGACCCGCCGGTGCGACTGCTGCAGGACACCTGGGCCGCGGCCGGGCGGGCCGGAGCCCCGCGCATCGTGGCGCTGGACTTCAAGCCGGTCGCCGAGAAGCTCGAGCGCTGGCGAGGACTCGGGGTGACCGAGGTCCTCTTCGGGCTGCCGGACAGACCGGCCGACGACGTCGCCCGCTACGTCGAGCGCCTTGCGGCCAAACTCGCCGAGCTGGCATAGCTCGCCGAGCAGACCCATCCCGCCGAGCAGACGCAAAGGTTCCCGACACTCCGGGCATTCGGGGCCTATTGCGTCTGCTCGGCCACAGTAAGGCCCGGGGCCTAGAGGGACTTGAGGATCTCCCTGGCCAACTCGGCGGTGGCCGACGGCGTCTTGCCGACTTTGACGCCGGCCGCTTCCAGCGCCTCCTTCTTGGCGGCCGCGGTGCCCGACGACCCAGAGACGATGGCGCCGGCGTGGCCCATCGTCTTGCCCTCCGGAGCGGTGAACCCGGCGACGTAGCCCACGACCGGTTTGGTCACATTGGCCTTGATGTAGTCCGCTGCGCGCTCCTCGGCATCGCCGCCGATCTCGCCGATCATCACGATGAGCTTGGTCTCGGGGTCTTTCTCGAAGGCCTCGATGGCGTCGATGTGGGTGGTACCGATAACCGGGTCGCCCCCGATGCCGATGGCGGTGGAGAAGCCGAAATCCCGCAGTTCGAACATCATCTGGTAGGTCAGCGTGCCGGACTTGGAAACCAGGCCGATCGGCCCCTTGCCGGTGATGGTCGCCGGGGTGATCCCAACCAGTGCCTCGTCCGGGGTGATGATGCCGGGGCAGTTCGGGCCGATGATGCGGGTCTTGCCGCCGTGATCGACGTTATAGGCCCACGCGTAGGCGGTGTCCTGGACCGGAATCCCCTCGGTGATGACCACCAGCAACGGAATCTCGGCGTCGATCGCCTCCACGATCGCGTCTTTGGCGAAGCGCGGCGGAACGAAGGCGATCGACACGTCGGCTCCGGTCTTCTCCATCGCCTCGGCCACCGATCCGAACACCGGCAGTTCGATGTCGTCGCCGCTCTTGTCCTTGTGGGTGACGGTGGTTCCCGCCTTGCGGGCGTTGACGCCGCCGACCACCTGGGTGCCGGCCTTCAGCATCAGCGCGGTGTGTTTGGTGGCCTCACCGCCGGTGATGCCCTGGACGATGACCTTGGAGTCCTTGTTGAGGAAAATCGACATGACCTAGGCGTCCTTCCCGGCTGCATGGGCGAGTTCGGCTGCTTTGTCGGCACCGGAGTCCATGGTGTCGGCGACCACAACCAGTGGGTGGTTGGCCTCGGCGAGGATGCGCCGGCCCTCCTCGACGTTATTGCCGTCAAGGCGCACCACCAGGGGCTTGTTGGCTTCCGCGCCGAGCATCTGCAGAGCCTTGACGATGCCGCTGGCCACCGCGTCACATGAGGTGATGCCACCGAAGACGTTGACGAACACGCTCTTGACCTGTTTGTCGCCCAGGATCACGTCCAGCCCCGCGGCCATCACCTCCGCGGAGGCGCCGCCGCCGATGTCGAGGAAGTTGGCCGGCTTGACCCCGCCGTGCTTCTCACCGGCGTAGGCGACCACGTCGAGGGTGGACATCACTAGGCCGGCGCCATTGCCGATCACCCCCACCGACCCGTCGAGTTTGACGTAGTTCAGATCGTGCTGTTTGGCCTTGAGTTCCAGCGGGTCGGTGGCGGCGGAGTCCTCGAACTGTGCGTGGTCGGGGTGCCGGAAGTCGGCGTTGCCATCCAGGGTCACCTTGCCGTCCAGCGCCAGGATCTGGTCGTCGGGGGTGCGCACCAGCGGGTTGACCTCGACCAGCGTCGCGTCCTCGCCGACAAACACCTCCCACAACTTCGCGATGGTCACCGCCGCCGCATCGAGCACCTCGGCGGGAAGATGGCCCTGCTCGGCGATCGAACGGGCGAAGGCCACGTCGACACCCTTAACGGCGTCCACCGGGACCTTGGCCAGCCGATCCGGCTTGGTGGCGGCCACCTCCTCGATCTCCATCCCGCCCTCCACCGAGCACATGGCGAGGTAGGTGCGGTTGGCCCGGTCGAGCAGGAAGGAGACGTAGTACTCCTCGGCGATGTCGCTGGCCTCGGACACCAGCAGTTTCTTCACGATGTGGCCCTTGATGTCCAGGCCCAGGATGTTCGAGGCGTGGGCGAAGGCGTCGTCCGGGGTGGCCGCGTATTTGACACCCCCCGCTTTGCCGCGACCTCCCGTCTTGACTTGAGCTTTCACCATGACCGGTCGGCCGATCTCCTCGGCGATCGCCTTGGCGTCCTGCGCGGAGGTCGTTACCCGGCCGGGTGTGGTGGGAACGTGATGCTTGGCGAACAGTTCCTTCGCCTGATACTCGAAAAGGTCCATGGGCTCTCTGCTGGGCTCTCTGCTGAGTCGGTGGATTCTGCGTGCGTCGGTAGATTGTCTGCGTCGATAGTTTGACCAAGTCGCTCCACGGGAACTGTATCCGCAGGCGGCAGGCCTCAGGGGCCTGATCACCGTAACGAGGCAATCCCGCGCCGTGCTGGAGTGACGAGGATCACAAACACCGGCGCCGGGCTCGCATGGGTTGCCACTTTGATCACATTTTGGTTACCGTTCTCCCGGTCTAGATAACGCTTTGGTCACGGACTTGAGGACTTGGTTTTGACGCAGATTCGGACGGCCCCGGCCTCGGACTCGCCGACGCGAGCCTCCGTCAGATCATGGTCGGCACCTCAGACACCCGTCGGGCACGACGCACCGGCCGCGGTTCGCCGGATCCCCGCCGCTGCCGATCCCCTCACAGACGACGTGATGCGCGACGTCGAGGACCTGACCCCACTGCTCGACGTTCCGGCCAAGTACGCCGGTAAGCCGCCCGCCCACGTCGAGCGGCCGATGTTCAGCAGCACCGAGGACACCGACCTCCTGCCGCGAACGCCCCAGCATCGCCGCCAGCCCACCAGCGCCGCCCGGGGACGGGCCCTGATCGCGGCAATGGCGGCCGGCGCCGCCGCTGCGGCCGCGTACACCATGGTCCAGCCCCGCGAGCAGGCCCAGACCCGCACCGTCCTGGCCTCCGAGAAGACCCGTGTCGGCGGGGCCGCGACACGTGGCGCCGAGGTCGTCGCGGCCAGGTCGAACGTGGTCGCCTCGGTACACGCCGAGGAATTGGCCAAGGGCGTCGCCTACGCCGCCGAGCGCGCCGAGCGTGAGGCCCGCCTGCAGCGGCCGCTGTATGTCATGCCGACCAGGGGCATCTTCACCTCCGGATTCGGTTACCGCTGGGGTGCGCTGCACGCCGGGATAGATCTGGCCGCCCCGATCGGCACCCCCATCTACGCCGCCTCCGACGGCGTTGTGGTCGACACCGGACCGACCGCCGGCTACGGCGCCTGGGTCAAGATCCGGCACGCCGACGGCACCGTGACCCTCTACGGGCACGTCAACAGCTGGGACGTCTCGATCGGCCAGCGGGTCTTCGCGGGAGATCAGATCGCGACTGTCGGAAACCGGGGCAACTCGACCGGCCCGCACCTGCACTTCGAGGTACTGCTCGGCGGCACCAACCGCACCGATCCGGTGCCGTGGCTGGCCGCCCGCGGCGTCTCCGTCGGGCCCTACACCGGATAGCGTTGCCCGGAACGGACGGCCCGACTTCCCCACGGATCCGGCGTCGGTCGTCGGCAACGGTCACCTCTCACAGCGAGCGAGACCGCACGCGCATCATCCGGCGCGCGCCGACAAGCACGCCCGTCGATCACATCTCGCCCACGACGCTGCTCCCCGGCGCGGAGCCGACACCGCAGGCCGGGCCACGGCCACACACCGCGTACGCCACCGCCACGGTGAGCATCCTGAGCGGCTGGGCCACCGCTGTCGTCGCCACCGACCTGATCGCCGGATGGTGGCGCAGCGACCGCCTGTTCTGCCTTGCTGTCGGGTTCCTGACGCTGTTGTTCGCCACGGCGACGGTGCCCGGGGTGATCCTGCTGTTGCGCCGGCGTGACATCGGCCGCTGGCTGATCGTTTTCGGGGCGGCAGTGGCACTGTTGACCTTCGGTTCGGTGTTCCTCGCCGGCGCACGCATCGCCTGGCCCGTCTACGCCATCCCGGCCCTGCCGCTGGCCAGCCTCGTGCTAGCCCTGCACCCCGGCACTGGCCGTTGGTGTATCGCACCCTGATCCGGGCGCTCCCAGAGTTTTTTTGCAGCTAGAGCTTCTGCAGGGGCGCGTGATTATGCATCAGCTTGACCCGCCCTGAGCTGCCGAAGTCGATGAGCGACATCGCCGCCTCGCCGGTTCCGGAGACCTCCTCGACGCGGCCCAGGCCGTACTTGTCGTGGTTGACCCGATCACCGGGTTGCAGCACGATCAACGCTCGCGATCCGCCGCCGGAGCGCATCGGCGACGGGCCCGACGGCCGGGACGCACCGAATCGACCCGCGACCGGGGCGCTGAACGAGGGTGCGGTATCGGTACGTCGCCAGTCGATGAGTTCCTCGGGGATCTCGCGCAGGAAGCGGGACTCCGGGTTCAGCATCGGCTGCCCCCAGGATGAGCGCACCTTCGCCCGGCTGAGGTAGAGCCGTTGACGGGCACGGGTGATACCCACGTAGGCCAATCGGCGTTCCTCGCACAGTTCATCGGGATCGCCCAGAGCGCGCATGTGGGGAAACATTCCGTCTTCCCAACCGGTGACGAATACCACCGGGAATTCCAAACCCTTGGCGGTGTGCAGTGTCATCAGCGTCACCACGCCGGCGTCGTTCTCGGGCAGTTCATCGGAGTCGGCCACCAGCGAAACCCGCTCGAGGAATTCCGCCAGCAACCCGGCCTGCGGGGTGTCCTCGTCCTCCTCGGAGTCCTCCCGGAGGGCCGCGGCATTGGCCCGGTCGATGCTGAACTCGTGTGCGACGCTGACCAATTCGTTCAGGTTGTCCAGCCTCGCGAGATCCTGCGGGTCGTTGGAATTCTCCAGTTCACGCCGGTAACCGGTACGGTCGAGCACCGCCTCGACAAGGTCGCCGAGTTCCTCGCCCCGTCGGCCGCGCAATTCCTCCAGGAGTGCGACGAACCCGGCGATCGCTTTTTCCGAACGGGTGTTGAGCATCGGGACCCGACCCTCGGCGGCGGCGGCGAGGGCCTCGGCGAAACCGCAGCCGGTGTTCTCCGCGTGGACGGCCACGCACGCCTCGGCCCGATCGCCGATGCCGCGACGCGGCGTGTTGAGGATCCGGCGCAGACTGACCGTGTCACCCGGGTTGTCCAGCACGCGCAGGTAGGCCACGATGTCGCGGATCTCCTTGCGTTCGTAGAACCGAACGCCGCCAACCACCTTGTAGGGAATCCCGGCGCGGATGAACACCTCTTCCAGAGCGCGCGAGGAGTTGTTGGTTCGGTAAAACACGGCCACGTCACCGAAAGAAAACTGGGAGCCCCCCTCGACCAGGGAGTCGATCTCCCCGGCCACGAATCGCGCTTCGTCGTGTTCGTTGTCGGCGACGTAGCCGACGAGTTGCTCGCCGTCGCCGGCATCGGTCCACAGCCTCTTCTCCCGCCGACCGGTATTGCGCGAGATCACCGAGTTGGCGGCCGACAGGATGGTCTGGGTGGAGCGGTAGTTCTGCTCCAACAGGATCGTGGCGGCGTCGGGAAAGTCCCGTTCGAAGTCCTCGATGTTGCGGATCGTCGCTCCGCGGAACGCGTAGATGGACTGGTCGGCGTCGCCGACGACACAGAGCTCGGCCGGCGGAACCGCGTCGGTGTCCGGAGCGGAGACGCCGGTGAGTTCGCGGACCAGGACGTACTGGGCGTGGTTGGTGTCCTGATACTCATCGACGAGGATGTGCCGGAAACGCCGACGGTAGTACTGGGCGATCTGGGGGTGCCGCTGCAGCACCGCCACCGTTTCACCGATCAGGTCGTCGAAATCCAGCGCGTTCGCGCCGCGCAGACGTCGCTGATACTCACCGAAAACCTCGGCCACCACGCGGGCCAGGTCATCGGCGCCTTCCCCCAGGTCGGCCACGGCCCGTTCCGGGGTGATCAGTTCGTTCTTGAGGTTCGAGATGGCGTTGGACAACAGTCGCGGCGTGTACCGCTTGACGTCAATGCCCATATCCCGGCCGATCATCAGCAGCAGGCGGCGGGAGTCGTCGGCGTCGTAGATGGAGAAGTTGGAGTTCAGGCCGGGCAGCAGGGACGCCTGGTTGCGCAGGATCCGCACGCAGGTGGAGTGGAACGTCGACACCCACATGTTCGCCGCCCGCGGGCCGATCAGCTGCCCCACCCGTTCACGCATCTCGGCGGCCGCCTTGTTGGTGAACGTGATGGCGAGGATCTGACCCGGGCCGACGTCACGGGCGGCCAGCAGGTGGGCGATCCGCCGGGTGAGCACCGCCGTCTTGCCCGAGCCCGCCCCGGCCACGATCAACAGTGGGGTCACCTCGTGCAGCACGGCTTGGCGTTGCTGGGTGTTGAGCCCCTCAAGCAGTTCGGCCGAGCCGGCGGGCCCGACCGCCATCGCATACGCAGTCATCTCGGAACCAAACTTACCGTTGTCCGGCGACGGGTTTTTTGCGCACGCGGGTCCGGAGGTGGCAGACTTATCGGCGTGCTCACTGCACGGCAGCGATTTTTCTACGGGTACCGCACCGCGGTGCCCGTGGCGGCTTAGCTGCTCAAACCTGAGAGCCCCGCGGTCCGCATCCGGATCCGGGGCTCGTCTTGTGTGTGAGGCCAGGACCGGATGAGACCACCACAACCCCCACACGAGGAGAACGAGATGACCGTCGAGACCGAACCCGACATCGATACCCTGCGCGCGGAGATCGACCGCCTCGACGCGGCAATCCTGGCCGCGGTCAGGGAGCGCACCGAGGTGTCGCGGGCCATCGGCCGGGCCCGGATGGCCTCCGGTGGCACCCGACTGGTGCACAGCCGCGAAATGAAGGTCATCGAGCGCTACAGCGCGCTCGGTGACGGCGGCAAGGAACTGGCGATGCTGCTGCTGCGGATGGGTCGCGGCAGGCTTGGCCACTGATCAGATCGACCGGGCGCCGCCCGCCCGTCCGCCGTTAACCGCGGTCAGGGCCCATCTAACTGGTCCGGGCCCGTCTAGCTGGTCAGGGCCCGTCTAGCTGGTCAGGGCGATGTACTTGATGTCGAGGTACTCCTCGATGCCCTCGTCACCGCCCTCGCGGCCGAAGCCGGACTCCTTGACCCCGCCGAACGGCGCGGCCGGATCTGAGATCACCCCGCGGTTGATGCCGACCATGCCGGCCTCGACGGCCTCGGCCACCCGCAACGCCCGGTCCAGCGACTGGGTGTAGACGTAGGCCGCCAGTCCGTACTCGGTGTCGTTGGCCGCGGCGATACCCTCCTCCTCGGTGTCGAAGCCGACGATCGGCGCGACCGGCCCGAACACCTCTTCCTTGAGGATCCGGGCATCCCGGGGAACGTCGATGAGCACGGTCGCGGGGTAGAAGAAGCCGGGTCCGCCCGGCGCCCGTCCACCGAGTGCTACGGTGGCGCCCTTGTCGACGGCGTCATCGACCAGTTCCTGCACAGTGGCCAGTTGCTTGGCGCTGATCAGCGGACCGAGTTTGGCCGTCGGATCCAATCCGTCGCCCAGGTTGACCTCGCCCATGTGCTTGACGAACTTGTCGGTGAACTCCTCGATGACGGCGTTGGCCACGTGGATGCGGTTGGCCGCCGTGCAGGCCTCACCGCCGTTGCGCATCTTGGCCAGCATCGCGCCCTGTACCGCGGCGTCGATGTCGGCGTCGTCGAAGACCACGAATGGCGCGTTGCCACCGAGTTCCATCGACGTGCGCAGCAGCTTGTCCGCCGACTGTTTCACCAGAGCCTTGCCCACCCCGGTCGAGCCGGTGAAGGTCAGCTTGCGCAGCCTGCCGTCGTCCACGAGCGCAGTGGTGACCTCAGCGGGCCGGTCGGTTGGCAACACCGAGAGCACGCCCTTGGGCAGTCCGGCCTCATCCATCAGCTTGGCGAGTAGCAGCATGGTCAGTGGCGTCTCCTGGGCCGGCTTGACGATCATCGTGCAACCGGCCGCCAGCGCCGGTCCGATCTTGCGGGTTCCCATGGCCAGCGGAAAGTTCCACGGTGTGATGGCCAGGCACGGTCCGACGGGCTGCTTGGTGACCAGGATCCGGCCTGTCCCGGCCGGGCTCGGCGTGAACCGCCCGGCGATCCGGACCGCCTCCTCGGCGAACCACCGGAAGAACTCGGCGCCATAGCGGACCTCCCCCAGACTCTCCGCGACGACCTTGCCCATCTCGAGGGTCATCAGCGTGGCGATGTCGTCGGCACGTTCGATGATCGTCTCGAACACCGACCGCAGGATCTCCCCACGCTCGCGCGCCGGGGTGGCCGCCCAGCCGGCCTGCACCGCACAGGCAGCATCCATCGCGGCGAGGGCTTCGGCGGCGCCGGCGTTGGCCACCGAGGCCAACACGTCACCGTCGGCGGGGTTGACCACATCGAAACTCGATGACCCCGCGCGCTGTTCACCGCCGATCCACAGTCCGGTCGGAACCGAGGACAACAGGCGATCGATATCAGCGGTGCGCATACCTTCATCATCTACACCGTCGGCCCGTCTGCCGCATTAGGGTCTGGGGAATGAGTGCAGATACCGCCATCTCTTCCGCCCGGACGGCGTTGGATCGCCATCACGACCAGATCGCCGGGAAGCATCTGCGAGAACTTTTCACCGAGGATCCCGACCGCGGCCGCGACATGGCGCTGACCGTCGGTGACCTCTACATCGACTACAGCAAGCACCGGGTCACCCGCGAAACCCTCTCGCTGCTTCTCGACCTCGCCCGAGCGGCGGGGCTGGAGCAGCGTCGCGACGCCATGTTCGCCGGCAAACACATCAACACCTCCGAGGACCGGGCGGTGTTGCACACCGCCCTGCGACTGCCGCGCGACGTCACATTGGAGGTCGACGGCCGCGAGGTGGTGGCCGACGTTCACGCCGTCCTCGACGCGATGGGCGAATTCACCGACCGACTGCGCAGCGGGGACTGGACCGGTGCCACAGGCAAGCGGATCACCACGGTGGTCAACATCGGTATTGGCGGCTCCGACCTCGGCCCCGCGATGGCTTATCAGGCTCTTCGGCACTACGCAGACGCCGGGATCGCTGCGCGGTTCGTCTCCAACGTCGACCCGGCCGATCTGGTGGCCAAGCTGGACGGGCTCGACCCCGCCACAACGCTGTTCATCGTGGCCTCCAAGACCTTCACCACCCTGGAGACGCTGACCAACGCCACCGCGGCCCGGCGCTGGCTTGTCGACGCACTCGGCGACGAGGCGGTAGCCAAGCACTTCGTCGCCGTCTCCACGAACAAGAAGCTGGTCGAGGCCTTCGGCATCGACTCGGCGAACATGTTCGGGTTCTGGGACTGGGTGGGCGGCCGGTACTCGGTGGACTCGGCGATCGGTCTGTCGCTGATGGCGGTGATCGGGCGGGAGGCCTTCGCCGACTTCCTGTCCGGATTCCATATCGTCGACAGGCATTTCACCACCGCGCCGCTGGAGTCCAACGCGCCGGCGCTGCTCGGACTGATCGGGCTGTGGTATTCGAACTTCTTCGGCGCGGAAACCCGTGCGGTGCTGCCGTATTCAAACGACCTCGCCCGGTTCGCCGCCTACCTGCAGCAGCTCACCATGGAATCCAACGGCAAATCGGTACGCGCCGACGGCACCCCTGTCACCGACCCGACCGGGGAGATCTTCTGGGGCGAGCCGGGCACCAACGGCCAGCACGCCT
>JAGQTO010000311.1 GCA_020439025.1 Mycobacterium sp. | reverse complement strand
GCGGCACCGGCCATCCTGATCTCGCTGGCCGGCAACGGGTGGATGCGCGGGGTCCAGGACACCGCCCGCCCGCTGCGGTATGTACTGACCGGGTTCGGCATCTCGGCGGTGCTGTGCCCGCTGCTGGTGTACGGCTTGCTGGGCCTGCCGCGCTGGGGGCTGCCCGGGTCGGCGGCGGCGAACCTGGTGGGCCAGTGGATCGCCGCGGCGCTGTTCATCGGGGCGCTGCGAAGCGAACGGGTAAGCCTGCGCCCCGACCCGGCGGTGTTGCGCGCGCAAGTGGTGATGGGCCGGGATCTCGTGGTGCGCACCATGGCGTTTCAGGCGTCGTTCGTCTCCGCCGCGGCGGTGGCCGCCCGGTTCGGCGCGGCGGCGCTGGCCGCCCACCAGGTGGTGCTGCAGTTGTGGGGTTTCCTTGCGCTGGTCCTGGATTCGCTGGCGATCGCGGCCCAGTCGCTGGTGGGTGCGGCCCTCGGCGGCGGTGATGCGGCACACGCCCGCCGGGTGGCCTGGCGGGTGACCGGAATCTCGGCGATCGCCGCGAGCGTGCTGGCGGGGCTTCTGGCACTCGGCGCCTCGGCGGTGCCGGCGCTGTTCACCGACGATCCGGCGGTGCTGTCCGCGATCGGGGTCCCGTGGTGGTTCCTGGTCGCCCAGTTACCCTTCGCCGGTGTGCTTTTCGCTCTGGACGGCGTGCTGCTCGGCGCCGGTGACGCGGCGTTCATGCGCACCGTCACCGTCGTCAGCGCGCTGGTCGGGTTCCTGCCGCTGACCTGGCTATCGCTGCGGTTCGGGTGGGGGCTGGCCGGCATCTGGGCGGGGCTGAGCGCCTTTGTCGGGCTGCGCCTGGTGTTCGGCTGCTGGCGGGTGCTGTCCGGACGATGGACGGTGTGACGGATCGGCGTTGGCGCCGTCACGATCGTGGCGGGCTTTGCTGCGCCCGGGTGCGGGGCGCACCCATCGAGTCAACCCGACCGCGATCGCCAGCACCGCGGTGAGATCCCTCGTCGCCACCGCGATCACGAAGTCGAAGAGCTCGTCCTCGGGTTCTGCCGGGATTCGATGACCATTCATCATGTAGAACAGCGCTGTCGCGACGAAGGCTGTGCGCTTGTTGCCGTCGATCAGAGCTTGGTTCGTCGCCAGGGATTGAAGCAGCGCTGCTGCTTTCTGATGAAGATCTGGGTAGGCATCCTCTCCGAACACTGTCGCCTGTGGGCGCGCGACGGCGGACTCGAGCAATCCGTAGTCGCCGACGTCTGCGGGGTGGCCGAGGTGTGCTTCGGCGGCGGCGAGAACATCATCCAGGGTTAGGTAGTGGATCACGATTCCGCGAGACGCCGCAGGAGACCGTCATGGTCTCTTACGATTCCGGCCAGCATCTCGTCCCGGCGCTTGGTCCGACCTTCAACGTAGTCGTCGACGGCCTTGAGGACTGCCGCGTGCATGGAGATTCCATCGCGTTCCGCCGCGGCACGCAGCTTGGCGGTCTGTTCCTCGGACAGGCGCAAGGTCATGGCCATGACGCCATGATACCAATGCGGTATCACTCTCCGTCGGTCGCCGGTATGTCGATCTCAGCGGACTTGGGTGCGCCCACGCTGGATCACCGTTGACCGGCTCGCGGCGATGTCCTCGCCGGTGGCCGAGCGCATCCAGGCCTTGGCGGCCTCGGCCTCCATCCACAGCCCAGCGCTGGTGCCGGCTCCGTCGATGCGGTGGTAGGACTCCAGCAGTGCCCGGACCGCCTTGCGGTTGTTGCTGACGATCGAGGCGGCCACCGCGCGTGCGGTGGGCATCAGTTCGGCGTGCGCCACGACTTGGGTCACCAGCCCGGCCCGCAGCGCGTCCTCGGCTGAGAGGTAATCGCCGGTGAGGCTCATCCGGCGCGCCATCCCGATCCCGACCTTCTGCGGAAGTCGCACGCTGAGGCCCCAGGTGGGCAGCAGTCCGACACGGGCGTGGGTGTCGGCGAACCTGGCGTGCTCGGAGGCGATGAGGATGTCGCAGTACAGCGCCAGCTCCAGGCCGCCGGTGACGGCCGCGCCGTTGATCGCGCCGATGACCGGTGTGCTCATCGGCGGCCACTTCGGCGAGATATCAGGAAGTTCGGTGGTGTTGCCGAGTTCTTTGAGGTCGAGACCCGCGCAGAACACCGGGTCGGCCCCGGTAACGATCACCACGTCGACGTCGTCATCGGCCTCAGCCTCGGCAAGGGCGGCGAAGAAGCGGGTGCGCAGTGCCGAGGAGAGGGCGTTGCGGGACTCCGGGCGGTTCAGCGTGACCGTCCGAACTCGGTCGGCGGTGTCGATGAGCAGGATGTCGCTAGCCATACCGCCACCGTAACCGCCCGGATCAGAGCCCTAATGCTCTGGCGCGCGGCGGTAATCGCTGGCAGGCTCGTCAGGTGACGAATCGGAAGATGGTCAACCCCAAGATCCTGCTCGCGGTGGGCGCGGCGGTGCTGTTGCTGTCCTCGGCGATCGCGATCTTCTTCGCCGCCGGGTACACGCCGGACTCCGGTTCCCGCGACGTTCCGGGCGCGCCGGTCGTCACCGGGACCTCCACCGCGCTGCTGCCGCCGCCACCGCCCCCGGCATCCGATCAGCAGGTGCCGTGCCCGGGTACGACCGGCGAAGACTGCGAACCGACCGAGTCGCAGCCGGCGCCGACGAACTAGCCCACGGCGTCGGTGACCGGCAGCACCACCCGCGAGGACGGACCGTGTCGCAGGGTGTGGGTCGAGGCGACCATCCGGCGGCCGCTGATATCCGCTTCGCCGGTGCCGAGATTGCGGGCGAAACGCGGGTGCGAGCCACCGGCGATCAGCAGCCGGATCCGGGAACCGGCGGCGAAGCGGTGCGCGATCGGGTCCAATTCGATCCGGAGGGGCTCGTCCGTGACACCCCTGAACCGCCGGAAGCCGTCGCTGACGTTGCGGGACACACCGCCGGCGTCGACCTCGCTGATCCGGGCGAAGACGTCGAAGTGCGGGTTGTCGCAGGAATGGTCCAGTTCGACGACCGGCCGGCCGGCGACCAGGATTTCCTCGCCGAGCGGTTCGCCGGTGAAGCTCAGCACATCGGGGCGCTCTGCCAGTGCCGAGTCGTCGCGGTATCCGGCCTGCCGGGACAGCAGCCGACCGCCCACCGTCGGTGTGGGGTCGGCCGGGTCGTAGCGGAACGCCGAGGTTCCCGATTCTGCGGACGGCGCGGTGGCAGCCAACCGCCGGTCCGGCTGGGGGTAGAGAACCCGCTCACCGGTGTCCGTCGGTGGCCAGGCGGCCATCGTGGTCCAGCCGCCGCCGGGTCCGGTGACATGGATCCGCAGCGGGTGCGGGCGCGTCGGGCCGGGCTTCGCGGCCAGGTGGCGGTCAAGCCAGGACAGCGTCTCGGTGGCGGTGACGGCCGTACCCCGGGTCGCCATCCCGTCGTGGGTCCACGGCCCGATGGTCATCGCGACGTCGACACCGCGGCGGCGCAGGTGCCCGAACTGGTCGACGGTCTGGTCGAGGAACACGTCCTGCCAGCCGGTCAGCAACAGCACCGGCACCGTGGCGCGGTCCAGGGCGGCCGTCATGCGCATCGGCGACCAGAACGGATCGTCGCGCTCGGGGTGGGCCAGCCAGCTTTCGTACCACGGCGACCGACCGCCCAGCAGCGCCCGCCCGGCCTCGCCCAGCGGCACGTCTCGCACCGCCCGCCGCATCCGGCGCGTCGCGCTGAGCTGGTAGGACGCTCGCTTGAGTGGGCCCTGTTCCTGATGGGCCATCATGTCCGCCCAGCCCAGGAAGTCGCCGAGCGCGAACGCGCCCGATCCCCAGGTGGAGGTGTACAGGTCGTGCGGGCCGATCGAGATGACGGCCGCCGCCAGCTCCGGGGGAGGGTCGGACAGCAGCGCCCACTGGGTGAAGCCCAGATAGGACAACCCGATGGTGGCGAACGTGCCGGTGAACCAGGGCTGTTCGCGCAGCCACGCCACGGTGTCGGCGGCGTCGTCGACCTCATGGACCATCGGTACGAAGGTCCCGCCGGAACCGAAGGTGCCCCGCACGCTCTGCAACAGCACGTGATAGCCGCGGGCCGCGTAGATCCGGGCGTAGATCAGCGCGAAGGGGAGGGACCGGCCGTAGGGTCCGCGCACCAGGACGGTGCCGCGCGGGGAAGCGGTGTGCGGCCGGTAGTGGTCGGCGATCAACTCCGCACCGTCGCGCATCGGGACCCGCAGTCCCTCGCTGACGCCGTACCCGGTGCTCGGCGCGGGAAGCCGCAAGGCGTGGGCGATCACCCGGTCGGTCAGCCGCGTGCTCGCCACTCCGAGAAGGATAGAGGCCGCAAGTAGGCTAATCAGCTGTGGCACCCACGCTCTGGGCGATCAGCGACCTGCATACCGGGCACACCGGCAACAAGCCGGTCACCGAATCGTTGTACCCGGCCACCGCGGACGACTGGCTGATCGTCGCCGGAGACGTCGCCGAACGCACCGATGACATCCGGTGGTCGCTGGACCTGCTGCGCCGCCGGTTCGCCAAGGTCATCTGGGTGCCGGGCAACCACGAACTGTGGACCACCGGCAAGGACCCGGTGCAGGTGTTCGGCCGGGCCCGCTACGACCATTTGGTCGAGATGTGCGACGAGATGGGCGTCATCACCCCCGAGCACCCGTATCCGGTGTGGACCGAGCAGGGCGGCCCGGCCACCATAGTGCCGATGTTTCTGCTCTACGACTACACCTTTCTTCCGGAGGGGGCGGCCACCAAGGCCGAGGGCCTGGCAATCGCCAAGGGGCGCAACGTCGTCGCCACCGACGAATTCCTGCTGTCGTGTGAGCCGTATGCCACCCGCGACGCCTGGTGCCGCGACCGGCTGGCCTACACCAGGGCCAGACTCGAGGAGCTGGACTGGATGGTGCCGACCGTCCTGGTGAACCACTTCCCGCTGGTGCGCCAGCCGTGCGAGATGCTGTTCTACCCGGAGTTCTCGCTGTGGTGTGGCACGGTCGAGACCGCCGACTGGCACACCCGCTACAACGCGGTGTGCTCGGTGTACGGCCACCTGCACATCCCGCGCACAACGTGGTATGACGGGGTGCGCTTCGAGGAGGTGTCGGTGGGATATCCGCGAGAATGGCGGCGGCGCAAGCCTTATCGCTGGCTGCGCCAGGTGCTGCCGGACCCCGACTACGCGCCCGGCTACCTCAACGAGTTCGGCGGGCACTTCGTGATCACCCCGCAGATGCGTGAGCAGGCCGAGGCGTTCCGGGACCGACTGCGCAGCAGGCGCCGATGAGCGGGTATCTGGGTGCGGTGCTGCCCGAGGTCGCCGATCTGGTGTCCGCTGAACTCTACGAGGACCCGCCTGACCTCGTACCGCTGCCCCAGGAGGAGCCGCTGATCGCCAGTTCGGTGGCCAAGCGGCGCAACGAGTTCGTGACGGTGCGCCATTGCGCCCGGCTCGCGCTCGAAGGACTCGGTCTGCCGCCTGCGCCGATTCTCAAGGGGGACAAGGGTGAACCCTGCTGGCCGGCCGGGGTGGTGGGCAGCCTCACCCACACCACGGGCTACCGCGGCGCGGTGGTGGGCCGCAGTGCCGCGGTGCGTTCGGTGGGCATCGACGCCGAACCCCACGACGTGTTGCCGGACCGCGTGCTCGAGGCCGTCAGCCTGCCGGCGGAGCGCCGGGAGATCGCGGCCCTGCCCGACGATCTGCACTGGGACCGAATCCTGTTCTGCGCCAAGGAGGCGACCTACAAGGCGTGGTTCCCGCTGACCCGGCGCTGGCTCGGGTTCGAGGACGCCCACATCACCTTCGAGGTGGATTCCTCGGGTAGCGCCGGGGGGTTCGTCTCCCGCATCCTGATCGACCCCGCCGCCCGCAGCGGACCGCCGTTGCGGGAGCTGTCAGGCCGCTGGTCGGTGGCCGGGGGACTGGCGTTGACGGCGATCGTGCTGTGAGCACCGGAGCAGGGCCCGAGCCCGGGATCGTCGTCGTCGACAAGCCCGGCGGTATGACCAGCCACGACGTCGTGTCCCGGTGCCGCCGGATCTTCGGCACCCGCAAGGTCGGCCACGCCGGCACCCTGGACCCGATGGCCACCGGCGTACTGGTGGTCGGCATCGAACGGGCCACCAAGATCCTGGGTCTGATCAGCGGGACCTCGAAGTCCTACGCCGCGACCATCCGGTTGGGACGCGCCACCAGCACCGATGACGCCGAGGGCGAGGTGCTCGAGGACGTCCCGGCGGGGCAGCTGTCCGACGAGCGGATCCGGGCGGAGATCGCGGGGATGACCGGCGAGATCTCCCAGCGGCCCTCGGCGGTCAGCGCTGTCAAGATCGGCGGCAAGCGGGCCTACCAACTGGCCCGCGAGGGCAAGCCGGTGGAGTTGGCCGAACGGGTGGTCCGGGTGGACCGATTCGATGTGGTTTCCGTTGGCCGGGACGGCCCGTTCGTCGACGTCGAGGTCGAGGTCGACTGTTCCTCGGGCACCTATATCCGGGCGCTGGCCCGTGACCTCGGCGCTGCGCTCGGTGTCGGCGGGCACCTGACCGCGTTGCGGCGCACCCGGGTCGGCGGCTACGGGCTGGGCCACGCCCGCACGCTGGAAGGCCTGGCCGAGTCCCCGGTGCTGAGCTACACCCTCAACGAGGCCTGCCTGCTGGCCTTCCCCCGCCGCGACATCACCGCCGATCAGGCCCTGGACGCCGCCCACGGTCGGCCGCTGCCCGCATCGGGTGTCGAAGGGGTCTACGCGGCAACCGATCCCGGCGGTCGGGTCATCGCACTGCTGGAAGACCGGGGTGCGGGCACCAAGTCGGTGGTGGTGATCCGCCCGGCGACCTTGTAGTCCGATACCGCCGTGGGCCGATAGGGTCCCGGCATGCCCGTCGACGCCGCTTCCGCCGCCCGCTTCAGCCTGACGCCGGACCAGGAACACCTGCTGGCGCAGGCGGACACCTTCGCCCGCAAGCAGTTGGCGCCGCTGGCCGGGCGGATGGACGACGAGGAGTGGTGGCCGCCGGAACTCTTCGCCGACCTGGGCCGGCACGGGATGCTCGGCGCGACGATCGGTTCGGACTACGGCGGCGCGGGGATGTCTTTGCTGGAGGCGGGGCTGGTGGTGCAGGCCTTCGCGCGCTGGAACCCCGCCGTCGCGCTGAGTGTGGTCGCCCACGACAACCTGTGCGCCAACAACATCTACCTCAACGCCGACGACACGCTTCGGCAGCGGTACCTGCCGAAGCTGTGCTCCGGGCAGTGGGTCGGATGCCTGGGCCTGACCGAGCCGGGAGCCGGCTCGGACGCGCTCGGGTCGATGCGCACTCGGGCGGTGCGCGACGGCGACGTCTACCGGATCACCGGTTCGAAGCTCTACATCACCAACGGACCCATCGCCGACGTCTGCCTGCTCTACGCCAAGAGCCTCCCGGACAGCGGCTCCAAGGGCATCACGGCGTTCGTCGTCGACACCGCCACCCCCGGATTCCAGGTGGCCCAGAAGCTGGTCAAGATGGGTTTCCGCGGATCGCAGACCGCCGAGTTGGTGTTCGACGACATGATGGTCCCGGTCGCCAACATCGTCGGCGCCGAGCACGAGGGGCACCGGGTGGTGATGAGCGGTCTGGACCTGGAACGGGCGGCGGTCTCGAGTATCAGCGTCGGGATCGCCGAGCGGGCGTTGCAGCTGGCGATCGAGTTCGCCAAGGCCCGCCGCCAGTTCGGCAAGCCGATCGCGGAATTCCAGATGGTTCAGTCGCTGATCGCCGAGATGTACGTCGACGTTCAGGCGGCCCGGATGATGTCCTGGCAGGCGCTGGACGAATGCAGTCACGTCGACCCGGCCCAGGCCGGCCGGGGCGGCATCCATGCCTCCACCGCCGCGGCGGTGATGTTCTGCGCCGACGCCTGCAACCGGGTCCTCGACCGGGCCGTGCAGGTCCACGGCGGCAACGGCTACATCTGGGAGACCGAGGTCAACCGGTTGTTCCGCACCATCAAGCTGCTGGAGATCGGCGCCGGCACCACCGAGGTGCGCAAGATGATCATCGCCAGGGAACTGCTCGGCTGAGCGCGCCGAAGTCGGGACTCAATTGGGTGCCGCGGCACCCCGGTGCGACCATGAGGACATGAGCACAACATCTTCTGTCCCCGCGGCCGGAGCCATCGCCATCGAATCCCTGACCGGTGAGAAGCTGGTTCGCGTCCCCGCCGACGCGACGGTGGCCGACGTCGCCGGCGCCATCGCCGACAACGGTGTGGGGGCCGTCATCATCGGCCACGACGCGCGCCCGACCGCCCTGCTGACCGAGCGTGACGTGGTGCGGGTGGTGGCCGCCGGCCGGGATCCGGCCGCGGTGCGCGCCGCCGAGGTCGCCAGCACCGGGCTGGTGTGGTGTGAGGCCGAGGACACCGTCGATGCGGCCGCGATCCGGATGACCGACCGGCAGATCCGGCATCTGCTGGTCGAGAGTGACGGCGCGCTGGTGGGCATCGTGTCCGCACGCGATCTGCTCGGCGTCTATGCCACCGACGCCGAACGGGTCTGACCAGCCGTAGGCTGGGCGGCGTGGAGCGCTGGCGCGGAGCCGACGACATCCCGTCGGACTGGGGTCGCTGTGTGCTGACCATCGGGGTGTTCGACGGCGTTCACCGCGGCCACGCCGAACTGATCGCCCGGGCGGTCGAGTCCGCGCGGGCGCGTGGGGTGCCGACGGTGCTGATGACCTTCGACCCGCACCCGATGGAAGTGGTGTTCCCCGGCAGCCACCCCGCCCAGCTGACCACGCTGGCCCGCCGGGCCGAACTGGTCGAGGAACTCGGCGTCGACGTGTTCCTGGTGATGCCGTTCACCGCCGACTTCATGAAGCTCACCCCCGAGCGCTACATCCACGAACTGCTGGTCGAGCGGCTGCACGTGGTGGACGTGGTGGTGGGGGAGAACTTCACCTTCGGCCGCAAGGCCGCCGGGAACGTCGACACCCTGCGCAAGGCCGGCGAGCGGTTCGGCTTCGCCGTCCAGGCGGTGTCCCTGGTCGCCGAGCAACATCAGAGAGAGACCGTCACCTTCTCCTCGACCTACATCCGGTCCTGCGTCGACGCCGGCGACATGGCCGCCGCCACCGAGGCCCTCGGCCGCCCGCACCGGGTCGAGGGGGTGGTGGTGCGCGGAGACGGCCGCGGCCGTGGGCTGGGCTACCCGACCGCCAACATTGCACCGCCGATGCACTCCGCCATCCCCGCCGACGGCGTCTACGCCGCCTGGTTCACGGTGCTGGGGCACGGACCGGGAACCGGCACGGTGGTGCCCGGCGAGCGCTACCAGTCCGCGGTCTCGGTGGGCACCAACCCGACGTTCTCCGGGCGCACCCGCACCGTGGAGGCCTTCGTCATGGACACCGAGGCCGACCTGTACGGGCAGCACGTCGCGGTGGACTTCGTGGCCCGGCTGCGCGGCCAGGAGAAGTTCTCCTCCGTCGAGGACCTGGTGGCCGCGATGGGCCGCGACACCGACAACGCCCGGGGCGTTCTGGCGCCCGGGGACTGATCGGCGATTCGCGGGGCGGGGCCGCCCGTTGCTAGAGTCTGTCCGGCGTGCGCTGCGGTCCGCGGTGGCCACGACCTGATCTCACACGACCTGATCTCATTCGCGGGACTGAAACAGATGGAGTGATCCGCATGGCGCTGACCGCCGAGCAGAAGAAAGAAATCCTGGGCAACTACGGCCTGCACGAGACCGACACCGGTTC
>JAGQTO010000310.1:3281-4292 GCA_020439025.1 Mycobacterium sp. | reverse complement strand
CACCGCGGGGGAGGGCACCAGCGAGACCCGCAGACCCGGATACGTGCGCTCTGCGTCGTGCGCCGCGCGGTCGAGAAGTTCGGTCATGTCGAACGGCACGAAGTCGTCGGCGGTGGTCAGTTCCCCCTGCGCCAGTCGCTCCAGCGCGGTCAGAGTCGCCTCGATCCGGGTCTGGGTCCGCATGGTGTCCCCGATGACCTCGTTGCGCTGTTCGGCACCGAGGTCCAGGGTGGAGAGCACCTCAAGGTTGGTGCGCATGGCGGTGAGCGGTGTTCGCAGTTCGTGGGAGGCGACCGCGGCGAAGTCCCGGGCCGACTCCAAGGCGGCCTTGGTACGCGCCTGTTCATTGCCGATCCGGGCCAGCATGCCCTCCACCGCCTCGCCGATCTCCACCGCCTCCCGCACCCCGCGGACCTGGACCTCCTCGGGTTTGGACTGGGCGTTGATGGCGCGGGCCTGTTGGGCCAGCAGCCGGAACGGGTCGATCATGATCAGCGAGAAGAACCAGCCCACCACAACGGTGCCGATGATCACCCCGCCACAGATCAGCACCACCCGCCAATGCAGTTCGGAGATCCGGCGCTGGGTCTCGGCCACCGGGGCGCCGAGGGCGATCGTGGCGCCACCCACGGTGAAGGTGCGCACCCGGTACTCCACGCCCTCGATGGTGGTGTTGGCATAGCCGTCGGCCAGCTTCGGCAACACCACCCCGGGCGGCACCGACATGGCCATCGACCCGACCCGGACGGTGCGGACCAGGTTGCCGTCCGGACTGGTGGCGTCGGTGGCCGGGGTGCTGGACAGCAGGGCGCTGAAATCGCCGAGGCTGCTCACCGAATCCAGCCGTCGGTCCAACTGGCTGTACTGGTCGTTGGTGACGCCGATCCACACCCAGGTGCCCAGGGTGAGAACCAGGATCACCACCGACAGCGCGGCGGTGATGACGATGGTGCGCAGCGACAGCATCCGGTTGGGCAGCCGTTGCAGCAGCCGGTAGAAGACTTCGTCGGG
>JAGQTO010000310.1:0-3252 GCA_020439025.1 Mycobacterium sp. | reverse complement strand
GGTGTGCGGCACGGCACCGGTCGGTGCCACGGCGGCTAGACCGCGTCGGCGAGGATCATGGCGCGCTGCGGCAGCTTGCAGCGATCGCGGAAGTCCCGGCCGGGCTGGCGGATCGGAGCTGACATGTTCCCCTCCGTTATCGCTGTTACCCGACTCCCGTGATGAGGGTCAGGAAGCCGCGATCTCGGACTCCTCGGCCCGCTCGGCGATCTCCTCGAGTTGCTCGATCCGGGTGCGGGCATAGGCCTGCTGCTCGGTGATGGTGAGCTGCCCGCGATGGCTGCCGATGAAGGTGCTCACCCAGGACATCGCCGTGGTGAGCCGGGCCTTGAAGCCCACCAGGTAGATCAGGTGCAGGAACAACCACGCCAGCCAGCCGATGAACCCGCCGAACTCCAGCGGACCCACCTTGACCACCGCCGAGTACCGCGCCACGGTGGCCATCGAGCCCTTGTCGAAGTACTTGAACGGCTCGCGGGCGGCCGGATCGGCGCCCTTGAGTTCGGCTTTGATCAGGTTGGCGGCGTAGCGGGCTCCCTGGATCGCACCCTGGGCCTGGCCGGGAACGCCGTCGACGAACGCCATGTCCCCGACCACGAAGACCTCTGGGTGGCCCGGCACGGTCAGGTCGGGCAGCACCTTCACCCGGCCGGCCCGGTCGACCTCGGCGCCGGCCTGATCGGCGATGACCTTGCCCAATGGGCTGGCCGCGACACCGGCCGACCAGACCTTGGTCTGGCACTCGATGCGCTCGGTGCGGCCGTCGCCGTACTTGACGTTGATGCCGTTGCGGTCGACGTTGGTGACCATCGCACCGAGCTGGATTTCCACGCCCAGCTTCTCCAGCCGGGCCGCGGCCTTCTTGCCCAGCTTCTCGCCCATCGGCGGCAGCACCGCCGGGGCGGCGTCGAGCAGGATCACCCGGGCCTTGGTGGAGTCGATGTGGCGGAACGCCCCCTTGAGGGTGTGGTCGGCCAGCTCGGCGATCTGGCCGGCCATCTCGACACCGGTCGGACCCGCGCCCACCACCACGAAGGTGAGCAGCTTGGCCCGCCGTTCCGGGGCGCTGGACCGCTCGGCTTGCTCGAAGGCGCCGAGGATGCGTCCGCGCAGCTCGAGAGCATCGTCGATGGTCTTCATCCCGGGCGCCCACTCGGCGAAGTGGTCGTTGCCGAAATACGACTGGCCGGCGCCGGCCGCCACGATCAACGAGTCGTAAGGGGTGCGGTAGGTGTGGCCCAGCAGCACCGAGTCCACGGTCTTGTTGGCCAGGTCGACGTGGGTGACCTCACCGAGCAGCACCTGGCAGTTCTTGTTCTTGCGCAGGACCACGCGGGTCAGCGGGGCGATCTCGCCCTCGGAGATGATCCCGGTCGCCACCTGGTACAGCAATGGCTGGAACAGGTGGTGGGTGGTCTTGGCGATCATCTTGATGTCGACGTCCGCCCGCTTGAGCTTCTTGGCCGCGGTGAGGCCGCCGAAGCCCGAGCCGATGATGACGACCTTGTGCTTGTCCGACGGGGTCGCGCCGGGATGGGTCATCTTCGCTCCTGAGTTTGCCGAACCGTAAAGACTGCATGCCAACGGTACTACGGGAGTCCCCCCTGGCACCGGGAGAGGGCGGTCACCGGGCCGGTGAAAAGTCAGCCCGCCAGCACCGGAAGCAGTGCCTCGCCGAGCTGGGTGATCGAGCCCGGCACGTACCTGGGCATGTTGATGATCACGCCGTCGATCCCGACGTCGAGCACCTGCGTTCGGACCGTCTCGGCGATTCGCGCCGGACTGCCGACCGCCAATCGGCCGCGCATGGCAGGCGGGATCATGTCGTCGGTGAAGTTCGGGTCCGGAATCGCGGTGAGCAGCACGCTCGTTTCCAGCGTCGCCGGGTCCCGGTCGGCTTCCTCGCAACGCCGGGCCAGCGCCTCGACCTTGCCCGGCAACTCCGAAAATGCGGCGATGACATTGAGATGGTCGAAGTAGCGGGCCGCCAGGCCGAAGGTCTTCTTCTCGCCGCTGCCACCGATCATCAGCGGGATGTGGTCGCGGAATCGGGGCACGGCCAGTGCGTCCTCGGTGCGGTAGTACGTGCCGTTGAAGGTCACCCGCTCGCCGCGGATCATCGGCATGATGATCTGCAGGGCTTCATCCAGCTTGGCGAAACGTTCGGTGAACGTGCCGAACTCGAAGCCCAACTGGGTGTGCTCAAGCTCGAACCAGCCGGTGCCGATGCCCAGAACGGCCCGACCCTGGCTGATCACGTCCAGTGTGGTGATGGCTTTGGCCAGCAGAGTCGGGTTCCGGTAGGTGTTGCCGGTGACCAGGGTGCCCAGGGCGACGTTCTCGGTGGCAGTCGCCAGGGCTCCCAGGGCGGTGTAGGCCTCCAGCATCGGCTCCTCGGGGGCGCCGAGCATGGGCAGTTGGTAGAAGTGGTCCATCACGAAGACGGAGTCGAACCCGGCTGCTTCGGCCTCACGCGCCTGAGCGACCACGGTGGGGAAGAGTTCGGCCACCGGGGTGCCGTAGGAGAAATTAGGGATCTGAAAGCCGCATCGGATCGTCACGGCCTGACAGTATCCGTCCGCGGGATGCCGCTCCGTGGAATGCGGCGTCAGCCCTGACTGATTGAGCCCGCAACGATGCCGGCACTGCGCCCCACGTGCAGGGTCTGGCCGGTGATATGCCGGGCCGCCGGGGTGGCCAGAAAGACCGCCAGCCGGGCGATCTCGGCCGGACCCGAGGGTGCCGTGGCGGTCAGACCGTCGTAGCCGGGCTGCGCGAGACGCCCGTAGGCGATGGTGTTGACGGTGATCCCGCGGGTTCCGAAATGGGCGGCCTGGCCGGCCGTCCAGTCCGACAGCGCCGCCTTGGCGGCGGCTTCGGGGCCGCGGTCGGGTGCGGGGGCGACGGCCACGATCGCTCCTCCGGAGCGCAGTTGGTCGCCGACGGTCTGCACGGTCAGAACGGCCGAGAGGACCGTGCGGTCGAAGGCCGAGCGCCAGGCCAGTGCGGTGTCGGGCAGCGTGGAGTTCGACGGATCCGCACCCGGCCACGACCGGCCCGGGACGGTGACGACCGCGTCGAGATGCTGGGGAAAGCGCGGCTGGGACTGCGCGAGGCTGCCCGGATCGGCGGGATCACAGAGGACGGCCTCGATACCGAGTTCGCCGGCAACCAGTTCCAGCCGCTCGGGTGCCAGGCCGGTGACCACCACCCGGTGGCCGGTCGCGTGGAAGCCCTCCGCGACGGCGCGGC
>JAGQTO010000309.1:1256-3215 GCA_020439025.1 Mycobacterium sp. | reverse complement strand
CCCATATCGGCGTACAGCGCCTCCGCGCCGGTGACCGCGAGCACGACCGCGGCGAGGGCGAAGAAGGCGATGTGGAAGTGGCCGGCCATGAACTCCAACGCGTACGTCGGGGAGAGTGCGCGCAGGATCTGCGGATGCCCGGCGATTCCACGGATTCCGAGGATCCCGATCACCACGAACCAGACGACCATCACCGGCCCGAAGAACTTCCCCACCGCCGCGGTGCCGTGCCGCTGCACCGAGAACAGCCCGATGATGATCAGCACGGTGAGGGGCACCACGAAGTCGGCGAGGCCCGGGTCGATGACCTTCAGGCCCTCCACCGCGGAGAGAACGGAAATCGCCGGGGTGATCATGGAGTCGCCGAAGAACAGCGCCGCGCCGAGGATTCCCAGTGTTGCCAGCGCCGCGGTGACCCGCGCTCCGGAGCGGCCTCCCAGCCGGCGTACCAGGGTGATCAACGCCATCACCCCACCCTCGCCGTCGTTGTCGGCCCGCATCACCAGCAGCACGTAGGTCAGGGTGACGATGGTCATCACCGACCAGAAGATCAGCGACACCACGCCATAGACGTTGGCGCGGTTGATCGGGACCGGGTGTGGGTCTGCGGGGTTGAACAACGTCTGAAGGGTGTAGATCGGGCTGGTTCCGATATCGCCGAAGACCACCCCGAGCGCACTGATCACCAAGCCTGCACGCAGCGGCCTTCCCCGGGTGCCCAGCGGCACCGCCGCGTCCGTCTGCACAGACCGTCCCCGTTCCGAGTCGAACCGCCGCCGAGCCACGATGCTATCGCCGCCCATTCCGCGCCGGCGGAGACGTTGCGGGGCATAGATTTGCCGGACGGGAGAAAAAGCGGAGGGGAGCCCTACGGTGCGCAAGCCGATGGCGGGCCTGTGCGCGGTTGCCCTTGCCGCCGCGGCGGTGGGGTTCGCCCCGGCGGCCCACGCCGGAATGCAGATCGGGCATTACAGCGCCTACGTCGAAGGCCGCTACGACTTTCACACCTGGATCTTCACGTTCAGTTCGTGCAACCCGCCAGAGGGCATCGAGGAATGCGCGAACGTCTCGGCGAATCCGATGCCGATCGCCAAAGCGTTCCAGTGGTACGCCGTGGCCCGTCAGGCCGGTGGTACCTACACGATGACGGTGGACGTTCCCGACGGCCTGCGTTGCGGCAACGTCTACTACGGCCCGGTGATCCCGACCCGCGACGTCTACAGCTGGGACGCGGTCACGTTGCGGGGAACGCTGCAGTCTTCGTTCGCGACGGGCTGCGACAACTCCCCTGGCGGGACGTTCAGCTACCCCTTCAGCCTGGTCCGCTTCTGAGGTTCAGCCCGTCAGGGCGGTGGTGCGCATCGCGATCAGCGCAAGGAAGACGACCAGCAAGCCGACGCTGACGCTGACCTGGGCCAGGTTGCGGTTGGCCCGTGGCGCGTAGACGAACGCCGCCGCCACCGCAGCCCCGGTGATGAGGCCTCCGATGTGGCCCTGCCAGCTGATTCCGGGGATGGTGAAGGTCATCACCAGGTTGATGGCGATGAGCGTGACGAGCCACCGCACGTCGAGGTGCAACCGTCGGGCCGCGACGAAGGTGGCACCGAACAGGCCGAAGATCGCCCCGGAGGCTCCGACCGTCGCCGCGTTGATGGGCGACAGGAGGTAAACGAGCACCGAACCGCCCAAAGCGCTCAACCCGTACAGCACGCCGTAACGCAACCGCCCGAGGTGTTCCTCGAGAGGGGGTCCGAGCACGTACAGCGCCCACATGTTGAAAAGCAGGTGCAGCAACCCGTAGTGCAGGAAGGCCGATGTCACCAGGCGATAAAAATCGCCACCGGCGACGGCGAACGGGATCAGGGCCATCCGGCCGAGCAGACGCGGGGAGGCCTGCTGCAGGACGAACAACGCGACGTTGACCGCGATCAGCGTGTAGCTGACGATCGGGGTTCCGGT
>JAGQTO010000309.1:0-1186 GCA_020439025.1 Mycobacterium sp. | reverse complement strand
TGGCCCACCGAAGCCGGACGCAGGCACTCCGGACAGGCCGGCCGCCCGCAGCGGGTGCAGCCGATATAGGTGGGCCGATCGGGATGGCGGTAACACGTCGGCGCGACGGCCGGGGGCTGCGGCGGATACGGCATGGTCATGGTGCCCTCCGACGATACTGGCCGCCGGTCCAGCGGGAGCGCCCGCGGTACCGACAACGGAATCCGCAGAATTGCGCGATAATAGCTACTGATTCCATCGTGTAAAATGACATCTGTTTCCACATTTCTTTATTTAGATCCACTTTCTATACAGAAAAATCGCAGGCTGTTCCGTTTACTTGTGAGTTTTCTGTGGCCACTAGCCAAGCCGCGAAATTCGTTATAAGTTCGAGTTGGGTTGAGTTCACAGCCGTCCGAGACGTCGCAGCGCGCCGGGTTGTGTACGCGGCGAGGCCCCGGGAACATCCAGCGGCGCGCGGCTGATCACTCTGCGGGTCACAAACGACGGAGGTCTCCATGCTTGTCGCCAACACCGCGAATCCCCTGCTCATCTCACGCCCGGTGGGCGCCGGAACCGCGCCGGACCTGGTCCGTTCGCGGGAACTCAGCGCTAACGCCGTGCTGGTCGCCGCCTTCGGTGAGATCGACGCGGCTAACGCGCCGGATCTCGGAGGCGCCATCGACCGAAAGCTGCTCGGCTACCGGCAGTTGGTTCTGGACCTGTCCCGGCTGGAGTTCTTCGGCGCCGCCGGCTACTCCGCCCTGACCCGCCTGCACAACCGGTGTGCCCGCAACGCCTTGAACTGGGTCCTCGTCGCCGGGCGCGAGGTGACACGCCTGCTGCGGATCTGCGACCCCGACGGTCTGATGCCGACCGCACCCAACATCGTCTCAGCCGTCGCGCTGCTGGCCCGCACCGGTACCAGTCGGCTCTGCTGACCGGCTCATCCAGGGCCGGGAGCGGTCCTGCCGTACTCCGATTCCTGCCATACTCCGGTTGAGGCACACACCACGGCGGGAGAGGCATCGACATGAACGCACCGGGTCGGCAGTTCAACGATGCGGTGACCCGCTTCTGGACGCTGGCCGCCCCGATTTACGACCTGCCGTTCCTGCAGCGCTGGGTCTATCTCCCAGTCCAGGACGAGGTGGTCGCCGCACTGCGGGCGCACGGAGCCCGACGCATCGCCGATATCGCCTGCGGG
>JAGQTO010000053.1:10783-13591 GCA_020439025.1 Mycobacterium sp. | reverse complement strand
CGTATTGGTCTCCTCTAAGGAAACTTTGAGTCACGTTTCGCAATTTGGTGGCAATTCTTACCGCCGGGTTACGGGCATTCCCCGAGGTTTGACCCACCTGGGCCCCGGCACCAGACTGATGGTGCCGGGCGGTTAGCTGGCCGGAGGAAAGGACACGGCTTGTGCTGCACCGAATCGCCCGGCTCGCCCTTCGCTCTCCTCGGCGGATCCTGGCACTCGCGGCGCTTCTGACCGCGGTCACAGCGGTGTTCGGGCTACCGGTGGCCAATCATCTTTCAGCCGGAGGTTTTCAGGACCCGGGCTCGGAGTCGGCCCGCGCCGCCGCACTGCTCAGTGAGAAGTTCGGCCAGAGCGATCAGCAGCTACTCATCACCCTCACCGACCCCGCCGGGGCGACTGGCGAGGCCGCCCGCGCCGCCGGCATCGAGATCGTCAACCGCCTCGACGCCTCGCCCCACGTCCTGAGTGTGAGCTCACCTTGGACCTCGCCGCCGGCTGCCGCGGCCGAACTGCTCAGCAGGGACGGCGACATCGGCCTGATCGTAGCCACCCTGGCGGGGGGAGAGAACAACGCGCCGCGCTACGCTGCCGAACTCGCCGGACCGGTTGTCGGCGACCGCGACGGTGTGACCATTCGCGCCGGCGGCACCGCCGTGATCTACGACCAGATCAACCAGCAGACCAAGCATGACCTGCTGCGCATGGAAGCCATCGCCATCCCGCTGAGCTTCCTGGTGCTGGTCTGGGTATTCGGCGGTGTGATCGCTGCGTCGCTTCCGCTGCTCGTCGGGGTGCTGGCGATCCTGGGGGCGATGTCGGTGCTGCGGCTGATCACCGCGTTCACCGAGGTCTCGATCTTCGCTCTCAACATCACCGCCGCGCTGGGCCTGGCCCTGGCCATCGACTACACGCTGCTCATCGTCAGCCGCTACCGCGACGAGATCTCCTCCGGCGCCGCGCCAGAGGCGGCGCTGGTGCGCACGATGTGCACCGCCGGTCGCACCGTCCTGTTCTCGGCGGTGACCGTCGCTCTGTCGCTGTCGGCGCTGCTGCTGTTCCCGATGTACTTCCTGAAATCGTTCGCCTATTCCGGCATCGCCACGGTCGCCTTCGCCGCCGCCGCCGCGGTGATAGTCACCCCGGCGGCGATCGTCGCACTCGGACCCCGATTGGACGCCTTGGACATCCGCCGACTGGTTCGCAGGGTGCTGCGAAGGCCCGAACCGGCCGCCAAACCGGTACAGCAGCTGTTCTGGTACCGCTCCACGAAGTTCGTGATGCGCCGTTCGATCCCGATCGGCACCGCCATCATCGCCCTGCTGCTACTGCTGGGTGCGCCCTTCCTGCGCATCGAATTCGGCAGCCCCGATGACCGCGTGCTGCCCCGCTCGGCCTCGGCGCACCAGGTCGGCGACCAGTTGCGCAACGATTTCGCCAGCGATCTCAACACCGGAATGAGCGTCGTCATCCCCGAGGCGACCGGTGCCTCCGATGCCGAGTTGAGCCGTTACGCCGCCGATCTGTCCCGGGTTCCGGAGGTCACCCTGGTGTCCGCTCCCGGCGGAACGTTCGCCGGCGGCAACAGGGTCGGTCCGCCCTCTGCGCCGACCGGTGCCGCCGACGGCAGCGCCTTCCTGTCCGTCCGCAGCACCGCGCCGCTGTTCTCCCAGGATTCCCGGATCCAACTCGACCGGCTGCACGCCGTCGCCGAACCTGCTGGACGCGAGGTGCTCATCGGTGGGGTCCCGCAGATCAACCGCGACATCGTCGGAGCGGTCACCTCGCGAATGCCGTTGGTGCTCAGCCTGATCGGTGTGATCACCTTCCTGCTGCTGTTCCTGCTCACGGGAAGTCTGGTGCTGCCGCTGAAGGCGCTGGTGCTCAACGTGCTGTCGCTGTCGGCGGCGTTCGGTGCGCTGGTGTGGGTATTCCAGGAGGGTCACCTCGGGGGCTTGGGCACCACTCCGACGGGCACCATGGAGGCCAACGTGCCGGTGCTGATGTTCTGTGTGGCCTTCGGACTTTCGATGGATTACGAGGTGTTCCTGCTGGCGCGGATCCGGGAGTACTGGCTGGAGTCGCCCCGAAGCCGTCAGGACAGCGACGAGAGTGTGGCACTGGGGCTGGCCCGCACCGGCCGGGTGGTGACCGCCGCGGCGCTGATCATGGCGATCGCCTTCGCCGCGCTGATCGCCGCCCAGGTGTCGTTCATGCGGATATTCGGGCTCGGGCTGACCCTGGCGGTGCTTGCCGATGCCACCCTGGTGCGGATGGCGCTGCTTCCGGCGTTCATGCACGTCATGGGGCGGTGGAACTGGTGGGCTCCGGGGCCGCTGGTCCGGTTGCATGAACGAATAGGCCTGAGCGAGGGCCCGCCGGATCGTCCGCCCGCGTCGCCCGAATCGCTGGCTACAGTGGGTAAGTGACCGAAAAGACCATCGACCACCCGTTCTTCGCTCGGATGTGGACGGTGATGTCCGCCCACGAGTCGCGGCTGATGCGTCGGTTGCGCACCGAGAACCTGGCTGGCCTCACCGGCCGCGTGCTGGAGGTGGGTGCGGGAACCGGCACGAACTTCGCCCACTATCCGGACACCGTGACCGAGGTGGTCGCCGTGGAGCCGGAGATCCGCCTGGTGCCCAAGGCCCGTGAAGCCGCCGTGGCGGCGCCGGTTCCGGTCACCGTCATCGAGTCCACCATCGAGAATGTTCCCGACGGCGCGCCCTTTGACGCCGTGGTGTGCTCGTTGGTGCTCTGCTCGGTCGCCGACCCGGATGGGGTTCTGCGCGAATTGAACTCGCTGCTCAA
>JAGQTO010000053.1:7712-10722 GCA_020439025.1 Mycobacterium sp. | reverse complement strand
TGGCCGACGCCACCATCTGGCCGCGGATCGCCGGGAACTGCCACACCCACCGGGACACCGAGCGTGCGATCGCCGGGGCCGGATTCAGCGTGGAGTCGGCGCGGCACCAGTGGACGCTGCCCGCGTGGGCGCCGCTGCCGGTCGCCGAGATCGCGATCGGACGGGCGGTGAAAGCGGGTTAGACACGGTCGCTGAGATAGCTCGCCGCTGCCTGGACCGCGTGCATCTGTAATTCTGCGGCCCGCGGCAACGACACCGGGGTCAGTCGGGTGGAGCGCCGGTGTGCCGCGAGTCGTTCCTCAAGCAGCGCGCGCGCGAACCCGTCGACGGCAACGTCGTCCACCGCTTTGGCCAGCCGTGCCAGCATTGCCGGAACGCGGAGCCCGTAGGTTCCGCCCTCGAATGCGACGAGTTCGCTCTTGCTCAACTCCCGGTCGTCCAACCCCCGCGGGCGGACCGCCTGCAAGGCGCACAGCACACCGGCGCCCGTCGACACCGAATCCTCCAGGGATTCAACCAGTGCACGCTGTTCGAGTGTGCCGACCCGTGGATTCAGTGCCGGCAACGATTCGGCCACCAGTGCCAGGTCCTGTCGGAGGTGCTGCACTCGCTCGTCGATGACCTCGCTCATCCAGCGTCCCGAGGGGCTGGAATCCCCCTCTCGGGCATCACGCCACAACGGCACCTCGCAGCTCATGCTGAAGGTGCCGAGGCGTCTGGCCGCGAAGCCGGCGCTGGAATCCCCCGCGTTCCAGCCCGAGGCCGCCTCGGTCTGCTGACCGCGCGCCAGGATCTGTGCGACATCGGGGAACGAGAAAACACCTGGCCGGTGGGTCGTCATCTCAGCCAACGGCTCGCCTATCTCGTTGAGCGAGAAGCCGAACCGGGAGGGAAGGCCGGCCAGCTCAGCGGCGAGTTCCGGGGCCTCGGTGCTGAGGATGAAGAAGGATCCTCCGGTGTCGGCCCCGTGCAGTGAGCACTGCAACCGGGGCTGGGCGATGTCCAATGCGGCCCGCCAGCAGCGGGTCTCCGGCGTTTCAGCGCTGAATTCGTATCCGGGCAGTTCGATAGGGAAGCCGTACTCCGGCTGCAGCCGAAAGGGTGGACGGTAGAAGTGCGCGAGGTAGGTTTCGAGGTCGGGTGAATCGCTGAACCAGCCTTCGTTGAGGGCCAGGCCGTCGATGTCGATTGCCGGGATGAAATGCCACTGCCAGCCCGGTACCGGTTCTTTTGCCAGCCGGTCGAGCATCCGCAGGATGGTCAAGCACCCGGTCGGCTCGTTAGGGTGCGGAGCGCCGACGATCAACGCCGAGCTTGGCCCGTCGCCGATGGTCAGTAGTGGTATCCGGCGTCCGGCCCGGCTCATTCCGAGACACTCAACACCCACCCGGTCCGCGCAGCCGAGGAGGCTCAGGATCGCGTCGGTTTCGAGGTCCTCCGGTCCGGGCAGCCTGCTCACGCCGGCCATCGTGCTACTCGAGGAGTTCGGGCAGCCGCTGCAGCAGTGTCGGCAGGGCCACGCTCGCGGGCTCGCGGACCGACAGCGTGACCGATTCGGACAGCGGGGTGGGCTCGGGGTTGACCTCGACCACCGTCGCCCCATTGGCCAGGGCGATATCGGGCAGGCCGGCCGCGGGGTAGACCACCCCAGAAGTCCCGACCACGACCACGATGTCGGCGGTGGCGACAGCCCGGACCGCTGCCTGCCACGGCTCGTCGGGCAGCGCCTCGCCGAACCACACGATGCCGGGCCGGATCAGACCTCCGCACTCGCAGGACAGCGGAACCCTCTCTAACTCCGGCACGGGCATGTCCGGGAGCGGGCCGTGGTAGCGCGAGCCGCAGGTGTCGCACCAGAACTCCGCGAGGCTGCCGTGCAGATGGTGCACGGTTCTACTGCCGGCGCGTTCGTGCAGGTCGTCGACGTTCTGGGTGATGACGGTGACTTCGGCGTGCTCCTGCCAGGCGGCAACGGCCCGGTGACCCGCGTTCGGCTGGACCTCTTTGACCAGATGATGGCGCCACAGGTACCAGGCCCACACCCGTTCGGGGGACTTCTGCCAGCCGTCGGTGCTGGAAATCTCGTAGGGGTCGTATTGCGCCCACAGCCCGGCCTCGTCGTCGCGGAACGTCGGCACCCCGCTTTCGGCGGAGATCCCCGCCCCGCTGAGCACCGCGATACGCACCTGACCAAGATAGCCGGGGGATATCGCGGCCGGGCGATACTGGGGGGTCGGTGATACTGGGGGGACGGTGATACTGGGGGGTCGGTGATACTGGGAGTTCGGGGATACTGGGGTCCGTGCAGTGGCTGCGAACCGATCCCCACTCGACCACCCCGCTGTTCGAACAGTTGCGGGTGGGGGTGATCGCCGCCGTCCGTGACGGCCGTCTCCCGGCCGGGACCCGTCTGCCCACCGTGCGGGAACTGGCCGGGGACCTGGGTCTTGCGGCCAACACCGTGGCCCGGGCCTACCGGGAACTGGAGAGTGCGGCGATTGTGGAAACCCGCGGTCGGAAAGGAACTTTCGTCGCGGCGAACAATCCCACCGACGAGGCGATGGCGGCCGCTGCCCGAGGCTACGCGGACACCGCCCGAGCGCTCGGTCTGGCCAAGGACGATGCCCTGCGTTACCTCGACGCCGAGTTTGGCTTGGCCGAGTCTGACTGAGCCGGCCCTCAGCCGAATTCGAGCAGCGCGTAGACGCCGCGGAACGGTTTGAGCGGACCGATCCGCCACAGTGCCGGGAAGGCCTTCTGGAAGAACGGTCCCCGCCCCGCGGGCATCGGGATGTCGCGCACGGCCTTGAGTCCGGGGATCCGGCCGACAAGGGCCGACAGCTGGCCGATCGAGAGGCTGAACGGCATCGGCGGCACCCGGTATTGCCGAGAGGCCCGGATCCCCTTCGGGGCGAGCTTCTTGACGATCGTCGGCGGCAGGTCGAAGAACATCTGACCGCCGGGAAACCGCTTGGCGCACTGCGTGATCAGATCCATCGCCTGCTCGGGC
>JAGQTO010000053.1:0-7683 GCA_020439025.1 Mycobacterium sp. | reverse complement strand
GTGATGAAGACACCTTCGCTCGCGTCGATGCGGTCCATCCAGCTGTAGTCCAGCGCCGACTGCGCGATGGTGGAGATGCGTTCCGACGGTGGCAGCAACTTCTCCCGCAATGCGATCACCGGAGGCAGGTCGATCGAGACCCAGCGGAACTGCGCGTCGGGCACCGCGGCATCCAGGCGCCAGAAGCTGGTCTGGAAACCCTCGGCGAGAGCGACGACGGTGGCCCGCGGATGGCTGCGCAGATAGTCCGCGGTGCACCGGTCGGCGGCCAGCGACCGCAGTGCCATCTCCTGGCCCTTGCGGCCGAATTTGTCGTAGTCGACCCCCGGGTAGGCCCCCAGCGCGTCGCGCAGTCGAATGGCCATTGGGTCGTCGATGATCGCGTCCGGCAGCGCGGCCTGGTGGGCGCGACCGTTGAGGGTCAGCAGGGCGGTCTCGGAGACGCCGGTGAGTATGGATCCGTCGGCTTCGGGTGTCACGGTGCCAACTTACCTCCGGGCACCGAACCGGCCATCGCTGCCGGCGGTAGGCCTACCGGCAGTAGGCTCAACAGTGTGATGAGGCAGGTGTTCGACGACAAGCTGTTGGCGCTGATCGCCGACAACTCATTGGGCGTGCTGGCCACCATCAAACGTGACGGCCGTCCGCAACTGTCCAACGTCACCTACCACTTGGACCCGCGTGCGCTGACCATCGACGTGTCGGTGACCGAGCCTCGGGCCAAGACCCGCAACCTGCGCCGCGATCCGCGGGCCTCGCTGCTGGTCAGTTCCGAGGACGGCTGGGCCTATGCGGTGGCCGAGGGCACCGCGATGCTCAGCGAACCGGCCGCCTCGCCCGACGACGACACCGTCGAATCGCTGATCACCCTCTACCGCAAGATCGCCGGTGAGCACCCGGATTGGGACGAGTACCGGCGGGCCATGGTGGTCGAGCGCCGCGTACTGCTGCGCCTGCCGATCCACCACCTTTACGGCATGCCGCCCGGACTGCGCTGAAGACACCCGGCCCGCTGGAGTAGTTTGCCTGCTATGGCCGACGCAGAGTCCTACGACGCAGCGCCCGAACCGCAGGACGAGACCAAGCGCAAGTTCCGGGAGGCGCTGGAGCGCAAGAAGGCCAACCAGGGCGGCGGTGCCGGCCGCTCGGGCGGGGGTGGCAAGCAGTCACACGCCCACGGTCCGGCCGAGCAGCGCCGCACCTTCCGGCGAAAGAGCGGCTGAGCGGTTCAGATCCCAACGAATCAGTGGTGGGTGGCCTTCTCGGCGCCCACCCCGGTCAGTGACCGCACCTCCATCTCGGCGTTGAGGACCGGATCGCCGTTGTCCCTTGACGTCAGGGTCCCGATGATGCCGAGGAGGAAAGCCAGCGGAATTGAGACGATGCCCGGGTTGGACAGCGGGAACCAGTGGAAATCCACCCCCGGGAGCATCGCGCTCTTCGATCCGGAGACCGCGGGGGAGAAGACGATCAGCACGATGCAACTGATCAGCCCGCCGTACATGCTCCACAACGCCCCGCGGGTGTTGAAGCGGCGCCAGTACAGCGAGTACAGGATGGTCGGCAGGTTCGCCGAGGCCGCCACCGCGAACGCCAGCGCGACCAGGAACGCCACGTTCTGTCCGTTGGCCAGGATCCCCAGCGCGATCGCCGCCACCCCGAGCGCAACGGCGGTGATGCGGGAGACCCGGACCTGCTCGTCCTCGGTGACGTCGTGGGATTTCATCACGCTGGCGTAGACGTCGTGGGCGAAGGACGCCGACGCGGTGATGGTCAGCCCGGCCACCACGGCCAGGATGGTCGCGAAGGCCACCGCCGAGATGATGCCGAGCAGGATCACCCCGCCGAGTTCGAAGGCCAGCAGCGGAGCGGCGGAGTTCTGTCCGCCGGGTGCGCCGAGGATGCGGTCGGGGCCGACGATGGCGGCCGCACCATAGCCCAGGGCCAGGGTGAACAGGTAGAAGGCGCCGATCAGGCCGATCGCCCAGACCACCGAGCGGCGGGCCTCCTTGGCGGTCGGGACCGTGTAGAAGCGCATCAGCACATGCGGTAGGCCGGCGGTGCCCAGCACCAGGGCCAGCCCCAGTGACAGCAGGTTGATCTTGGAGGTGGTCGAGTCCCCGTACCGGGCACCCGGGGCCAGCACGTCCCGGGCGGCGACGCCCTTGGCAGTGGACTCGTGGACCATCTCCTGGGCCTTGCCCAGGATTTCGGAGAAGTTCAACCCGAACTTGGCCAGCACCAGAACCGTCATGAAGGCGGCCCCGGTGATCAGCAATACGGCCTTGATGATCTGCACCCAGGTGGTGCCCTTCATGCCGCCGATGAGCACGTAGACGATCATCAGCAGGCCGACGATGGCGATCACGATGGATTGCGCGAAGCGGCCGTTGATGTCGAGCAGCAGCGCGACCAGCCCGCCGGCGCCGGCCATCTGAGCCAGCAGGTAGAACAGCGACACCGTCATCGTCGAGGTGGCTGCAGCCAATCGAACCGGCCGCTGCCGCAGCCGGAAGCTAAGCACGTCGGCCATGGTGAATTTGCCCGTGTTGCGGAGCAATTCGGCGACCAGCAGCAGCGCCACCAGCCAGGCCACCAGGAACCCGATCGAGTACAGGAAACCGTCATAGCCGTAGACCGCGATCGCGCCGGCGATCCCGAGGAAGCTGGCCGCCGAGAGGTAGTCGCCGGCGATCGCGATGCCGTTCTGCGGCCCGGAGAACGCGTGGCCTGCGGTGAAGAATTCGGTGGCGTTGGTATTGGTGCGGCCGGCCCGGATGACGATGACCAGGGTGATGACGACGAACGCGATGAAGATGCTGATGTTGACGATCGGGTTGCCGGTCTGGGTGCCGGCGGCCAGGACGGTCACTGCTGGCTCCAGTGCATCTCGTTGCGGATGGCCTCCGCGCGTGGGTCGAGTTCGCGGTTGGCGAAGCGGACGTAGATCCCGGTGATCAGGAAGGTCGTCAGGAACTGGCCGAGGCCGAGTAGCAGCCCGACGTTGATGTTGCCCCAGACCCGGGTGGCCATGAAGTCATGGGCGAAGGCGCCCAGCAGCACGTAGGTCGCGTACCAGATCAGGAAGAAGGCGGTGGTCGGGAACACGAAGCGGCGCAGCCGGCTGCGCAGCTCGGCGAACTCCGGGCTGGCTTGGACCGCCAGGTAGTCCGCCCCGCTGGGCGACGGCGGCTCGATGCGGGTTGTGGACACGACGCTCCTCGTCTGCCGGGTTGGGTTGACGTCAGCGTAGGTAGTCGGGGCGGTGTCCGCAGGGTGATTGCGGACGTGGACCTATCCGGGCCGCAGCATGACAACCAGAACCACGACCAGGTAGCCGAGGAAGAGCCGGAACTGGATGGCCTCCGGGATGCGGTGGGAAATCGCGATGCCCAGTGGCGACCCGAGCAGGGCGCCCGCGGTCATGCCCGCGAGCGCCGGCAGGTAGAGGTATCCGATTGCCGCGGCGGGCAGTCCGGTGGCGCTGAGTCCGCTGAGCAGGTAGCCGGCGCCGGCGCCGATCCCGATGACCGCCGACAGCCCGGCGGCAACCGCGGAGGCCCGTTGGATGCGATAACCGGCCGCCTGAAGGTAGGGGACCGTGACCGTGGCCGCCCCGGCCCCGAGCAGCGCACCGGTGAGACCGGTGGTGACCCCGGTCGCCAGCCGGCTGGCGCGGGAGGGCAGGACCGCTAGGGTGCCCCCCTCGCCGGTTGCCCTTGCGCTCTTGGCTTTTCGGTAATGACGGTGCAGGGCGCGCGCGATCATGTAGAGGACGAATCCGGCGAAGAACACCCGAAGGGCCGGGCCGGGGAGGCGGCTTCCCGCGACGGCTCCGATCGCTGTGCCCACTGTCACCGGCGGCAGCAGATGCCAGAACAGCGGCCAGTCCATATCGCCGCGTCGACTCCGCAGGAAGGTCGTGTACAGCGCGGTGAAGAACATCACCGCCAGCGATGTCCCGATCGCCAGGTGCATGACGTGTTCGGGGGCGACGCCCTGCAATGGCAACGCCACCGCCAGCGCGGGAACGATGGTCAGGCCGCCCCCGAGGCCGAACATGCCCGAGAGAAGCCCGGCGAGGATCCCGGCCAGCAGGTAGACCAGGTAGACCGTCGCGCCGGTCACGCAGGGCCGCTCAGCGTGTGGTCGTCGGTGATCAGGCGCCGAGATATCGCGCCGTGGCGGTACACCGGGTAATCATCACCTACCGGCCGCGGTTTTGCCGGGTGATGCGAAGGCCACCGAGATCCGGTGTCCAAACCGTGGATAGTCTTTTCGGCATGACCTCGAGGCTCTGTTTGGCACAGGACGAGAAGGCAGACCGACTGCTTACCGACGATCCGTTCGCGCTGCTGCTCGGCATGCTGCTCGATCAGCAGATCCCGATGGAGACCGCGTTCGCCGGGCCGCGCAAGATCGCCGACCGTCTCGGTGGGCTCGATCCACGGCTGATTGCCGACTACGCCCCGGTGGACTTCGCCGCCCTCTGCGCGCAAAGCCCTGCGGTGCATCGGTTTCCGGGTTCGATGGCCAAGCGGATCCAGGATCTGGCCGGCGAGATCGTCGAGACCTACAACGGTGACGCGGCCGGTGTGTGGACTCAGGGCGAGCCGGATGGTCCCGAGGTGCTGCGGCGGCTGCGGGCGCTGCCCGGGTTCGGGGAGCAGAAGGCGAGGATCTTCCTGGCGCTGTTGGGCAAGCAGTACGGGGTGACCCCGTCCGGCTGGCGTGCCGCTGCGGGTGAGTACGGCCGGGCCGGAACCCACATGTCGGTCGCCGACGTGGTGGACCGGGCCTCGCTGGATGAGGTGCGGGCCTACAAGAAGAAGCTGAAGGCCGCGAAGCAATGAGCCGCGGTCGGCTACCGCGGACGCCTCGGTGAGGGCATAGTTAGCAACCATGAAGACTCATCTGAACTGCCCATGCGGCGAAGCGATCCGGGGCAAGGACGAGGACGAACTCGTCGAGCTGGCCCAGGCGCACCTGGCCGAGGCGCACCCGGGCATGAAGTACGAGCGCGAGCACATCCTGTTCATGGCCTACTGACATCTGGCTGTCCGGGCTGGATGGCGCCCGTGCCGGGGCTCTGTTCGCGGCGGCGTCGTACCGTCCGCTGGCTCAATCACTGTCGCCCTGACGAAGAAGGTTGATGGCGCATCGGTTGGCTCGATTCATCCTCGCCGGCGCTCTGGGCGCCGGTGTCATCGCTGTGGGCGCGGACGTCGCACGCGCCGACCTGCCGCCGGCTCCCGTCGAGCCGGCTCCACCGTCCCAGGATCCGTCGACACAGGACCCGCCGATGCCGCCGGCGCCGTTCCCGGTCACTGCGTGGATGTGGCCGTCGGTCTTCCCGAAATGCTGGCCGGCCTGGGTGCCGCCCGGGGAGCCCGCACCTCCGGCGGGCGATGTTCGAATGGGAATGTTCCAGGTCCCGCTTTCGCCGTGCCCGGCACCGCCGGCGCCCCCGCCCGGACAGCCGTACCCGCCGCTGCCGCCACCGCCGCCGCCGTATCCAGGGTGTCGATGGGGCAGTACGAGCCTGTGTGTTCCCGGTCAGGAACTATGGGGGCCGTTGCCTCCGGGCTACTACGGACCGCAGAGCTGGTACTCGCACTGATTTCAGAACTAGGTGGCTGACCGGGGTTCCTCGGTGGTCAGACCCAGGACCCGTTCCAGTTCTGCCAATGCCTGCTCGGTCAGCGGGATGAGTGTCTCGAGGTCGTCGATGACATCCCGGTCGGCGACATATCCGACCGCCATCTGTTCCCCGTAGGAGCACACGGTGATGTTGAGCGCCATGCCGTCGTAGACGGTGGAGACCGGATAGATCTTCTCGACGTGCGCGCCGTTGAAGTACAGGGTTTCCCGTGGCCCCGGGACGTTGGAGATCGGGATGTTGAAGCTCGGTGGGATGCGGGTGTCGAACGGCAGCATCGACAGCGCGATGGTCGGGCCGATCGCCGGACCCATGGCCGCAAGCATCGCGCCGGGGCCCTGTTTGGCCACCTGCGACTTGAGATTCCGCATCGCGTCGTGGACCAGCTTGAGGCGCTCGGCGGGGTCGGCCAGGTCGGTACCCAGTGTGCACAGCCCCATGCCGAACTGATTGCCGTGCCGGTCGGCCGTGGAGGCGCCGCGCCCCCGGACCGTCACCGGGCAGATCGCCACCAGCGAACGGCCGGGCAACTCGCCGCGGTCCTGCAGCCACGCGCGCAGCGCCCCGGCGATGACCGTCATCACCACGTCGTTGCCGGTGACGCCCGCGACCTCCCGCACCGCCAGAATCCGGGACCGTTGCAGGCTCGTTCCGGCCACCGACCGGAACGGCCCGAGCTTGGTGTTGAACCGGGTCCGGGGTGCGCCGAACGGAGCCGTGATGCTTCTGCTCAGAAGGGCCCCCACAACGGTGGCCAACTCGGTGCGGGCCAGCCTGCCGGTGAGGCCGACACCGGCGGCGGCGGTATCGGCAATCCCGCGCAGTGCCGGGATCAGGCCGCCGGTGCGGTGCCCGGGCCGCGTTCCGGTGTGCGCCGCGCCGGTGGCGGTGGGATTGGCGGCATAAAGGGGCGGCATCCCCCGGCGGCTGGGGTCGTGGCTGAGCGATCCGGCGATCAGCTGCATGCCGGCGACCCCGTCGACGACGATGTGGTGCACCTTGATGTAGAACGCGAACCGACCGTCGGGCAGGCCGTCGATCAGGTAGACCATCCACAGCGGGGCGGAACGGTCCAGTCGCAGCGCGTGCAGGCCGGAGACCAACTTCCACAGATCGTCGATCCTGCTGCCCCGCGGCAGGGTTCTGCGCTGGAAGTGGTGGCGGATATCGACGGTTCCGCCGTGGTCGGTGACATCGCGCCAGACCCAGCCGAACCCGGTGTCGACCCCACTGTGCGGCATCCGCCGCAACCGGGGGTCGATCTCGACGTCGGCCTCCACAGACTCCTCGTAGAGCCGTCTGGGATAGGTCTCGGCATCCTCGCCGGGCGGCGGACTCAGGATCATCAGGACCGCGACATGCATTGGGCTGGAGATCAACTCAGCCGTCAGCATCAGCGAGTCGAGCGGGTCGAGTAAGTCCACGGCATCCTCCCCGGCAACTCTCCCCGGCCGCGGACCGGATCGGCTACGACCCTATTTCGTGACCGGTCACGGCACGACGGAAGAGCCGATCGTCGGCATGAAGGTGCACTGTTTGTCGGTGGTGGTCACCTGGCCGAAGATCGTCGACATGATGCTGCCCGATCCGGTGTCGACGATGGCGGTCAGCGTTGTCGGGCCCTCGGGATTGATCTCGGGGTTCGGCGTGAGCGTGGCGCTGCCGGACCGTCCGGTGGTCAGGTTGACCCAGGTGACGTTGAGCGGCAGCTTCTGCTCGGCGGCCGGCGCCGGCGTGCCGACGGCGGTGAACACGTAGGCCGTCTGACCGGGACCGGGGCCGGGGGCCGGGATCTTGGCAGGGCCGGCCACAGAGAGCGCGGTGGCGATCACGTTGCCGCCGTCCTTCAGGCAGCCGTTACTGATCGCCGGATACAGGAAGTCCTGGGTGGGCGGGGTGTTGGGGTCATAGGCCGGGGCCGCGACCGGAGCCGCCACCGGCGCGGGGGCCGCCGCGCCGGCCTCGGGAGCGGGTGCCGGTGCCGGCGCCGGTGCGGCCACCGGGGTGGGCACCTCCGGCATCGC
>JAGQTO010000052.1 GCA_020439025.1 Mycobacterium sp. | reverse complement strand
GCGCCGACCGTGTCGGAACTGCTGGGTGCCGTCGACGGCACCCTGGTGCACGGCGACCCCTCGCTGCTCGGACGTGAAGTGATGGACGTGCTGGTGGCGGGGATGACGGCCGAACACGTTCTGGAACGGCTGCGCGAGGGCGCGGCCGTGATCACCCCGGGTGATCGTTCCGACGTGGTGCTCGCGGTGGCCAGCGCCCACGCCGCCGAGGGATTTCCCACCCTTTCCACCATCATCCTCAACGGCGGTCTGTCATTGCACCGGGAGATCGCCCGGCTGGTGACCGGTGTCGGTCTGCGGCTGCCGATCATCGCCACCGACCTGGACTCGTTCTCGGCGGCCATGGCGGTGGCCGATACCCGCGGCCGGGTGACGGCGACGTCGCAGACCAAGATCGACACCGCACTGCATCTGATGCAGCATCGCGTCGACATCGCCGACATGCTGGAGCGCCTCTCGATCCCGATCCCTACCGTCACCACCCCGCAAATGTTCGCCTACCAGCTGATGGAGCGCGCCCACTCCGACCGCAAGCGGATTGTGCTGCCCGAGGGTGACGACGACCGCATCCTGCTTGCGGCCGGCCGGCTGCTGCGCCGTGGGATCGCCGACCTCACCATCCTGGGGGAGGAGGGCCAGGTGCGTTCGCGGGCCGCCGAACTCGGCGTCGACCTCAGCGCGGCGACGGTGATCGACCCGCGCACCAGCGACCTGTGCGAGCGCTTCGCCGAGCAGTACGCAGAGATCCGCAAGAAGAAGGGCGTGACCTTCGAACGGGCTCGCGAGACCATCCACGACGTGTCCTACTTCGGCACGATGCTGGTGCACAACGATTTGGTGGACGGCATGGTCTCCGGTGCCGCGCACACCACCGCCCACACCGTCCGCCCGGCCTTCGAGATCATCAAGACCCAGCCCGGGGTGTCGACGGTCTCCAGCATCTTCCTGATGTGCCTGAGCGACCGGGTGCTGGCCTATGGCGACTGCGCGATCGTCCCGGACCCCACCGCTACCGAACTCGCCGATATAGCGATCAGTTCCGCGCGGACCGCCGCCCAGTTCGGGATCGACCCGAGGGTGGCAATGCTGTCGTACTCGACCGGGGAGTCCGGTAGCGGCGCCGGTGTCGACAAGGTCAGGGCCGCAACCGAACTCGTGCGCGAAAGGGAGCCCGGACTGCTGGTCGAGGGGCCGATCCAGTACGACGCCGCGGTGGATCCGACGGTGGCGGCGGCGAAGATGCCGAACTCGCCGGTCGCGGGCCGGGCCACGGTGCTGATCTTCCCCGACCTCAACACCGGCAACAACACCTACAAGGCCGTGCAGCGCAGTGCCGGGGCGATCGCCATTGGCCCGGTGCTGCAGGGGCTCAACAAGCCGGTCAACGACCTGTCCCGCGGCGCCCTGGTCGAGGACATCGTCTACACCGTCGCCATCACCGCGATCCAGGCTCAGGGGGAGTGATGTCCGAAACCGTACTGGTGCTCAACTCCGGATCCTCCTCGCTGAAGTACCAGCTCGTCGAACCGCGCACCGGGATGTCGCTGGTCGACGGGATCGTCGAGCGGATCGGGGAGGACGGCGGTGTCGCCGACCACGAAGCCGCGCTGCGGGCCGCGTTCGAGATCATCGCCCCGGGCGGCCAGGATCTGCCGGCCCTCGGCCTGGTGGCGGTCGGCCACCGGGTGGTGCACGGCGGCCCCAACCTGTACCGGCCGACGATCGTCGACGACCGGCTCGTCGGCCAATTGCGTGAGCTCGCCCCGCTGGCGCCGCTGCACAACCCGCCGGCCGTCCTCGGTATCGAGGTGGCCCGCAAGGTGCTTCCCGATCTGCCGCATATCGCGGTCTTCGACACGGCCTTCTTTCATGATCTGCCCGCCGCGGCGTCGACCTACGCCATCGACCGCGAGATCGCGGCCCGCTGGCACATCCGCCGTTACGGCTTCCACGGCACCTCGCATGATTTCGTCAGCCGTCAAGCTGCCGAATTCCTCAGCTCCCCAAGGGAATCGCTGAACCAGATCGTGCTGCACCTGGGCAACGGGGCCTCTGCATCGGCCATTGCCGCGGGCCGCCCGGTCGACACCACCATGGGTCTGACTCCGATGGAGGGCTTGGTGATGGGAACCCGGTCCGGCGACGTCGATCCGGGGATCATCAGCTATCTGTGGCGGACCGCGGACATGGGCGTGGACGAGATCGAGTCGATGCTCAACCGGCGATCCGGGATGCTCGGCCTGACCGGGGAGATCGATTTCCGGGTGGTGCACCAGCGCATCGCCGCCGGTGACGAGGACGCCCGGCTGGGATATGAGGTCTACATCCACCGGTTGCGCAAGTACATCGGCGCCTACCTGGTGCTGCTGGGCCGCACCGACGTCATCTCCTTCACCGCGGGGGTGGGGGAGAACGACGCGAAGGTCCGCCGGGACGCGCTGGCCGGTCTGTCGGGTCTGGGCATCGAACTCGATGAGCGCCGCAATGACGGCGCCGAGCGCGGAGCCCGCCGGATCTCCGCCGACGCCTCGCCGACAACGGTGCTGGTCGTGCCCACCGACGAGGAACTGGCCATCGCCCGCGCCTGCATGACGGTGCTGTAGCCCGGCCGCGCGGCACCACACCCTCTGCGCGAGCAGACGCAAAAGACCCCGTGACACGCCGTGCCGCGGGGTCTTTTGCGTCTGCTCGCGGGGGAGGGTGTGCCCGCGGGGGCGGGGGAAGGGGCCTTAGAAGGTGGTAATCGGGCGCACCTGGTTGGCCAGGTCCACCAGGGCGTATCGGTGCGCCTGGCTGTTGGCCACCCGGGCCAGGCCGCGCAGCGAGGCTTCCACGCCCAGGCGCAACCCGTGCTCGGTGAACGGGAACCCGAGAATCGGTGCCGGGCTGGCCGCGTTGCTCACGATCCAGTCCATCGCGGTGCCGAGCACCAGTGCGCGGATCTGCAGCACCCGCGGTTCGCTGGCGGGCAGTGCCTCCACTCGGCGCGCGGCGTCGCGGATCTGCTCCTCGGTCAGTTCGTGTGCGGAGCGCCCGGACAGCAGCGTCACCGCGCTGGTCAGTCGCGCGGTGGTGAAATGCCTTGAGCCGACGGGCACTTCGTCGAGGGTGGTCACCGCCCCATGCCGGTCGCCCTCGACGGACTGAGCGCGGGCCAGGCCGAATCCGGCCGAGATGATGTTGTTGTCGGTGTGCCAAACGGTCTCGTAGAACTGGCGCTCCTCTGAGGTGCCGGCCAGTTCCGCGGTCGCCGCCAGCGCGAGCTTCGGGGCGAGCTCGCCGGGGAAGGTGTCCAGAACCTCGGTGAAATGCTTTGTCGCCGAGTGAAAGTCGCCGTTGAGCAGCTCCGCGACCGCCTTGAACCACACCAGCCGCCAACGCCATCCCACCCGTTCGGCGAGGGCCTCCAGTTTGCGGCCGGCCTTGGCCACGTCACCGAGGTCCAGCAGCGCCCGGACCTCCATCAGCGGCAGTTCCACCGAGTCGCCCAGGTCGACCCCGTCGGACTCCAGGCTGTCGTGCCTGGCGGCCCGCAGCGAGTCCAGGGTCTGCACCGGCTGCGAGAGCACCGTCGCCGACAGCACCGTCGCCGCGATATCGGTCGGGTCCACCAGCGGGACCGGCAGGGCGGTGACGATTTCCGGGGCGGTCAGCCGCTCGGCGTGCACCAGACCGTCGAGGTAGACGTCGGTGTGCGCCACCAGCAGTTCCACTCCGAACGTGGACCGGGTGCGGGTGAAGACGGTGGACAGGCCGGGTCGCGGGGTCCCGGTGTCGGCCGCCACCACCTCGCGCAGCACGCCGACCAACTGTGCCGACATCTTCTCGGCGCTGGTGAAACGCCGGCGCGGATCGGGGTCGATGGCCCGGCGCAGCAACCGGGCATAGGAGTCGTAGCGGGCCAGGATCGGGTCGTCCTCAGGCAGCCCGTCGACATAGCGTCCGTTGCGGGTGCGCAACTTCAGTGTCAGTGCCGCCAGCGTCCGCCCAACGGTGTAGATATCGCTGGCCACCGTGGGGCCGGTTCGGACGATCTCCGGTGCCTGATACCCCGGTGTGCCGTAAAGGTAGCCGAAGGAGTTGATCCGCGACACCGCGCCGAGGTCGATCAGCTTGAGCTGCTCCTCGGTCACCATGATGTTCTCCGGCTTGAGATCGTTGTAGCACAGGCCGACCGAGTGCAGATAGCCCAGCGCGGGCAGGATCTCCAGCATGTAGGCGATCGCCTCGGCCACCGGAAGCCTTTGGCCCTTGGGGGGTTTGAGCGACTTGCCGCCGACGTACTCCATCACGATGTAGCCGATCGGCTCGCCGCGGACGTCGGGATGCTCGACGAAGTTGAAGATCTTGACGATCGAGGGATGGGCCACCTCGGCGAGGAACTGCCGCTCGGCCATCGCGATGGCCTGAGCCTCGGCGTCACCTGAGTGCACCAGACCTTTGAGGACGACGGGGCGCTCATTGACGTTGTGGTCGACGGCGAGGTAGATCCAGCCCAGTCCGCCGTGCGCGATGCAGCCCTTGATCTCGTACTGATCGGCGACCATGTCGCCCGGTTTCAGCTGGGGCAGGAACGAGAAGGGGCTGCCGCAGTTGGGGCAGACGCCTTCTGACTCGCCCTCGTGTTCATCGGTGGAGCGGCCGACCGGCCGACCGCAGTTCCAGCAGTACCGCTTCGATTCGGCGACAACGGGTTTGACCATCAGGGCGGCCAGCGGGTCGATCTCCGGCACCCGCGGGATCTCCACCAGACCGCCGCCCAGGCGGCGGGTGGCCGACACCGTCCGCGACACCGTCGCGGTGTGCTCGTCGGTCTCGATCGGCTCGTTAACGACCAGAACCTCGTCGTCGTCATCGTCGAAGGACGGCCGGAACACCGCCTGGGTGGACATCGGCCGCATGGTCGCCACCGAGTCGAGACCGAGCTCGGCCGAACCGGCCGGCTGGGTGCCGACCTCGATGTCCTGCTGTTCGGCGGCGCTCATCAGTCCGAGTACTTCGGTGCCGGAGGTGCCGGTGCCGGGCCGAGCACCGTCAACCATCTGCGGTACAGCGTGTCCCAGGTGCCATCGGTGCGGATCCGCTCGAGGGTTCCGTTGACGAACCGGACCAGCCCGGTGTTGGACAGTTTGATCCCGATCCCGTACGGCTCCTGGGCCATGCTGGGGCCGACGATATGCAGATAGGGGTCCTGGGCGATGAGCCCCGCGAGGATGGCGTCATCGGTGCTCACCGCGTCGACCTCCCGTTGCTGCAAAGCGACCAGGCAGTCCGCCCAGGTCACCACGGTCACGATGGTCGGCGGCGGCTCGATCTCGGCGACCCGCTCGATCGAGGTGCTGCCCCGTGCCACGCATACCCGCTTGCCGGACAGATCCGACGGGCCGAAGATATCGGACTCCCGCGGGGCGAGGATCCGCTGGAAGCCATTGAAGTACACCGTTGAGAAGTTGACCTTCTCGCGCCGCTCGCAGGTGATGGTCATGGTCTTGACCACGATGTCGACGGTGTTGTCCTCCAGGGCGGTGATCCGGTCGGCCGAGGACAGGATGCGGTATTCCACCGCCGTCGGGGTGCCGAAGATGTCGCGGGCCACCTCGCCGGCGATGTCCACGTCGAACCCGCTGATCACGCCGGTGATCGGGTCGCGGAAGGAGAACAGGTTGCTGCCGATGTCCAGGCCGACGATCAGCCGCCCGCGTTTGCGGATCGCGGCCACCGCGGCGTCGGCCTCGGCCTTGGTGGGGAAGGGTCGCAGGCTGGCGGTGAGGTCACAGCTCTCCGGCTCGTCATCGGGCGGCAGAGCCTCATCGACGGGCAGTTCCTCCATCCCGGCGGGAGTCGGCGGGGCCAGCGTCGGGGTGGGCTGGGAAGCCGGATCCACCGGTTGCCCGCAGGCGCCCAGGGCGGCCACGGCCAGCACCGCGATCGTGAGGCGCCGCAGAGTCGGAAGCGTGTTGTGCAAGACCATCACCGATACTCGCTCATTCGCGGCCACAGTCCCAGCGCGACGGCGACCGCGGCCCCGACCGACAGTGCCGCCCCGCCCACGGTCGTCCCGGACAGCACCCGCCGGGCCTGGAGGATGTCGTGGCGAAGTTGCTTGCGGCTTTCCTGGATCCCCTCGCTGAGTGCGTCATTGAGCTTGTCGAAGGCGGGAGTGGAGTCGTCCTCGCCGGTGCCGAGGGCGACCTGGGTGGCCGCCTGGTAGTTGCCGACGTTGATGTAGTCGTTGATCCGCTCGTCGGCCTGTCGCCACTTCACCAGCAGTTCGTCGGCTTGGGCCAGTCCGCTCTTGTCCACGGTGTCCTTGCGGGCAAGGTATTCGGCCAACTGCTGGCGCATATCGTCGACGCGCTGGAAGTAGGAGCGTTTGCGCAGTTCCTCGTCGCTGCGGCGGACCAGTGACAGCGTCTCGTCGGCCCTGGCCTGCTGGGCGGTGATGGCCAGGTTGGTCACCGTGCGCAACGAGTCGGCCGCGGTGTTCTTCGCCGACCGGCTGCCCACGGTGGACAGGGTCAGCGCGGTGCCGACCCAGACGATCATCACCGAAATCGCCAGACCGCCGGCCACCAGGCCGATGTTCACCCGCCGCTTGGTCCGCTGCGCCAGCCAACGGTGCGCGAATGCGCCGAAGGCCAGGGTCGCGGTCACCACGATGATCACCGGCGCGGGGATCTTGGTCGACTCCGTCGTCTCGGCGTCCACCCGGGCAGAGGTCGCCTCGTACAGGCGCTGCGCGTCGGGGAGGATCTTGTCCTGCATCAGGGCCGAGGCCTCCGACAGGTAGGACGAGCCGACCGGATTGCCCACCCGGTTGTTGGTCCGGGCCGTCTCGATCAGACCCGTGTAGACCGCGAGCTGGGCGTTGAGCCGGCCCAGCAGATCCACCAGTGGAGGATCGGTCAGGCCACTGGAGGCCCGGGTGATCGAGACCGAAGCGTCGGTGATCGCCTGTTCGTAGCGTTGCCGGACCGCCCGGGGCTCGGTTCGGGCGATGAACGCGGTGGCGGCGGCGGCGTCGGCGATCGACAGCGTCGTGTAGAGCCTGCCGGCCGAGAACGCCAGCGGCTCGGTGTGGTCGAGCACCTCGGTGAGCTGGTTCTGGCGTTCGGTGATCGTCGTGGAGATCGCGAAAGCGCTGAGGATGCCCAGCGTCGCCAATATCAGGCCGATCACCCCGATCCGGCCGGGGGTGGTGTTGGCGAACCACCAGCGCGGGTGGGCGGGCTCGGTCGGCGTCCGTTGCGCCGACGGCTCGGTGGAGGGATGCGCCAACTCGACGGTCACGGTGCGTGAACCTCGCTCCCCTCGGCCGGCGTTCGTCGCTGTCCTTGAGCGCCGCTGTGCTGAATACGTCGCTGTCCTGGATACGGCGCTGTGCTGAAAATCCTATGAGTAAATTCTAAGAGCGTCCGGCGCAGATTGGGCCGCATCTCGGCCCCGCTTCTCATCGTGGCGCACCTATTGTGGAAAACGTGCGAGGCGACGGCGACGGATGGGTGGTCTCCGAGGCCGGTACGCACCATTGGGGGCGGTTCGGCGCGGCGGGTTTGCTGGTTCGGGCACCGCGCGAGGACGGCCGGCCGGCGGTGCTACTGCAACACCGTGCCGCGTGGAGCCATCAGGGCGGGACGTGGGGGCTGCCCGGCGGCGCCCTGGACAGTCACGAGGAACCCCAAGAGGCCGCGTTGCGGGAGGCCGAGGAGGAGGCCGGCCTACCGCTCGAGCATCTCCGGGTCCGGGCGCAGATTCAGACCGCCGAGGTCCGCGGGCCGCGTGGCGCCCATTGGCGCTACACCACCGTGATCGCCGACGCCCCGGCACTGCTCGAGACGGTGCCCAACCGGGAGAGCTACGAGCTGCGCTGGGTGGCCGAGGACGAGGTCGCCGGGTTGTTGCTGCACCCCGGTTTCGCCGCCAGCTGGCACCGGTTGCGGATCAGCGCGGCCGTTCCGCCGCACACCTGCGCCTTGGACTTCGCGCACACCCTGGAGATCGCCGGGGCGGGGTTCGCCTGGTGCGCCGCCGGGATCAGCGCTCCGCCAGAGCAACACTGAGCCGCAGGGGATGCCGCAGGAATCGTTGCCGCGCATCGGGCGTTACGTGGCCCTCGGCAGTTCGATGGCGGCCGGTCCGGGTATCCGGCCCAGGGCGGCGGGTTCGCCATGGCGTGCGATGCGCTCGGCCGGCAACTACCCGCACGTGATCGCACGGCGCACTGGAGCCGAGCTCATCGACGTCACGTACTCCGGGGCGACCACGAGCCACCTGCTCACCGACTCCCAGAACGGGGCCCCGCCGCAGATCCAGGCCCTCGACGGCACCGAGGACCTGGTGACCGTCACCATCGGCGGCAACGACGTCGGCTATGTGCCGATGCTTGTCGCCGCCACACTGCCGTCGGCGCTGCGCGCGCTGCCGGTGATCGGCCCGAAACTGCGCGCACTGCTGGACCCGGGTGCCCGGGAGAATGCCCTCGAACGGGTCGCCGCATCGCTGCGCGAGGTCGGCGCTGCGGTGCGCCGGAGGAGCCCCCAAGCAACCGTGGTGTTCGTGGACTACCTGACGCTGCTGCCGCCGCCGGAGGCCGCAGATCAACCGCTGCCCGCCGACGTCGCGGCGCGGGCCCGGCGAGTCGGCTCCCGACTGGCCGCTCTCACCGCTGCGGCGGCCCGCGAGACCGGGTGCGAGATCGTCGCGGCCTCCCATGCCAGCCGCGACCACCACCCCTGGTCGCCGGATCCGTGGACGACGGGTCAGGGGTTGTTCCTGCCCTGGCGGCCCGCACCGTTTCACCCCACCGCCGCCGGGATGGCGGCGGTGGCCGCCCTCGTGCTGGCCCGACTAACCTGGGCGCGGTGAATCGCACATCCCGTACGGCGCGGGCCGTCCTCGCGATCCTCGCGACGGCCACCCTGGCTGCCGGCTGCGCCAAGTCGGCCGACGGAGGCCAGCCGGTCAGGGAGAACCAGGCGGCCATCGAATTCGCCTCCGAGCTGAGTGGAAAACTCACCGTCGAGGCGATGGTGGATCACCTCGCCGCGCTGCAGGAGATCGCCGACGCCCACGGTGGCAACCGTGCGGTCGGCACTCCCGGCTACGACGCCAGCGTCGACTACGTCGTCGGGGTGTTGCGCGACGCCGGTTTCGAGGTTCAGACCCCGCAGTTCCAGACCCGGGTCTTCAACGGCGGCGACGCGACCCTGACAGTCGGGGGAGCCAAGGTCGAGGCCAGCCCGCTGAAGTACACCGTCGGCACCGACGGTGTGGGCGGTCCTCTGGTCGCCGCCCCCGCCGACGAGACCCCCGGGTGCGCCCCGTCGGACTACGAGGGCCTGCCGGTCAAGGGGGCGGTGATCCTGGTGGACCGCGGAAAGTGCCCGTTCGCCCAGAAGGGCTCCATAGCGGCGAAACTGGGCGCGGTGGCCGTGGTCGTCGCCGACAACGTCGACCAGGAGAACATGGGGGGCACGCTGGGGGAGGACTCCGACATCAGCATCCCCGTGGTCGGCATCAGCAAGGCCGACGGCGCCCGCCTGCGCGCCGCCCCCGGACCGGTGAAGCTCACCCTCGACGCCACCACCGAGACGATCTCGGCGCGCAACGTCATCGCCCAGACCGCAACCGGATCCGCGCAGAACGTGGTGATGGTGGGCGGACACCTCGACTCCGTTCCGGAAGGGCCGGGGATCAACGACAACGGGTCCGGGGTGGCGGCGATACTGGAGACCGCGGTGCAGCTCGGCAACGCCCCGGCGATCAACAACGCCGTGCGCTTCGGGTTCTGGGGCGCCGAGGAGATCGGCATCGTCGGTTCCCGCAAGTACCTGGAAACCCTCGACGCCGAACAGCTCAAAGACATTGCGCTGTATCTGAATTTCGACATGCTGGGCTCGCCCAACCCGGGCTACTTCACCTATGACGGCGACCAGTCGACCGCCCCGGGCCGCGACCAGAGCCCGCCCCGGGTGCCGGAGGGCTCCGCCGGTATCGAACGCACACTGGTCGACTACCTGAAGAAGGCGGGCGAGGCCGCCGAAGACACCTCGTTCGACGGGCGTTCGGACTACGACGGGTTCACCCGGGCGGGTATTCCCGCGGGCGGGCTGTTCTCCGGCGCCGAGGAGGACAAGAGCCCCGAGCAGGAACAATTGTGGGGCGGCACCGCCAACGCCCCCTTCGACCCGAACTACCACAAGGAGACCGACACCCTCGACCACGTCGACCGCGACGCCCTCCGGATCAACGGCGGCGGGGTGGCCTACGGGGTCGGGTTCTACGCCCAGGATCTCAACGGCCGCAACGGCATTCCCGCCCGCGAGGACCGGACCCGCCACGAACTGTCCGGGGAGTGAGCCCGCGACGGGATGAGGGCTACCTCAACCCCGTCCTCCTCAACCTCGTCGCCGCGTAGACCAGCGCCCCGATCCCGACGACGACGCTGCCGGCCAGTGCCGAGGCCGACGGGAGAAACACCGCCAGCAGCAGACATCCCGCCAGCCCGAGTGCGGCGACCAGGCGGCCTGCCGGGGAGCGGTCCAGTGTCCAGGCCGCGGCATTGGCGATCGCGTAGTAGATCAGCACCGCCAGCGAGGAGAACCCGATCGCCGCGCGGATGTCGACGGTCGCGGCCACCACCGCGACCACCGTGCCGAGCGCCAGCTCGGCGCGGTGCGGCACCCGGTGGCGCGGATGCACCGCGGCCAGGGCGGCCGGAAGATGTCCGCCGCGCGCCATCGCCAGGCCGGTGCGCGACACCCCCAGGATCAGCGACAGCAGCGAGCCGAGCGCCGCGACCGCGGCTCCGGCCCGCACGACGGGCTCCAGCCACCCCGCCCCGCAAACGCGGACCGCGTCGGCCAACGGCGCTGCGGCGCCGGGTAATTCGGACCCGAGTGCCGCCATCAGGGCCACGGCCACCATCGTGTACACCGCCAGCGTGGTGACCAGGGCCAGCCGTATCGCGCGCGGGATGACCCGCCCCGGGTCGCGCACCTCCTCACCGAGCGTGGCGATGCGCGCGTAGCCGGCGAAGGCGAAGAACAGCAGCCCGGCCGCCTGCAGCACCCCGGCCGGGCCGCCGCCGGTCAGCTCCAGGCCCGCCGCATCCGCGCGGCCGGACAGTGCCACCGTGGCGATGACCCCGGCCAGCACCGCGAGCACCACGGCCACGATCGCCCTGGTCAGCAGCGCCGACTTCTCGATGCCGCGATAGTTCACCGCCGTCAGCGCCACCACGGCGGCGACCGCTACGGCGTGGGCGTGCTGCGGCCAGGCGTAGAGGCCGACGGTCAGCGCCATCGCCGCGCACGAGGCGGTCTTGCCGACGACGAAACTCCAGCCGGCCAGGTAGCCCCAGAACTCCCCGAGGCGCTCCCGGCCGTACACGTAGGCGCCGCCGGACACCGGATAGCG
>JAGQTO010000308.1 GCA_020439025.1 Mycobacterium sp. | reverse complement strand
CCCCGTGGCCGTCGTGAACGCCGGTGACACCTATGGGCTGGCCTCGCGGGTGGCCGATGTCCTGACCCGGGCCGGTTACACGATCGAGGAAATCCGGGACCGCAACGACGGTGAACTGCCGGATACGGCCGTGTACTACGGGCATGGTGCCCAACCCGATGCCGACGCGCTCACCGCGATGCTGGGAATCGCTACCCCGGCCCAAAAGGCTGAACAGGTTGATCCGGGCGAGGTCCGGGTAATTTTGGGTCAAGGATATGAACTGCCCTCTGCAGCAGTGAATTCCGCGATCGAAAATGTCAGTGGGGATGACGTCCCTTCCGATTTCCCGCTTCCGGACGCGGGTTCGCCCATCGGTGGCGGCGGAATACCCTGTGTCAACTGAACAACATGGTTGTGTCCGACAGATCGGGTGAATGGTCGAGCCCTTGGCCTCCGTCCCAGCAGCGGTCAGCTTCCGGGCATGCCGATGTCGGAGTAAGTGACCAGCAGTGGGCCGACGTCGAAGTTGCCGAGATTGCCGAAAGCCCTTTGGGTATTCAGGGAGCCGTCCCAGGCCTCGGGCAGGAACCTGAAGTTGGCGGCGACATTGTCGAAGCTGGACACCTGCTGCCACCATGCGGCGAAGCCGCTGTCGGGGGAGGGATGTGCCGCTGCGGCGTCCCGGGCGGCCGCTGTGACCCGCTGGGCTTCACTCTGATCGACCGCCGCGAATTCCCACGGATTGCCCTTGGTCCTTTCAACCCAGGCCGCGGCCGCCGTCAGATCCTTGCCGCCGGCGGCGGCGATCTCGCGGATGCGGTCGCTTAGCGACTCGGGGACCTCGGAGGCGTCGGCGTCCGGGTTGTTCCACAGGGCCAGCACGTTGGGCAGCGACTGCCCGAAAAGCAGGTTGGTCGCCTCACCGAGAAGCTGAGAGTCATCGCCCTCGGGGGTGAGGGCACCCACCACGCGGTAGTGGGGGGCAAACGGATGCCGGCGGAAATGCACGAGGTACTCCGTGCCGTCGGGCAGGGCGCAGACCTCGGTGCTGGTGACGGTCGGCCCCATCGGGTTGAACCACGCCGCGACCACCAGGGTCTGGCGGTGTTCAAGCCAGAGCAGCCGCCGGTCTGCCGGCGCCTGGCCCTCTTCGGGCCGTTCGGCCACCGCGGGGCGCGCCTGCTCGCTGATCGCGGCGATGACTATCTCGGCCCGGCCAGCGGCGTCAGTGGCAGCGTCGCTGTCGCCGTCCTGGGGTGGCTGCCGCGGGGAGAGCAGAACCATCACGTCGCTGAGGGTGGAGGTGAAGCCCCACAGGTCGGTGGCCGAGTGACCGGTGTAGGAGTCCAGCTGTTCTTGGTTGCGGATCTCCGACGCGGTGTTCCACTGCTGGAACGTCAGCCCCTCGGCCTCGGGTGCCCATCCGCCGAGGAGGTTGGTGCCGGGACCGTCGAACAGCGCCCATGTCATCGCCGAGACGTAGTCGGCCAACGCTTCAGTCACCGGCCGGGGGTCGATCACCAGGGAGCTTCTCCAGCCGGTGCCGAAGATCGGATGCTTGTGGAAGCCGGCGGCCAGTTCCAGGCCGGGGCCCACCGCGATGCGTAGCTGCTGTCCCTCGGACTGCACCGACTCCGACGGCGCGCTGACAAACTTGGCGATGACGGATGCGATGTCCTCGATGGCATCGAACCGGTAGCGGGTCAGATCGAGAAGCCACTCCGGGCGCCCGCGGAGAGTTTCCAGGTAGTGGTAGGTGCCGTCGTAGTTTCCACGCAGCCCGGATCGGTCAGCGGGATGGCTGAACGCCGGAACACCGCCGAGGGTCTCGGCGAGCCGTTCGGCGATGACATCGCACATCCACGCGCTGAGTTTGGCCGTCTCCGACAGGCGGAGCAAGAAGGTGTCCCACTGCGGCGGGGCGTACGCCGCGGCGATGGCGTCCACGGTGTGGTCGTCGGCGTTGTAGGCGAAACTCCAGCCGGCGGCATACCGGTTCAGCATCAAACAGACTTCACGGGCATCGGCGCCGTCGTCGACCTGTTCGACGATCCGGGTCCTGATCCGCCACTTCGCCCAGCCCTCGGAGCTCAGCTCCACGGTCGTGGTCTGGGCCAGTCGGGCCTGCCAGTAGGTGGCGCTGGCCTCATCGACCTCGAGCCAGTCCTCATCGGCCCACAGGTAGCGGTGCAGATATTCCGCCAGCAACGCTTCGGCCGTGGTTTCGACGCTCATTGTTCCCCCGTGATGTAGCTCGCCGTGCCGCCAGACGCCTCGGCGATCACTCTGAACCCGAAGGCTAGATGAAGGATCCGACAAGTCGTCGGACCGCGCGTCGTGGCCCGTCGAGGCAACTCAGATTCCGTTGGGCGGTGGTGGATTTGCAGTCGGGGCCCTCGAGCTCTGCGACGGGACTCCCTGCCGGGATGCGACTCGCCAGCACGCTGAGGTGATTGCGATCCGCGGGTTTGTCGCCGCGTGCGTCGGCGCGGTGCTGCGGCATAGCACCGCGCCGACGGACCCGGCTTTCTGAGGCGCGGACGGCCCAGACCGTCGGGGCCTGAAACTGTTACTGCCCCATCGCCTTCTTGCGGTCTTCGTCGCTGAAGCCGTCGTCGTCGGACCGTCGGTACGCCTCCTTGCGCTTGCGGCTCATCACATCGTGCGTCGAGGCGAAGGCCGCACGGTTGGCGACGTAGTCGTACTTGTCGAAGGACATCGAGTACTTGGATTCCACGCCCATCCGTCGACCGACTTCGACGGCGTCGATATCGGCGCCGAGGAAGATGAAGTCCCAGCTGTAGACCTCGCGTTGCTGGGTGATCAGCTTCTGGACGGCGTCCCAGGTCCAGTGCCGGCTGGCGTTCTCCATGCCGTCGGTCATGATCAGGCAGATGACGTGGCCGGGCCGCTCGTGTTCGGGAAGCGCCGAAAGCGCTTCGCCCACTTCGGTGATGAACCGTCCGGCCGAGTCGAGCAGGGCGGTGCTGCCGCGCGGTACGAGGGTGAATTCGGGCACCGCGGCGATGTCGGTGGGCGGGTAGACCAGCTCGTATTCGTTGTCGAACTGCGCGAGGGTCACCTGGCAGTGCCCCGGTTCGGCGAGCTGCGAGGTGATGATCTCCCGCCAGCCGTCCTCGGTGGCGGTCACGGAGGTCGACATCGAGCCGGACCGGTCGAGCAGTGCGGCGATCAGGGTTTTGCTGGA
>JAGQTO010000307.1 GCA_020439025.1 Mycobacterium sp. | reverse complement strand
CCGGAAAAGGCGGTCCGCTGCCGGTTCTGGCAAACGGATTTACGGGGGTTTCGACCTCCGCGACACGCCCATGAGGGTCCTGCGTTGACGCAGGTCACGGGGTGTAGAGGCGAAACCCCGGTCACATGTGTTGATCTGTGTCCAGGGTAAGCGCTACCCTGAGAACTACCTACCACGGTGTTCTCCCTGTTACGGCGGGGACCTGAGAAACGAAGTTGGCGCTTCGGATCTCGCGAGGCTCGGAGTTGGCGCTCCGAGGAAACGGTTTGGAACTTCTCCCAGAAACACCCCCTCCGGGGGCACTCTGTCCTCTGATCCCGCTATTGAATTTTTGAGTCGTCCCCTTCCACGGGAACGGTTAGATTCGCTAGTCAAACCTCCTTTACCGAGTCGTTACCGTCCATCCGACCACGCCATTGGCCGGTGATCTTGGATTGACACGACCCCACGGCGGCGTTGCCGACGCCACCTGGGGAGATGTCGCAGTAATTGCCACCCGTCACAGCAGTCACAGGTAGCGCTGACGCCAGGTGCTCACAGCCCATGCCAGGGCCTCATCGGTCAATGAGCCGGCGATGTAGCGCTCCAGCTGCAGGTCCCGGTCGTCTCCGGCGTCTCTGCGCAGGCCCGCCCATACTGCGGCGCGACTGATCCACTTCTTAACCACGCAGGCCTCCCTCGGAGTCGCTGGATTCCGCGGCGGCGGAGATTCCGCCGCCGCGCAATGCACGGCGCAGCAGGGCCGCGTACGCGTGTTTGGTCATCGGCGGCGCCATCGACTGACCGAGTTCGGCCAGCGCGCCGTCGGGGTTGCTGATGCGGTGCTTCAGCGCCCGGATCCACCGGTCCCGGTGCGCCGATGGCCGCTGTCCCTGCAGTGTCTCCAGCGCGATCCGCGCCAGCACGGCCTGTGTGCGGCCCGCCGCGGCGGCCTTCTGCCGATTGTTCTGCGACCCCACCTCGGCCAGGCGCGGGTTGTTCGCGATCACCGGCACTCCTCCCGGCCCTTGACCGCAAGGCCGTAGTGGTCGGCCAGCGCGAGCAGCGTTGAGCACGGCGAGGCCACCACGCATTCGTCGGTGGTGACGCCCTCCCACTCCCCGGCCCACGAACCCGCGGTGAACGAGCACTCCTGGCACACCACGGCGGCGTGCGGGCACCGCGACGCGCTCGGACCGTGCGCCGCCGACAGGCCGGCCTCGCTGCACTTGGCGCAGACGGTCAGGACAGGGCGGTGCCGTGCGGCATGCGCGAGGAGGTCCGAGCGGTGCCCGGCTTGCGAGTCGGGGCCGGGTGTGGCGTCAGCCAGGATCGAGGTGAAGATGTCGCGCAGCAGCTCGCCGCGGCGGTCTCCGCCGGCCTCGGCGGTGTACAGGTCGATCTCCTGCTCGACGGTGCCCCGATTGAGCGCAACCACCCAGCTGCACCGCTCGCAGCGCAGCCGCGTGAGCCACCGGCTGCCATAGGTGAACGGTCCGAGCTTGGCGATGACCTGCACCCGCGCACCACAAGGTGAAAAGGCCTCCACCTCAGCGGGATTGCGGCCTGCCGCCTGGGCGCTGCTGATCCGGGGAAACAGCATCTCCAGGTCGATGGCGTGATACCCGCACCCCGACAGGGCCGCTCCGATCGCGAACCGGTGCTGCTCGTAGTCGATCGCGGCGCTCATGACAGCGCTCCGGGGTCCTGGTCGCCACCGAGCACGGCAGCGGAATCCGACAGCAGCCGCGGCCACCGCGGATCCACGTCGAGCATGTCGCGGTGCGCTGCCGCGGTCAGGCACTGCAGCGGGGTGTCGCCCCGCAGGTACAGCGGATGGCGCGGTTGCTCACCGGCCGTCCAGCCCAACACCGCCACAGACCCGCCGGCAGCTGCCGCGATCCGCCACAGCCGGGTGGCCACCGACCGCGCCCGCACCGGATCGGCGTGAGCACCCCAGGCGAACACGATCACGTCATGGGCGGCCGCGGCCCGATCCAGGTGCTCGTCGTTGTCCGGGCCGACCGGATCAGCCACGGCGGCCAACTCTTTCGGGTGCGGGGTACGTGCGGCGTAGAGGTTGGTCAGCGTCACGGCGTCGTAGCCGAAGTTGCGCGCGAACCGGACATCACGGCGCGTGGTCGGGTCGTCGTGGTGCTCATCGGCATCCGACGGGTTCAACGACACGAACATCAGCGCCGGCCCCGAACCCCACCGCCGGGTCAACCAGTACCGGTAGCGCCGGTCCTCGGAGAAGCCTGCCGCCGACTCATTGTGGGCCAGATGCGGCAGATGCAGATCCAACGTCAACGTCACCACACACCCCCGTGTGATCCAAAACTGTTGTGCCTCATGCGCTCTTCACCACCACCAACGAGGGCCGCGGCCGCCACGGGCCGCTGCCGCGCTTGCCTCCAGCCACGACCGTCAAAGCGGGAGCCCCACCGCCGGCGGTGTAGACGGCGTGGCACTGCGCGCAGCGCGGCATCCCGGCCGCGTGCCAGGCGGTGCGGCAATCCCCGCACAATCCGCGCCGATAGGCCTCGTGCCGGTCGGCTGGAATCCCGCTACCTGGCGCCGCCGGCGCCCGCCGCGGGGTCCCCGAGAACTCTGGCGGGGCACTCACGCCGCACCCTGCTGCTGTGCCGCGGCGGCGATGTCGGGCCGCCCGCTGGTCCTGCGTTGCCGGGCGATCTCGCGCTCACGCTCACTCTTGGTCAGCGCACCCCAGATCCCGGAGTCGTTGCGGCCCTGGTTTAGGCCGTAGCTGCGGCACTTCTCCAGCACCGGGCAGTACTGGCAGATCGCCTTGCACTCCCTCTGCATCGCCGGGCTGCGGGTCGACCAGTCGTACTCGGGGAACTCCCCACACGCCCCGTCGAGCGCGAAGTCCTGAAGGGTCACCTCGGGCTCGGCGGCCAACGGCTCCGGGCATTCCTTCTCCAGATACCGGCTCACCGACCGGGTGCTGACCCGCAGGTGATCGGCGATCGTGTCGATCGACTGCCCCCGCCGGTGCATCCGGTGTGCGGTGATGCGGTGGTTGATCCACCGCGCATTCGGCCGTCCCCCGCCAGTACTCATGACTGCTCTCCCATCGAGTTCGTCTCGCGCAGGCGCCGGTACTCCGCGGCGACTTCTGCGACGCCAAGCTGCTCCAATGCGCCGGGGACATCCGCCGGCGCGATCGCCGCGCGCGGATCCCCGTCGGTGGGCTTGGCAGTGATTCCCAACCGCGACATCACCGCGGTCAGCGTCAGCATCATCGGCGCGCTCGGGCACGCCACCTTCAATCCGTGACCGTTGAACACCCCGGCGGCGTGCACTGCGCCGCGGCTGATGCCCAGCGCGGCCGTCATCCCCTGCCCGAACACCCACCGTCCGTCACGAAAGCCGTACCGGCCCAACACGATCTGCGGGTTGAGCACCTCGACGGTGCCGCCATCGCCGCCGACGTCGATGAGGTTGACGTCCTTGTTGGACAACACCTCGGTCAGCCACAGCGCGGTCGGGCCGTGGTCGAAGCGGATCCGCATCCGGGTGCCGATCCGGCGCACCGTCGGGGTGAACGCCAGCAGCGCCGCCGCGTGCCGGGCGCGCACCTCGGGCTCCTCGGCGACCGCGCACAGGTGCAGTCGCGCCGAGGAGGTCAGCGACGCGAACGTGGAGCTGCGCGGCGGGCGGCGCCGTGCGGGCGTCGATGTCGGGCTCATGCCGACACCCCCAGATAGGCCAGGTCGTCACGGGCCGAGGGAAGGCCGGCGATCACCCGCAGCTCCTCCATGGCCGTGGCCCGCCGGCCGGCGTTGGCGGCGATGTTCTGCGGCAGGTACACCCCGGCGTAGGTGCCGGTCTCTGCGTCGCTGAACACCGCCTCGCCCGCGCACCGCTCCCTCACCGGGCACCGTGCGCACATCCGCTGAAGTTCCTTGCGCAGCAGCTCATGCGGCCGACGGTCTGACGTCCACATCTCCGGTGCATCCGAGGTCTCCAGGTAGCACACAGCCCGCTTCTGCCACTCCATCTCGGCCGCCGCGCTCATCGGACCGACACCGCCACAGCCGTCGAGGAAGTGGTGATCTCGGCGATGAACCGCACCGCCATCGCGGCCACACGGGCGGCGATCGGGCGCGCGGGCTCATCGAAGCGGATCGCCGACCACAGCGCATCGAACTCACGCTTGAGGTAGCCGAACGCCTCGTGACTCGATGCGCACTGCCGTCCCCGCGGGCCCACCAGGGCCATGGCGTCGTGCTGCTCAGCCGCCGCTGCGCGGCACCGCTCCACAGCGCCACCGGGGCCGTCGGGCTCGTAGAGGTCGGCGATGAACCGCAGCGCCATTGCCCCGACCTGGGAGGCCTCGGCGCGGGCGCGTCCGATGTGATTGCCGCGGATCTCGTCCCACAGCTCGTCGACTTCTTCGGCCAGGACCATGGCGCCCTCTTCGGGAGAACGCCAGATCCGCGGATACTCGGCCAGGCTGCCGGTCAACTCGTCCCAGATCGCCAGTTCGGCCTGGTGGTAGCGGGCTTCGGGGTCGCTGGCGGTGCAGGCGCTGGCCAGCAGGTATGGGGTTCTCATGCGGGGATCGCCTCGCGGTCGAGGCTCAGGTGGCGCACGCATTCGCTGCAGGCGTCGTCACCGGGCACACAGGCCGAACCGCAGATGGTGCACGCGCTGGTGCACGACCGGCAGGCGAGCTGCCCGTCCACGCGCACCGGCTCCACCGGTGCCTTCCCGCACATCGGGCAGTCGTCGAAGATCGACGGTTTCCAGCTACCGAGGCCCAGATCGGCCTCGTCGGAGGCCGGAGCCGCGCTGCGCACCGGGTTGGTGCAGGTCAGCACAGAAGATCGGACAGAAAGGGCCGGAACTCTTGCTTCCGTTGAGGCGTAGCCTCTACCCTGAGATTGACCGAGCAAAGTCATCTCTCCTTAGTTTGAGGAGACCCGGACGCGAAGTTCCCGCTTCTCGTCCACCCCCTGAGACAGCCCCTACGGGGGCTTCTCTGCTATCTGGGGAAAGGTCACCGCTATGAAAATGTCTGACGAAGTGCGCCGTGGCAGTGGGCGCAGCTAGAGCAGCAGCGGTATCACCACCTTCGAGATCAGCTGTGCGCCAGGCATTCAGACCACCCGGCCCTCTCCTGCAGCGGCGTCACCGATGACCCGCTGCACGAATGCGCGCTGGCCTGAACCGAGCCGCGCGAGATGGTTGGCCAAAGCCGATGCCGCAGTTCCGTCGTCGGGCATATCGCCGGGGTAGATCACCAGGGCGGACTCGCCGCCGACGCCGGGAACCTCGGCGATGAAACCGTGGCGGGCCACCGCATCGCCGCAGGCGTAGAGCTTCCAGCGGTGCTGCTTGAGGATCACTGCCCACCAGTAGGCCATCCGCACTGCCCGGTCAGGCTGTTGTACCCAGCCGGGCAGATAGCGGGTGTTGGGCTTGGCTGGCGTCGCCATCAGGCCCACCGTGCGCAACTGCGCGACGGCCTCCTCGAGTTCGGCGCCCCACCCCAGCGAGCCGAGCCGCCAGACGGACTCGACCAACACGTCGGCCAGCGTGCGGGGCATCTGCGGCTTGTCGTCATGGCGCCGCACCACCGAGACGACCTGATACGAGGCCAGGCGGATGCTCACCGTCGCGGTCATCGTCACGGCGTCGAACCGCGCGTCGACCAGGAGGTCGCCGCCGGCCTGCAGGTCCTTGGCCCACCAGTACAGCGGCCGGATCGCCTCAGCGGGCGGCTGCAGCGGCCGCACCGCGGGGAGTAAGTCGTAGCGGGCCTCGAAGCCGGCCAGTTCGGGCATGCGAGGCGTCGGCCGTGGTGCGTGTACGCGGGGCAACTTCACCGAATTCCTCCTCATCATGACGGGCTTGCTGACACCATACTCTAATCTAAGACGATAATGTAAGACGGCAACATTGACAGATTTAGGGAGCACTCGGTGAATCTGTTCGACTATGAACCGCGGCGCAGACCTCGCATGACGCGTCGCGTGCTGCGCGGATTCGACGCGCAAGCCTTCGCCGAGGCCCGCCGGCAGAAGGGCATCAGCGTCAGCGACCTGTCCCGCCTCGCTGACGTCTCCCAGGCCACCGTCTTCAACTGGGAATCTGGCAAGAGCACGCCGCAGGTTGATCTTCTGGCCCGCGTCATGCGCATCCTCGACGCCCCGATTGAGCGCGTCGTCACGATCCCCGCGGACGACCGCTATCCCGGCGACTGGCGCGTAATCAGGGGCCTCACCCAGCCCGAACTGGCCGCCGCGGTCAAGATCCCGACCACCACACTGCGCGGCATCGAGCGCGCAGATGCCGCGCTGACCGACGGCAACGCCGACAAGCTGTCCACCTACCTCGGGATCAGCGTTGAGGAGTACCGGGCGGCGTACCAACGTGCCCGTGAGCGCCCGGCCGGCGCCTCCGTCTAGCGGTCGGTGCGAGTTCAGCAAACCGGTATTCGCAAAAACTGGCAGTACACGACGAAATCCGCAACGCTTCGGACGCGACGCGCCAGGGTTCGCCGAAGACACCAGCAGCGCGGCAAAATGCCTGCTGGCGAGGTCGTTCACCCCCATGTCGCCTCCTAGGTGAATTACGCTACCGCCCCCCATGGGGTGGTGTGCACACCAAAATTCCAACAGTCCGGCAAGCAGAAGTCACGAAAGTGGGCAAAGGAAAATACGACAACTCAACGGTAACGATTCGATAACAATCGACCGGGGCGCTGATTTCGCCGGTTCACATGAGCCCTACCGGTAGCCCGCCAATGACCCCACAACGCACCCGAGACACCCGATTCCACGAGTTGTCAGTGCCGGCGATCAAGCTGGACCCCATGACTTCTGGCACCGAGTTCGTCGTCGTCGACGTCGAGACGTCCGGCTTCGATCCCGGCCGCGCGCGCGTGCTGAGCCTGGCCGCGCTGACCGTCACCGCCGACGGAACCGTCATGGACTCCCTGCACACCCTGCTCGACCCCGGCGTGGATCCCGGACCCACCGACATCCACGGTCTGACCGCGCCGATGCTGGCCGGCCACCCCGACTTCGCCGACATCACCGCCGAGCTGGCGCCGATGCTGCGCGACCGGATCCTGGTCGCCCACAACGCCGGCTTCGACTACGCGTTCCTGGCCGCCGAAGCCCAACGCTGCGCCGCCGACCTGCCGGTCACCGACGCACTGTGCACGCTCGAACTGGCCGGCCGGCTCGACCTGGGCCTCGACAGCCTCAGCCTCGCCGCCCTGGCCGCCCACTTCGGCGTCGCTCAAGCTCGCCCCCATGACGCACTCGACGACGCCCGAGTTCTCGCCGAACTGCTTCCACATCTGCTGCGCGCCGCCACCGGACGCGGCATCACCCTGCCGATCCGCGCGGCCACCACACTGCCCCCGGTGCTGCTGCGCCCGGCCGCATAGAACCGGCCGAGCGTTTGGCCGCCGTGTCGCTTCGCGGCGTTACCGTCGGCCCATGCAGCACAGTCCCTCACACGTGACGCGGCCACAGCTGATTCACCTCTACGCCGCGAACCTGGCGTGCGCCTTCATCGTGGGTCTCACTGTGGCAGCACCGATTACGGGTGCGACGTTCATGGTCGCCCTCGGCGCGAGCTGCGTGTCCGAGGCTGGCTGTTCAGTTCCAACCTTCGTCGACCAGCTGGTACCTGTCGTCGGCGTGATCGCCTGGGCGCTCACCGCCGTGAACGTCGGAGTACTCCAGATCCGCACACTGCGCCGCACGGTCTCGGTGCGCCCGGCGCTGACGTTGCCCATCCGATGAGGATCCGGCGCAGCGGGTGGGTGGCCATTGCCGCGGCCATCGTGGGCGCCGCGACATGGCTGCACCCCACCCTCGTCCAGGACGTCACCACGGCGCCGTCCTACGCCGAACCCGCCGCCGTCAGCGGCGACGTCGCCGCACTGCTGCAGCAGGTTCGCGTCATCGACAGGCTCCCCGCCGTCGACGGCTATGACCGTGGCTGCGGCAAGGGCGAGGGGTGCGTGTTCGGGCCCGCCTGGAACGACCCCAGCGACCGATCCGGCTGCGACGCGAGGAACAAAATTTTGGCTTCCTCGCTGCGCGACGTCACATTCAAACCCGGTACCCGCAACTGCAAAGTCACCGGTGGCGTACTCGACCCCGACCCTTACACTGGACAACGAATACCGTTGCAGGACAAGGGAATAGAGGTGGATCACGTTGTGCCGTTAGCACGCGCCTTCGCGCTCGGCGCCTGGCAGTGGGATCCGCAGCAGCGCCAGATCTTCGCCAACGACCCAATCGAACTGATCCCGGTATCCAAGGCCGCCAACCGCCAGAAATCAGACTCCGGCCTCGACGAGTGGCTGCCCACGTTCCAGCCGTGCGCCTACATTCAGCGCTACCTCACCGTCGCGGCCAAGTACCAGCTGCCGATTACCGCCGCCGAACACACCGTCGCGACCACCACCTGCCCGGCCGCCGCGGCGGCACCCGCCGCCTGATTTCAGCCCGGTAACTCCCATACCGCCGCCGGCGACGCCCTGCCAGAATTGTGGCGATGGCCGCCACACCGCTGACCGAGATACACCTGCCCGAGCAGGCTCTGTCCGAGCTGTCCGGCGTCGACGAAGACCAGTGGATCCTCGACCACGCAATCAGCGTCGGCCGGCCGTGGTGGACCAAAACGCTGTCCGAGCACGGCCTCGACGACACCCTCACCGGGGAGACGATCCGCCGCGCCGACATCTTCGCCCTGGCCGACGCCGCCGCTGACGATCCCACCGCCGCACTGACCCTGCTGTGGAACGCGCTGGCGTGGGGCAGCGGGGACAAACGCCGCAACAACAAGGCCCGCATCGCCGCGGTCGCCACCCACCCCGAGGCCGCCGCCGCGCTGCTCCAGCAGGCCGCCGCACTGAGCCGCACCGACCCGCAGGCCGCCTACGAACTGCTCTACCCGCGCAACCGGACCGCCATCGCCGGACTGGGCCCAGCGTTCTTCACCAAGTACCTCTACTTCGCCGGCGGCGGCGCGGCCCACCACCCGTGCGCCATCCTCGACGAGAACGTCGCCCTGGCCCTGCAGAGAACCTGCGGCTGGGCGTCACTTCCGCTCAGCGGTTGGCTGCCCACCGCCTATCAGCGCTACGCCACCCTGCTGGGCATGTGGGCCGACGAGCACCACCTCACGCGCCGTGACTCGATCGAACGATGGCTGTTCGAGGCGGGCAAAACCACACCGCGGCGGCCCACAGCCGGAGGCCCGGCATGACCGTTATCGACGACCACCTCGACACCGACACCTGGTGGCAGAACATCTACTCCGGCGACACCCTCACCGCGCCGCTGCACCAGGTCATCGACGGCCTCGACGAGATCGCCGCACAACCCATCCCCTACAACTGGCTGCCCGGCCGAGCCCGCACCTTCTACGGCGCGGACTTCACCACCTTCGGCGACCTCGCCCAGGAATCCATCACCACCCTCATCGACCGCCCCAAGGGCGGCGTCGGCACGGTCAAAGCGATCCTCACCGCCGCCCGCCACGCCGTCGAGCTGGCCCGCACCACCCCGGCCGGCGCCGTCGACGAAGACCTCACCACCTCCATTCGCCGCATGCTCGATCGCCTTTCCGACTACGACCACACCGTGCTCGCTGCGCGCGGCTGGGCGCTGGACCCGCAAACCATCCCGGTGACCGCCACCCAGCTCGGCGTCGCACCAGTCAACATCCAGCGCAACCAGCCCCGCGCCCTGCGCCGGCTGACCGATCTGCTCACCGACCCCACCCACGCCGCGATCACCGCCGCCGCCGCCGAGCTACGTCGTCGCCTCGGCCCGCTCACCTGCGAACAGGTCGCGCGCCGAGCCCTCGACGAGGTGGGCCTGGACCTCGGTGACGACGCCGGGCAGCTGCTGCTGCACCTCGCCGGCCCCTACGCCCGCAAGGACGCGTGGCTGGAGGACACCAGCGTCGACGGCCTGGCCACCGCGACCCGCGCCGTCGACGTCGCGATCGCCGAACACGGCGCCCCCACCCACGAACTGCTCACCCGCGCACTCGTCGACCTGGGCATCTCCACGCGCACCGCGGACACGTTTGTCAACAGCCGGCCAGGCCTGCGCCGATTCGGCGACAAGTGGGTGCGTTGGGGATCGACCACCGTGGAGAAGTCCGAAGCCGCCCTGCATCTGTGTGCAGTCCCTTCCTCGGCGGCCCGCATCGCCGACACCATCGGCGACGGCTGTCACGAGCGAGCTGTGCGTGACGCGCTCTATCACGACCGCCGGTTCGTCCGGACCACCAAACAGAACTGGGCGCTGCGCCGCTGGGGCCTTCCCGAATACACCGGGGTGTTCTCCGAGATCGCGCTACGCCTGCAAGCCCACCGCGCGCCGGTAAGCACCCAGTCCATCATCGACGACCTCACCGCCGCGTTCCCCGACGTCGCCGAATCCTCGATCCGCTCCTACCTCAGCGCACCCGCATTCATCATCGAAAAGGGCAAAGTGCGCCGGCGCACCAAACGCGACGGCTGGCCCGCCGTCGCCGCCCTCAACACCGTGCGCGGAGCCTTCCGCAATGGACCCAACGAAATCCGCGTCGCGCTGCCGGTCACCTTCGAGCTACTCCGCGGCTCCGGGCAGACCTTCGCCCCAGCCTTGGCCACCGCCTTAGGCATCCACCCCGAGCAGCAACGCCACTTCACCGGATCACTCACCGACATCACCCTGTTCTGGCGGGAGAACGCCCTCAACGGCGCCAGCGTCGGATCGCTACGCGGCCTGGCCACCACCCTCAACGCCACCCTCGACGACACCATCGTGCTGATCTTCAACACCGAAGCCGGCACCGTAGAGGCCACACTGCTCAGCGCCGAGCACGACAACACCACACGCCTGAAGTCGCTCCTCGGCACCTCAGCGGACGACCCCGCCGCCGCGCTCGCCGAAGCGCTCGCCTGCACCCCCGAACAGCTCCGCCCGCTGCTGGTGCGCCGCGGTGAAACCCAGCTGCTGGCACCGCACGAAGTAGGGCCGACGTCGCCCGACGAGCAGAAGCGGTGAGCCGCCGCCAAGGCGTCCCCTGGGCGGCCACCAGCGTCCCCGAGATCCGCCGGCAGTGGTGCAACGCCCTGGACCACACCGCCGAACGATTCACCTCTGAAGGCCTGTCCCCACCAGAACCCGGCACACCCGGTAGCCGGCGCCTGGAGCGCATGCAGTCCAAGCTGGCCGCCGAAATGGAGATCATGAAGGCCGAGACGCGCGCCATCGGTGAGGCCGAAATGTTCTGGGTGGCAAGAGACATGGTGGACACCGCCCTCGACGCCGCAGCGACCCTGCCCGAGTGGACACCGGCGTTGGCCTGCCCCACACCCAACGGGCTGCTGTGCTGGGCCAAACCCGCCGGCACCGTCCCTTTCGGCCCAAGACCCACCGCCACCACCGACGTGCCCTGGGATGCGGTGTGGTGGTGGATGCGGCCCGACGGAATGCTGCACATGTCACCGTCGAGCCGCTTCACCAAACACTCAGACCTCATCGCCCCGTTCCAGATCGCCACCCCGCTGTGGTCCGCGCACACCATCGTCATCGACCCCACCCAGCCGCGCACCGAGGAAGCCAACGGCACCGAAGCCGCACACCCGTTCGTTTCCGTCGTCGGCGCCGCCTGGCTGCTGATGGGACAACCCGCGGTCACCGAAACCCGCGCGATCACCGACACCACCGCAGCACCCCGCCTCGGCGGCCGCGGCCCAGAGGTCGCCCCGCCGCCGGCGGTCACCCTCATCGACATACGCCGCCCCCAGCGAGCGCCGCACGACCCGTCGGAGGCCACCGGCGAACGCCAGTACAACCGCCGCTGGTGGGTGGGCGGGCA
>JAGQTO010000306.1:2004-3653 GCA_020439025.1 Mycobacterium sp. | reverse complement strand
CGGCGACACCGGCGGACAGGACGGGTTGATCGTTAGCCCAGGTAGTCCGACTCGAGAACCAGGTCACCCAGCAGCGACTGATACTCGACGTGCGTGCGGTGCTCGACGGTCCGCCAGTGCCGGCCCTGTTGCTCGCGCATGAATTCGCGGTATTTCGGGGAGCCGGGAAAGCCGACGTTGTCGGCCATCACGATTGAGCCCGGATGCAACCAGCCGCGATCGACGATGGCACACAGATCAGCCAGGTAGGCGTTCTTGTCGTGGTCGATCAAAAGAAAATCCACAGCGGCGGCGGTGAATCCGTTCTCCTGCAATACATCCAGAGTGCGGCCGCCGTCGCCGATCGTCCCGATGACGCAGGTGATTCGGTCCCCGACACCGGCGTGCGCCCAGATGCGGCGGGCCACCTCGGCGTTGGCGGCGGACAGTTCGACCGAGAACACCCGCGCAGACGGCGCCGCCCGCGCGATGCGTAAGGCGCTGTAGCCGCAGTAGGTTCCCAATTCCAATGCCAGCCGTGGCTCGGCTCGTTGGACCGCGGCGTCGAGTAGTCGGCCCTTCTCATCGCCGATATTGACCAGGAAGGACTTCTCGTAGGCGTACTCGTCGAGTTTGGCCAGTGCGTCGTCGATGTCGCCGGGCCGGGCGTGTGCAAGTACGTAATCGGCGGCCGCTTCCTCCCGCCCGTCACCCAATTGGCCGGTGGTGTTGAACTTGCGGATGCCCAGGCCGGTGCGCAGCACCGACCAGCGCAGCATCGGCAGCCGCTTGCGAAGGGCCATGCTCCCACGCTACGGGAGTACCTTGGTCGCCAGGAGGTCCGCCTGTCCGTGCCGAATCAGACGCCGCCGAATCAGACGTTGCCACGCAAGCTCGTGGCTCTGTGTGCCGGAATGGTCTGCCACGTTTCGTTCGGCATCGCCGTGCTGACCATGATGGCCGCCATGTATTTCGGCATGAGCCGATCGTTGGGGCGGGTGCCCGAGCCGTGGAATTGGGTTGTCAACGCCGCCCTGTTGGTTCAATTCCCCGTCGTCCACTCGTTGCTGCTCACCGGTAGGGGCAGAAAGCTGCTCGCCCGGTTGGCGCCGTTGGGCGCTGGTTCGACGCTGTCTGCGACGACCTACGTGACCATCGCGTCGTTCGGCGTCTTCGCGCTGTTCGCCTTCTGGTCGCCGACCGGGGTGATCTGGTGGCAGGCCCACGGTGCGGTGTTAGTGGTGATGACCGCGCTCTACGCCGCATCGTGGTTGTTGCTGGGCAAGTCGATGATCGACGCCGGCCTCTCCCTCCAGACCGGCTCGCTCGGGTGGTTCGCCCTGTTTCGCGGCCGTAAGCCCGTCTACCCGCCCATGCCGGAGACCGGCTTGTTCCGGCTTACCCGTCAGCCGATCTACCTCGCCTTCACGATGACCCTCTGGACCGTGCCGACCTGGACCCCCGACCAGCTGGTCGTCGCAGTGACCCTGACCGGCTACTGCCTTGTCGCGCCGAGGTTCAAGGAGGCCCGGTTTCGCCGGATCTACGGCCGGGAATTCGACCGCTACGCGGCCGCGGTGCCCTATTGGCTTCCCTGGCCGCGGCCCCGGATCTCGGCCGCGCCCCGTGGCGGGACGTCACCGGCCGGTAAGGCGATCGAATGATGAGCG
>JAGQTO010000306.1:0-1940 GCA_020439025.1 Mycobacterium sp. | reverse complement strand
GAGCGTGATCGCCGGCGTGCAGGGAGCGTTGCCCGCCAACCGCTACAGCCAGGACGAGATCGCCGACGCCTTCTTGGCGTTGCCGGGCTTCGCCGAGCACGAGAAGATCGTCCGCGGGTTTTACCGGGCCGCCAAGGTCGGCCATCGGCATCTCGTGCTCCCGCTGGATGCCTACGCCGGATTGCGCGATTTCGGCACCGCCAACGACACGTTCATCGATAACGCCGTGGAACTCGGTTGCGCGGCCGTCTCGGCGGCACTCGACGAGGCCGGTCTGTCCGCCGCCGATGTGGACATGATCACCTCGACGACCGTCACCGGTGTGATGGTGCCCTCGGTGGAAGCGCGGGTGGCGAACCGGCTGGGCATGCGGCCGGATGTGCGACGGGTGCCGATGTTCGGGCTGGGTTGCGTCGCCGGTGCGGCCGGAGTCGCGCGGGTGCACGACTACCTTCGCGGCGACCCCGACGGAGTCGGCGTGCTGCTGTCAGTGGAGTTGTGCTCGATGACCTTCACCGCGGTGCAGCCCACGGTCGCCAGCCTGGTCGGAACCGCGCTGTTCGGCGACGGTGCCGCCGCGGTGGTCGCGATGGGTGAGCGCCGTGCCCGCGAGACGGGCGCGCGGGGGCCGGCCGTCCTGGACTCCCGAAGCCACCTGTATCCGGACACTCTTCGCACCATGGGCTGGGATATCGGTTCCAGTGGCTTCGAATTGGTGCTCTCGCCCGACGTTCCCGAGGTCGTTGGCCGTTATCTGCGCGGAGACGTCACCGGATTCCTCGCTGCCCACGACCTGGCCATCGACGACATCCGTACCTGGGTGAGTCATCCGGGCGGGCCGAAGGTCATCGAAGCCATCGTCGAGAGCCTCGACCTGCCCGACGGCGCGCTGGAGCTGACGTGGCGCTCGCTGGCCGACGTCGGCAACCTGTCGTCCTCCTCGGTGCTGCACGTCTTACGCGACACGATCGCCAAGGGGCCGGTCGCCGGCCCCGGCCTGATGATGGCGATGGGTCCGGGCTTCTGTTCGGAACTGGTTCTGTTGCAATGGCATTGAGCTGGTACACGCTGCTGGTCGCAGCCGTCGCCGGCGAGCGGGTGATCGAACTTGTGGTGGCCCGGCGGCACCTCGCATGGAGTCGCGCACAAGGGGGCGTCGAGGTCGGCTTCGGTCACTACCCGGTCATGGTGCTGCTGCACACCGCTCTGCTGATCGGTTGTGTGGTGGAAGTGGCCGCGCTGAACCGGCCGTTCCTGCCGTGGCTGGGATTCCCGATGCTGGCGATTCTCGTCGCGGCGCAGGCCCTTCGCTGGTGGTGCGTCGCAACGCTGGGCCGACGCTGGAATACCAGGGTGATCGTGATTCCCGGTGCGCCGCGGATCAAGGCGGGTCCCTACCGGCTGTTCAACCACCCTAACTACGTGGCGGTGGTGGCTGAGGGAATCGCGCTGCCTTTGGTGCATACCGCTTGGATCACCGCCTTGGCTTTCACCGTTCTCAACGGCTTCCTTTTGCGTGCGCGGATCAGTGCCGAGAATGCCGCGCTGATGAGGCTGTCATGACCGATCTGATCGTGGCCGGCGCCGGACCGGCGGGACTGGCCACCGCGACGTACGCGGCCCGGGCCGGGCTGGACACCGTGGTTGTCGACCGTCGCCGTGGTCCGATCGACAAGGCCTGCGGCGAGGGGCTCATGCCGCACACCGTCGGGCAACTCGAGAAGCTCGGTGTTGCCCTGCGGGGCAAGCCGTTTCGTGGAATCACCTATCTCGACGGCGAGCGCAGCGTCGAGGCAGACTTCCGCTCCGGAAAAGGCATGGGTGTCCGGCGCACCGCACTGTCGGAGGCCCTGCACGACGCCGCCACCGACGCCGGGGCGGTCATCGTGCGCCGCGATATCGGTCCGGTCAGCCAAGACGCCGAGACGGTGCGTTGCGGC
>JAGQTO010000051.1 GCA_020439025.1 Mycobacterium sp. | reverse complement strand
CCCACCGCCCAGTCCATCAGGACCGGCTGGGTGGACCCCACGTACTCCTGGACGGTACGCAGGTCCGGCACCCGCGGCGGGGTGACGGCGACCCAGTCCCCGATCGACAGCGAGCGATCCTCGGCGACGATCCGCACCGCCGTCGCGTCCGCCGGAATCTGGGCGCGCGGATAACGCAGGTTGCGCCACGACGGAGCGGGTCCGAGGTCGTAGGGCTCCACCCGGCCGGCCGCCGCCACGGTGCCGTCGGGTCCAGGCCTGCCGTATTCAAGCTCGACGGTCTGACCTTCGGTGTGGTCGTTGAGAACACTGTTGCCGGAGATGGTCCCGGCCGCGGTCACGACCACCAGCGGGTGGGTGCCGTCATCCGGCGGCAGCTCGTACCAGGCCGAGGTCAACAGGCTTTCCTGCTGCGCCGAGTCGGCGTAGCTGCCGGCCACCGGCACCCGGGCGGGATCGAGTTGGTAGGGCAGCGGCACGGTCGATCCGTTGATGCCGGGCTTGGAAAGGGTGAACGGCCCCTCCCAGTCGTGGTCGACACCCGGCATCGGGTTGTTGACCCGGATCGCCTCGGCCACGATCTTCTCCGGCAGGCCGTCGGGGCCGAACCCGACCGGCTTGCTGCCGCCGAGAGGGCCCAACGGCCCGTAATCGCCGGGTTGCGGGGTGAGGAAGCCGTTGTTCGGGTCGGGTTCGACGAGCACGTCGTCGGCAAGGCCGCATCCACCGGCCAATGCCCGCAGGTTCGCCCATCCGTTGGAGTAGGTCGGGTACTGGCGCACCACGCCCACCGCCATCGAGGCCACGAACACCAGCACCATGAACCCGGCCGCGACCGGGATCGGCGCCGCCGTCAGAGCCCGTGCGATCGTGCCCTCGCCGCGGCTGCGCGCGGTGAAATGCAGCCAGACGGTGTAGATGGCGGACAGGACGAACAGGCCCAAAAACATTGTGCTGACGCTGACGCCGGCGATCGCGGGCATAGTGTTGTTGAACGGAACCCCGTAGCTGGACACGTACCACCAGCCGTTGGTGGTGGCGAACGTCAGAGCCAGCAGGAACAGCACCACGGTGACGACGGTCATCCGGTTGCGGGACCAGCGCAGCACGGCCGGCGACACCAGCACGGTCGCCAGGGCCGCCATGGCCGCGCCCACCGCGGCGAACAGGCCGAAGTGGTGCACCCACTTGGTGGGAGTGAACATCAGCACGAACATCGTCGCGAAGATGACCCCCATCAGCCGCCAGGCTGGGCCGCGCGCCACACCGGGAACTCGCTTGCGCCGCAACATGATGAACATCGAGACGAACAGCGAGAACGCGGTGATGAGGAAGCCGAACCGTCTCGACAGCGAACCGTCCACCGTCGGCAGGATCAGGTAGTAGTAGCGCAGGTTCTCGGTGTACCACTCCTGGCTGGGGCCGATGTCGGTGCGGATGCGGGTCGCCTCCAACACCGTCGCCAGGGTCTGGTCGGCGAACACCACCGTCAGGATCACGGTGCCGGCCGCCAGCAGCGGTGCGACCAGCGGCCAGGTACCGACCATCGCGCGGCGGCGCATCAGGATTCGCAGGATGGGCCGGCCGCCGGCCAGCAGTGCGGCGACGGCGATCAGCCCGGTCGGCTGGATGCCGAGCGTGAACGCCGCGGTGATGATGGCCAGCGCGGCCGGTGTCAGTCGGCCCGAGGTGATCGCCCGCTCGATGAGCACATAGGTGACCAACGCGCCGGTGGCGATCTGTCCCTCCGGGCGGAGGCCGTTGTTGAACGGCATCCAGGCGGCGAGCAGCACCAGTCCCGCCGCCCACAGCGCGGCCCTGCTGCCCGACACGGCCGGGCCGAGCCGGGGCAGCACCTCGCGGGACAGCAGCAGCCAGCAGATCAGCGCACAGGCGAGGTCCGGAAGGCGAATCCAGATGCTCGCATCGCTGACGTGGGTCATCAGTGCGAGCAGGTTGTAGTACCAGCCGAAGGGATCCTCAGGGCTACCGAACCACCGGAAGTAGTTCGACATGTAGCCGGCGTGGTCGGCGACCCGGGCCATGCCCAGGATGTAGCCGTCGTCAGAGGAGTTGGCGCCCATCACATGCCACACCAGGAAGGCGCTCACCACGGTGAGGTCCACCGATGTGAAGGTGCGCCAGCGTTGCGGGATCAGCCGGTGCATGCGGCGCCCGTCGAGCCGGTCAAGGCGCCACAGCGCCGCCAGCGCCACCGCCGTGGCGGCGATCGCCAGCAGCATGGCGGCCAGTTTCAGCGCTGTCGGCGTGGTGGTGAAGCGGGTGTCGATGACGGCGGAGACGCTCAGCCCGGGCGGGGCAGGGCCGGTCAGGTCGGTGAAGACCCCGACGATGTTCGGCCGGAGGTTGGGATCGGCGAAACCACCGCGCAGGTAGTCGTAGCCGGTCTGGGGAGAGTCCTCGTCCTGGTCTTTGAGCGTCTCCGGATCGGGTGGAACTCCGATGAACTCCGCGAAGGTGCCCTCATCGGTGGAGGTGATCTCGATGCGCTGACAGTCCGGTGCGATCACCTGCGACCGCGGCACGCTGGCGATCACCACGTTGCGGTCGGTGATATCGACTCGCTGCGTGTTGACCGTCACGAAAAGCGAATTCAGCGCGGCGTCCTTGGCCTTCTGCGGCGCCAGCCCGAGGATCATGCCACCCTTGGGAGGCATAGCGCGGATGACCTCGCAGGGCACGGTCGCGGTCATCGACACCGGGCTCAGCGAGATCAGCGGGGAAGTGACGTTGTCGAGCCGTCCGCCCTGCGGCCAGTTCAACGTGGCGGTGGTCTGCACGACCGGCAGCAGTGGGGTCAGCACCGCCATCACGAAGCCAAGCAGGCCCGCGACGACGGCCACCCATCGGGTGATCGTGACCTCCCGGTCAGCCGGGGTGTCCGTGGGCGTCTGGCTTATAGCGGTCGGTGTCATCGTGCCGTCTTATTCATGGGAGGGCCCTGATCGGTCCGTTGCGGCTCCAGCCGAAAACCCGCTTGGAGCCCTGGTCGATGACGGCGTCGGGTGCCTCGGAGGCCGGCACCACCCGGATGTAGCGCTCGATCTCGCCCCAGTCGCGATACCAGTCGTCGCGCAGGTAGGTCGGCACGGTGGAGGTGCTCAGCAGCGCCTGAATGAACAGGAACGGCCCGCCGGCGCGCGCCGATTGCCACATGTTCGACGACACCACCACCTGCTTGAGATTCGGCAGGATCCGGTACTGCGGAACCTCGGCCACCCCCAGGTGCTCGGAGAACGGGCGCTGGCAGGGGAATTGGGCCGCCGAGGCGATATCCATCAGCACCGGGGTCTGGGTGCCCAGGAATTCCTGCGCGGTCTGCAGGATCGGCACGCGAGGAGGGGTGAAGCCGAACCACTGCTCGCTGCTCAGGTTGGGGTCGTCGGCGACGATTCGCGCCACGTTGGCCTCCGCCGGGGCCCAGGAGAGCGGGAATCGCAGGTTGCGCCAGGCCAGTTGCTCGATGGTGTCGATCGGCTGGACCTTCTCGAGGGCTTCGAAGCTCCCGTCGCTCTTGCGCACGCCCCACTGCAGTTTCAGGGATTGCCCGTAGTGGAACTCACCCTCTTCGTCGTAAAACCAGATGGCTCCGGCGGCGGCCACGGTGACCAAGGGGCGGTCGGGGGATCGGGGCGGTAGTTCGTACCACGCCGAAGTGGCCTTGGCCGCCACCGTGTTCTCCTTGTAGCTGCCCATCACCGGCGTCGTCTTAGGGTCGAGTCCGAACGGCAGGAACACCTTCGAGCCGTTGACGCCGACGGGTCCGTAGCCCCCGCCGGTACCTCCGGAGAACCCGATTCCCACGTTCGGCTTGTTCGGTGAGCCGTCGGAGTTGACCGTCCCAGGGTTGGCGATGAAGGGCGCGACCGGTTCGAGGGTGTCGCTGATTCCGTTGGGGGTGAACCCGATCGGCTTCTCGCCGCCCAGAGGGCCGTAGCGTCCCCAGGTCTGGCCCGGCGCGGGTTGCAGCATCCCGGCATTGGGATCGGCCTCGACCAGGACGTCGTCGGCCATCGCGCAGCTGTCTTTCGACAGTCCGGAGCGCAGCGCCTCCAGCCCGGCCTTGCCGTTGGTGTAGGCGGGGTAGCGCTGGGCGAAGGCCTTGGCCATCGACCCCACCGCCAGCAGCACCATGATGAGCGAGAAAGCCAGCAGCGGGGTCGATGCCAGGATGCGGTTGCGGCGGGTGCTCTTGACCTCGGTGTGCCCCGCGTAGTCGATACGGAAGTGCAGCCAGCCCGCCAGCAGGCCGGTGACGATCGCCAGGGCGAGGAACATCGTGGTCACCGGCTGATGCAGCAGAACGGGCTGGCGGTCGTACCAGGGCACCCCGTAATTGCCCACGTAGAACCACCCGTTGATCCCGGAGGTCGCCCAGGCGAGGACGAACAGCAGGGCCGTCACGTACAGCGCGAGGTTGCGTCGGCTGTGCAGCCCGACGGTGGCGAAGGCGAACGCCGTCACCGCTCCCAGCGCGGCCGTCAGCGCGGCGAAAGCGCCGAACTGCACCGCCCACTTCGTCGGTGTGAACGTCAGCAGCAGCAGTCCCAGGGCGGTGCTGCCGACCAGTCGCCACACCGGACCGCGGGCCAGCCCGGGCAGCTGCCCTTTGCGCAGCAGCATCGTCAGGATGGCGAACAGGCACAGCAGCATCACCAGCACGGCGAAACGTCGCGTCAGCGATGACTCGACGTGTTCCTCGACGGTGAGGAAGTAGTACCGGAGGAAGTCCTGATACCACGAGATCGTAGGTCCGACAACGTATTTGATCCGTACCGATTCGGCGACGGTGGCCAGGGTCTGGTCGCGGAAGACCACGACGAAGAACACCGACGCCGCCGCGGCCAGCGTGGCCAGGGGGGCGATGACGCCGTCGCGGACCCGCCGGGCGCCGATGATCCGGGCCACCGCCCGGGAGCCGACCAGCAGGGGTGCAGCGGCCATCAGGCCCTGCGGTGCCAGCGTCACACAGAACACCGCGACAACGATCGCGACGGCCGTCGGCGCCAGGCGGCGGGTGGCGATGGTGCGCTCGACCAGCATCCACACCAGCAGCACGCCGAAGGCGATCAGGGGTTCGGGGCGCAGGCCGTTGTTGAACGGCAGCCAGGCGGCCAGGAATACCGCGCCGGCGGTGGTCACCGCGACCCGGTTGTGGGCCAGGCCGCCGGCGGCAGGACCGAGGCGCGGCAACACCCAGTGGCTGAGGATCAGCCAGCTGCCGATCGCGGCAGCCAACGCCGGAAGGCGCATCCACACCCCGGCGGTGCTCACCGACGCGAGATGGGCCAGCAGTGACTGATACCAGTCGAACGGGGCCTCGCTGGCACCGAAGAACCGGTAGTAGTTGGCGTTATATCCGGCCTCGCCGGATATTCGGGCGATGGTCAGGTTGTAGCCGTCATCGGAGGAGATCGCCCCGATGAGGTGCCAGACCAGCAGGGTGCCGATGACACCGACATCGGCCGGCCAGTGCCGCCAGAGACGCCGTCGAGCGGCCGTGACGCGGCCGGGGCTCCAACCGCGGTCGAGCAGGGCCAGTGCGATGATCGCCGCGATGACGCACAGCACACCGGCCACCATCACCGCCAGCTTCAGCTTCGTGGGGCTGGTGATGAAGCGGGTGTCGACGTCGATACGAGCTGACAGTCCGGGCTGGGCGGGCACTTTCAGGTCGGTGAACACGCCGGTGAACTGGGGTTTCTTATCGGGGTTGAGGGTGCCGACCGCGCCCGGGATGCCGACGAAATCCGCGCCCACGGCACCCGGGTTGGCCCACACGTGCACGGTGCTGCAGGCCCCGGACTCGACGGCCTCGCGGGGCGCGACCGCCGCCACGGTGTCACGGAAGGCCACCAGCACCGTGTCGGCGTTGGCGCGCACGAACAGACCGTTGCGGGAGGCGTCGATGCCGTCGGTGGGGTTGGTCGAGAACAGCACGCCGCCGGACGGCGGAAGGGTGGCGACAGCCGAGCAGGGGATCGAGGCGTCCAGAGCCTCAGGTGCGCCCGAGACCAGGGGAGCGGTGATATCTCCGACGAGACCGTCGGGTCCGGGGGCCTGCGGCCACAGGATGGTGGCCGTGGTCTGGGTGACCGGCAGCAGGGGTGCGAGCGCGCACAGCGCGATGCCGGCCAGGCCGGCGATGACGGCGACGAGCCGAGCGATCCGGTTCGGTTCGACGCTCTGGCTGGGCACGAGCGTCGATGGTAGGCGATTTCACTCCGATAACCGGGCTCCGGGCTGCCCGGCCGGGTTGCGTCGGCAGACTCAGGTAGGCCGCAACGGGGCCGGGCTCCAGAACCCGCTGCGGACTGCGGTGCCCAGATCGAGCCGCGCCGGCGCCGCGTCCGGGTAGAACAGCGTCAACCGCTGCAACGCGCCCCAATCGCGGAACCAGTCGTCCTTCAGATAGCTGGGCACCGTCGTCGCGCGGAACAGCAGCTCGCTGATGCCCAGCGGACCCCCGCCGATGTTGTCCATCACCGGGGAGTTGGCCTCGGCTCCGAACCGGTCCGGCAGGATCCGCCACTTCGGCACCTCGGTGACGCCGACGTTGTGGCCGAACGGCCGCTGACACGGGAAGGCAAGCCCCACCAGCCAGTCCAGCAGCACCGGATCCTTCGAGCCCACGAGATCCTGAAGTGTCCGCAGTTTGGGGATGCGGGGCGGGGTGACGGCGATCCAGTGCTGCGGGGCCAGGTCGTCGTCGACGGCCACCACCCGGATCAGGGTTGCATCCGAGGGGATGGCCGCCAGCGGGGCCCGCAGGTTCCGCCACGACGGTGCGGGCCCGATATCGGCGAATCCGAGCGAGCCGCCCGCTTTGCCTTCGGCGGCCTGCTTGTCGGTCGCCCATTGCACCGTGACCTCGTCCTGGTCAAACCGACCGGCCGCCGATACCACCAACAGTGGTGCGGAGTCCCCACCGACGGTTTCCCGCGGTGGCAGGCGGTACCAGGCCGAGCGCAGCCGGGCCGGCTGCTGGACCCCGGAGCGCCAGCTGCCCAGCACCGGCGTGGTGGCAGGGTCCAGTCCGTAGGGCAGCGTGACCTTCGAGCCGTTGATGCCGGGCGGGCCGGTGTCGGCCCCGGCCTGAGCGGAGGTCTCGGCGGCGTCGGCCTCGGAATCGACGAAGTTGCCGCTGCCGGGCGGCTCCTTCACCGGATTGGCCGCGATGTCGGCGGGGATTCCATTGGGGGAGAACCCTTCGGCGACTTTCGCCCCCAGCGCCTCGGCGGCCGGCACGCCGACAGGTTGCAGCATCCCGATATTCGGGTCCGGCTCGACCAGAACGTCATCGGCGAGTCCGCAGGTCTTTCCGGTAAGTGCCTGCAGGTTCGACCGGCCCACCGACCAGGCCGGGTACTGGTTGACCATGGCCAGCGTCAGAGAGGTCACCTCGAAGACCACCAACACCCAGGCTGCCACCGCCAGCGGCGAGCCGGTCAGCCGTGACCACCACCTCGGCGATGCCCCTTCGGCCCGGTCCGCCCGGTCCTCGAGCCGGTCGGCATCGGCGAAGTGGAAATAGGTCGCCACCAGCAGCGCGACGATGGTCAAACCGAGCAGGACCGTGGTGAATCCCAGCCGCCACTCGGGGAATTCGTTGGCCCACGGAACCCCGAAGTTCGAGACGTACCACCATCCGTTGACGCTGGCGAAGGACAATGCCGTCACGAACAGCGTCGCGGCGGCGAACACCGCCCTGTTGCGTCGTGATCCGAGCACGTGCGGGGTGACGGCGACGGCGGCCAGCGCGCCGACCGACCCGGCCAGCCCGGCGAACACGCCGAAGTGGTGCGTCCACTTGGTCGGGGTGAACATCATCGCCAGGAACGAGATGATTGTGATCCCGATGATGCGGCGACTCGGCCCCGCGGCGGTGCCGGTGATGTGGCCGCGGCGCAGCATCATCGCCACCGACACCGCCAGTGCGACGATCAGGGCCAGCACCGCGAAGCGCCGGGCGATCGAGCCGTCCGGTGTGGCCATCATCAGCCGCTCGTATCGGGTGTGCTCGTCGAACCAGCTCAGGCTGGGTCCGACGGCGCGCTTGAGCGCGGTGGCCTGGGCGACGGCGGCGAAGGTCTGGTCCCGGAACATCAGGATGATCGGCACTGTCGCCGCCGCGGCGATCGGAGCCAGCAGTGGAAGCAACCCGAACTGCCGGGAGCGGCGGCCGACGATCGTGCGAAGCGGCCCGATCGCCACCAGCAGAGCGCCGATCGAGGCGATACCGGTCGGTCCGGAGAACAGTGTCAGGGCGCCGAGGATGCAGGCCATCGCCACCGGCAGCAGCCGGCTGGTGGCCACTCCGCGTTCCACCGAGCACCAGGTGGCCAGAATTCCCAGCGCGATGATCGGCTCGGGGCGCAGGCCGTTGTTCAGTGGCAGCCAGAAGGCCAGGAACAGGCCCGCGGCGGTCCAGACCGCGGCCCGGCTGTGCTTGACGGCGGCACCGAGTCGGGGGATCACCTCCCGGCTGATCAGCCACCAGCACGCCAGCGCCATCAGCAGCGTGGGCAGCCGCATCCAGATGCTCGCGGTGGACACGTGCGCCCACATCGCCAGCAGGTCGTAGTACCAGCCGAACGGTGCCTCCGGCGTGCCGAACCAGCGGTAGTAGTTGGCCATATAGCCGGCGTTCTCCGAGACGCGGGCCATGGTGAGGATGTAGCCGTCGTCGGAGGTGTTGGCGCCGACGAAATGCCACCACACCAGGATGGCCAGCACCAGTCCGTCCAGTCCGGTCAGCGACCACCACCGAGCCGGCAGGAAGCGGCGGTGCCGCATCCCGTCGGCGGTGTCGAGAACGTGCAGGGCGATCAAGGCGGCAAGAGTCAGCGCCACGCCGAACACCATCGCCGCCATCTTCATCACGGTCGGGGCGGTGCTGTAGCGGGAGTCGATGGTCGCGGCGAAACTCAGACCCGGCGGCGCCGGGCCGGACAGGTCGGTGAAGACACCGACGATCTGCGGGCGGAAGTCATACCCGCCGCGTTCCCCGCGCAGCGGCGCACCCGGGTCGTCGCTATTGCGGCCCTTGGTGAGGCCGACGAATTCGCCGGTGACCTTGTCGGCGTGGGCGGTGAAACGCAGTTCCCGGCAGGCCGGACTGAGAACCTGGGCCATCGGGGCCACCACGACCGGGGTGTTGCGCACCACGACGACCAGGTCGTTGTTGGCCCGCTGGATCAGCAGACCGCGGTCGACCGCCTTGGGTGCCTCCTTGGGAACCGTGGAGAGCAGGACCGAACGGGTGTCGTTGAGCCCGGCGGCTGCCGTGCAGGGGAGGGTGATGGTCAACTCGGTCGGCACGTACCCGATCAGCGGGGCGGTGACGCTGGCGAGGGTCCCGTTCTGCGGCCAGTTCAACTCCGCGGTGGTCTGTTTGACCGGGAGGAACGGCGTCAGGATCGCCAGCAGGGCACCGAGAAGGCCGGCGGCGGCGGCAACCAGACGGGCGGATCGGTAATTCGCCCGGGTCTGCGTCACGGGGCTAGATCGTAATTGCCCGGCCGCCGACAATTACGCCTGATTCCGGATCGCCAGCACGAAGGGACCGATCTCGGTGACGGTGAAGTACGGTTCGGCGAACAGATCGGCGTCCAGATCCACGGTGTAGCGGCGCACGTTGGGTTGATTCGGGTAGACGTCCTCGGCAAGCCGCAGGGTGTAGGTGTCCGCCGAGCCGGCCGCGCCGCCGCGGCGCATCAGGAACACCGTCGGCGGCTGCCAGGGCATGGCGTCCAGGGCCCGGACGAACTCCTCGGGACCGGCCAGATCGCTCCACGACTCGATGGCGGCGGCGCGTCTGTCGAATTCGGCCAACGGATTGGCGTAGTGCGAGGTCAACCCCTGGAAGCCGTAGTAGGGGTAGTAGGACAGGAAGCTGTAGTCGGCCGTCATCACGATCGTTTCGTCGCGGGGCCTACCGGTGGCCTCGCGGATGGCGCGGTCGATCCTGGGGTAGTGCTTCTCCGAGCCGGGAGGCCTGCGGTCACCGCGCTGTCCGTCACCGTCGGTGTCGGTGTAGGCCACGGTGATGTCCGGACGCAGCACCTGCGGAATGTCCTGACTGAACCCGATGGCTCCGATCAGGCCGACGGCCGTAGCCACCGCGAACGCGGGCCGACCCCACCGTCGCGCCGCGGCGTGGGCCACATCGAGGAAGCCGAAGACCCCCGCGGCCGCGAGCAGCACTGTCAGGGTGGGCTGCAGACGGAAGGACAGCAGGGTGGTGCCGGCCAGGGTGGTCAGCATCGACAGCAACGACCACGCGTAGAGGGTGAGCACTCCGATGCCGAGTGCCGCGGCCCGCGTGGAGGTTCTTGCCCGCCAGGCCAGCCACAGCGTCCCCAGCATGCACAGAGTGCCCAACATCGAGAAGTGCAGCATCGGGAAGTTCAGCACCGCGCCCTCCGCGGGCAGGTAGTGCTGGGCGGTGCCGGTGTCGCCCAGCGGGCCGTGGGCCGCCCGCAGCAGGAACGGCAGCCAGGTGATCGCCCCGATGGCAGCCGCGATCACGGCGATCACGGCCAGTCGCAGCAATGGGCCGGCGCTGCGGCGAACGACGGCCGCCGATCCGGCCATCACGGTCACGGTGAAGGCGGTGTAGGCCAGCAGCAGGGTGTAGAAGGTCGCGGCGAACCCGAGAAAGACTCCGACCCCGACGACCGCCGCCCATCCGGAGTGCGGGGGCCCAGCCTGCCGCCGCGCTCTGTCGGCCCGGAGGCCGGACCAGGCCAGCACCAGTACCGGCGGGATCAACACCGTGATGATCGCGCTGTAGGGCTCCGGCGAACTGAAGGCCAGGGTGACCGCGGCGGTGGCGGCGGTGACCGCCAGCGCGTACTCGAAACGGATCATTCGTGACCAGAGCACGAAAGCCACCGCGATGGCGATGGCGATGGAGGTCACCGCCCACGGCTTGAACATCTCCCAGGCCGGTGTGCCGGTGAAGGCGGCGGCCCGACCGCCGATCCAGAACCAGCCGGGCGGGTAGAACGGCGGGAGGCCGGCGTAGGTCATGTCGTGCAGCGCCGGGCTGTCGGTCAGACGGGTGAGGTACTCGGTGCGGAACTGCTGATCGACCGAAATTCCGAACAGGTACAGCTTGGTCGCTCCGAGCGGCATTCCGAGGGTGACCACCGCGAACCCGGCCAGCAGCGCGGGCGCGCCGATCCGCGCCAGCGGACGGGAGACGCCGCGGTTCCAGCGCCACAGCCAGCCCAGGGCGACCAGGCCGAGCAGGGCGCCCACCTGGCCGGCGGTCGTCAGCGCGTGAAGCTGATTGGAGGACGGGAAGGCCGGCCACTCCACCCGGCCGATCGCCTCCAGTGCGACCAGGGAGACAACGGTGGCCAGGGCCGCCGCCAGCGCCATCTCCGCTGCGGCCGACAAGCCGTTGCGCACCGACTGCACCGGCGAGCTCAGATCGGCAGTTTGCGGAAGATGGGCCTCGGGATGTGGCGCAGCACCATCATGACGTAGCGGAATGCGCCTGGCGCCCAGACCAATTCCTTGCCCTTGGCCGAGGCGGTGACGGCCAGGTCGGCGACGTACTCCTTGTCCACGGTCAGCGGCGCTTCCTTGACGTGGGCGCTCATCCGGGTGCGCACCTGTCCCGGCCGGATCACCAGGACGTTCACCCCGAAGGGGCGCAGTGCCTCGCCGAGTCCGAGATAGAAGCCGTCGAGTCCGGCCTTGGTGGAGCCGTAGACGAAGTTCGACCGCCGCACCCGCTCGCCGGCCGCCGAACTCATGGCGATGATTCGACCGAAGCCCTGTGCCCGCATCTTCTCGCCGAGTAGCACCCCCACCGAAACCGCTGCGGTGTAGTTGATTTCGGCGATCTGGACCGCCTTGCGCTGGTCCTGCCAAAGCTCCTCGGCGTCGCCGAGAAGCCCGAACGCCACGATCGCGACATCAACATCCCCGGAGGCGAAACAGGTGTCGATGACGGCCGGGTGGCTTGCGGTGTCGACGGCGTCAAAGTCGACCACCTCGACCGATTTGGCTCCGGCGCGGGTCATCTGGGCGACGGCGTCGTCGCGGCCCGGATCGCCGGGCAGCGCGGCCAGGATGATTCGGGCCGGCGCGTCCCGCAGATAGCGCTCGCAGATCGCCAGTCCGATCTCCGAAGTGCCGCCCAGCAGCAGGATCGTCTGCGGGTTACCCACCGCGTCGAGGACCATCTAGAGCAACTCCAAACGTCGGGCCATGTCGGAGGCGAACACGGCGTGCGGATCCACCTTGCGGCGCACTGCAATCCATTCGTCGATGCGCGGGTACATGGCGTGAAAGGTCTCGGCGCTGGTGCGGGAGTCCTTGGCGGTGTAAAGCCGGCCGCCGAACTGCAGCACCCGGCGGTCGAGCTCGGTCACGAACTCGCTCAGCCCTGCCTTGATCGGGAAGTCGACGCAGACATTCCACCCCGGGATGGGGAAACTCAGGGGCGCATTGTTTCCGGGCCCGAAGAGCTTGAACACGTTGAGGAACGAGTAGTGGCCGGAGGCCTGGATGTCGACGATGATCGCCTTGAACTCCTCCACCGCCTCGACGGGAACCACGAACTGGTACTGCAGGAAGCCGGCCGGCCCGTAGGCGCGGTTCCACTCCCCGAACATGTCCAACGGGTGATAGAACTGCGTCAGGTTCTGCACCTTGTTCCGGTAGGTCCCGGACTTGCGGTACCAGAGCTCCCCGATGGGGCCGAACGTGTACTTGTTGGCCAAGCCGTTGGGGAAGATGTCGGGGAACGTCAACAATTGGGGCGCATCGAATTTCAGGGGATTGCGCTGGAGCTTCTCGGGCAGCTGGTCCAGCCGGGCCAGCGAGCCGCGGGAGATGGCCGCGCGGCCCAGCTTCGGAGGCGGACTGATGGCGTCGAACCAGGCGCTGGAGTAGGTGTAGTTGGCTTCGCTGCCGTCGCTGTGGAAGGCGATGGTCTCGTCAAGGCCGGCGGTGACGTCACCGTCGGCGATGAAGTACGCCGTCTCGGTCGGGGTCATCTCGATGGTGGCGCGCAGAATGATTCCGGTCAGCCCGTTGCCCCCCACGGTGGCCCAGAACAAGTCGGCGTCGGGGCCGTCCGGTGTGAGGGTGCGCACCTGCGCGTCGGCGGTCAGCAGGTCGATCGAGCGCACGTGGTTGCCGAAGCTGCCGGCGCTGTGGTGGTTCTTGCCGTGGATGTCGCAGCCGATGGCGCCGCCGACGGTCACCTGCCGGGTGCCCGGCAGCACCGGGACCCACAGTCCGCACGGCAGCGCAGCCCTCATCAGCTGATCGAGGCTGACCCCGCCGTCGACGTCGACCATGCGGGAGGCGGCGTCGATGGAGTGGATCCGGTTCAGCGCGGTCATGTCGATGACCAGGCCGCCGCCGTTCTGGGCGTTATCGCCGTAAGAACGGCCGAGTCCGCGGGCGATCACCCCTCGGGTGCGTCCCGCGGCGGCTTCGTCGGCGACCCGGGCGACGGCGTTGACGATCTCCCCGGCATCGGGGGTCGACAGAACCTCGGCCACGCTGGGGGCGGTGCGGCCCCAGCCGGTCAACCGCTGGAGGGTGGGCGTTGCGGACATCGTGACGAGGGTATACCCCCAGCGTTCCTGCCCGCCGGGTCTCATCCCCGGGTCGCTGTGCTCCTGCCCGCCGGTCTCATCCCCGGGTCGCTGCGCTCCTGCCCGCCGAGTCGCCCGGCGGTCGGAAAATCCATACCCGCTGCACGATGAAGTTGATGACGGTCGCCGTTCCCTGTGCGACGACGAAGGCGACCGGCACCGCCCAGTCCTCGTACTCGAGAATCCGCAGACACAGGTGGTTCAGGCCGACCTGGACGGCGAACGTCAGCGCGTACAGCACCATCACCTTGATGAACCGAGACCGGCTCGGAGGCGCCCCGAAGGTCCACCGCCGATTGATCAGGTAGGCGGTGATGGTGCCGGCGACGAAACCGATCGCCTTGGCCAGATCGACCTGAAGCCCCGAGGCTTTGTAGAGCAAAAAATAAAGGCCGAAGTCGACGATCGCCGAGAAACCGCCGGTGAGCACGAAGCGGAGCACCTGGGTTTTCAGGCTCAGGGGCGTCGGGTGGGCGATTTCGGCCATCCGGGGAAGTTTACGGTGCCGGGGCAGGCACGATGGTGGTGTGCACGACGGCGGTGTGCAGGATCTTCTCGATTCGTGGGCGGGGCTGATCACCCGCCACACCGCCGACCCCGCGGCCGCCGATGTGGGCCGGCGACTGATCGAAGCCTGGTCCGAACCCCATCGGCGCTACCACTGCCTGTCCCACCTCCGCGACATCCTCGCCCGCGTCGAAGAGCTCGCCGGCGACGCCGAGAACCCGGATGCCGTCCGCCTCGCGGCCTGGTACCACGACTCGGTCTACGACGGTCTGCCCGACGACGAGGAACGCAGCGCGCTGCGCGCCGAGCAGGACCTGTCCGGGCTGGCAGTGGCGCCGGAACTGGTCGAGGAGGTGGGCAGGCTGGTGCGCCTCACCATCACTCACGACCCCGCGCCGGGGGATCGCAACGGCGAAGTGCTCTCCGATGCCGATCTCTCCGCACTTGCGCTGCCGCGGGAGCGCTATCGGGACAACAGCGCCGACATCATGGCCGAGTACGGCCATGTGCCGGTGGAAGTCTTCCGAGCCAGCCGCGTCCGAGTTCTGCTCGCGCTGCTGGACGGTCCCGGGGTGTTCCGTACCGAGCGCGGGCGAATGCGGTGGGAAGCGCCCGCCCGGGAGAATCTGCGCGCCGAATTGGCCGACTTGCGCGGCCAGCGCGCGGACTGAGTCGGCGGAATAAGAGCGTTTCCCTTGCGCTCGGCTCGTTACGCAGACACTATGTGGCCCATGGCGATCGAAAATGGGCCGATAACTGTTCTCGACGACCGGGAGGCGTGGAACCGGCTTTCCAGCGTCGCGCTGGGCCGGCTGGTGACGTCATTCGGCGGTCAATTGGAGATCTTCCCGGTCAACTTCGTCGTCCAGAACGACACCGTTCTTTTCCGCACCGCTGAGGGAACCAAGCTGTTCACCACCGTGATGAACGAGAAGGTTCTTTTCGAAGCCGACGACCACACCGTCGCCGAGGGCTGGAGCGTGATTGTCCGCGGGACAGCCCGGTTGCTGACCGGCGCCGAGGAAATCCAGGAGGCCGACCGCGCCGGACTCATGCCCTGGGTCCCCACCGAGAAGCTGCGCTACGTACGGGTGACCCCCACGGAGTTGACCGCCCGACACTTCACCTTCGGCCCCGAGCCGCAACACGGCGGCGTGCCCGGCTGATCCGGGCTCCTGGGCCGATCAGACCCAGTAGGGCACCCGGGCCCGGAACTGGCGCAGCGCCAACGCGGCCGCGCCCCAGCCCAGCACGGTGAGCACGAGCACGACGATCCAGTGCCGCGGTTCCTGGTGGGCGCCCAGCAGAGGGGCGCGCAGAATGTCCAGGTAGTGCAGGAGCGGGTTCAGTTCGATGATCCGCCAGTAGTCGCCGGCGCCCTGCTGTTCGAGGGTGTCGGCGTTCCAGATGATCGGTGTCATGAAGAACAGCAGCTGCACCAGTGAGGACAGCAGCGGGCCGATATCGCGGTACCGGGTGGCCAGGATGCCGAAGCAGAACGAGACCCAGATGCAGTTCAGCATGATCAGCGCCAAAGCCGGGATGACCGTCAGGTCGGCCCAAGACCACGGTTTCGGGAAGATGATCGCGATGATCACGAAGATCACGATGTTGTGCGCGAACAGGATCATCTGGCGCCACACCAGCCGGTAGACGTGCACGCTCAGCGGGGTCGGCAGCTGTTTGATCAGGCCCTCGTTGGCGATGAAGACTTCTGAGCCCTCCAGGATGGCCGCGTTGATCATGTTCCAGATGATCAGGCCCAGCGTCACGTACGGCAGATGCTCGGAGAGCGGCAATTTGAAGAGCTTTGAGTAAAGCAGGCCCATCGCCACGGCGGTGGTGCCGGTGGCGATGGTGATCCAGAACGGTCCCAGCACCGAGCGGCGGTACTTTTGTTTGATGTCCTGCCAGCCGAGGTGCAGCCACAGTTCACGCTTGCCGAAACCCTCGATCAGGTCGCCCCCGGCGCGGCTGAAAGTCTTGGACTGACTGGCGGCCTCGATAATCGTCATGGGCGGTCACCCCCGGGACGCCCGAATCGCTCCTTGCGGCCCAGCCGGCGCAGCCGGATCCACTCCCACAGTCCGGCCGGGTCGCGTCGGGTCACCAGGAAGAACCAGCCGAAGCGCACCCATTCCTGGGGCAGCAGCCTGCGCAGCCCCGGCTGGGCCAGCACGTAGCCGCGGTTGCGGTAGGTGAAGAACCGCTTGACCGGGTCGTCGGGGTACTGGGTGTGCATTCGGCCACCCAGGATCGGCTTGAACTCGCCGCTTCCGTAGGGATGCAGGTACATGGTGTCCAGGCAGGTGCCGAACGGCAGACCGCTGCGGACCAGCCGCCGATGCACGTCGTATTCGTCACCGCGCACGAACAACCGGATATCGGGAATCCCGACCGCCTCGATGGTTTCAGCGCGGAACAGTGCGCCGTTGAACAACGACGCGTACCCCGGCAGCAGATCGCTGTCGGGTGAGTCGCGAGCGCGGAGCTCGTCGACGTTGCGCCGCCATGCGATGCCCCGGCGCAACGGGAAGGCGAGGCGGTCCGGATCGTCCAAGTCGCACACCATGGGCGACACCTCGGCCAGGCCGTGCCGGTGCGCACAGGCCAGCAGCGTGGCCAGCACCTCGGTGTCTCGCGGGCGGCCGTCGTCATCGGCCAGCCACACCCAGTCCGCGCCCAGGGCCAGCGCGTGCAGCATTCCGAGTGCGAATCCGCCTGCGCCACCGAGGTTTCGGCGTGATCCCAGATAGGTGCTGGGGACCGGCTGACTGGCGACGAGATCGCGAACCCGTTCGTCGTTGTCGTTGTCGACGACGATGAGGTGATCGATCATCCTGCTCTGGGCTGCCACCACGTCCAGCGATTTGGCCAGCTCGTCGGGCCGCCGGTGGGTGACGACAACCCCGCACACGATGTCGGTCATGATGCGGTGTCCGTCAGTTCGTCGTCGGAACCCTCCACCGGCGACCACTCGCCGGCATGCTCGGCGATCACCTCCCGGACGTGCCGGGCGGCGTCCGGACCCTCGTAGGCGCCCACCACCTCCTCGATCCCGCCGTGCATCCTGATGGTGCCGTGGTCGATCCACATCGCGGTTCTGCACAGCCGGGCCAGGAACTCGTTGGAATGGCTGGCGAAGACGAGGATGCCGGAGCGTTCGACCAGTGCCTGCAGCCGCGACTGGGCCTTTTTGAGGAATTCGGCGTCGACCGCCCCGATGCCCTCGTCGAGCAGGAGGATTTCGGGGTCGATGCTGGTGACCACGCCCATGGCCAAGCGCACCCGCATCCCGGTCGAGTAGGTACGCAGCGGCATCGACAGGTACTCGCCGAGTTCGGTGAAATCGGCGATCTCCTCGACCTTGGCGGCCATTTGCTTGCGGGTCTGCCCGAGGAACATGCCCCGGATGATGATGTTCTCGTAACCGGTGGTGTCCGGGTCCATTCCGACGCCCAGGTCGAATACCGGCGCGACGCGACCCCGTATGACGGTCCGGCCGCGAGTGGGTTCGTAGATGCCCGACAGCAGGCGCAGCAGCGTGGACTTTCCCGCTCCGTTGTGTCCGACCAGTCCGACCCGGTCGCCCATCTTCAACGTCATGGTGATGTCGCGCAGCGCCTCGATGACAACGACGTTGTCGCCGGTGCGCCCGATCGCCCCGCCGGCCTTGCCCAAAAACGCCTTCTTCAGCGAACGGGTCTTCGCATCGAAGATCGGGAACTCGACCCAGGCGTCGCGGGTCTCGATGTACGGATCGATTGACAAGGTGACGGCGGCCCTACAGGTACTGCCCGGTGCCGTGACCGGGATTGCCCCCGGGCTGAGCCATGCCCGGCGGCAGGGCGCCCTGGCGCATATGTTCCAGCTGAGCCCGAGCCGCCATCTGCTGGGCGAACAGTGCCGTCTGGATACCGTGGAAGAGGCCCTCGAGCCACCCGACCAACTGGGCGTGGGCGATGCGCAGTTCGGCATCCGAGGGCACCGAGTCCCCGGAGAAGGGCAGGGCCAGTCGCTGCAGTTCCTCGCGCAATTCCGGCGCGAGTCCGTCCTCGAGTTCGCGGATGCTGGTGGCGTGGATCTCGCGCAGTCGGCTGCGGCTGGCGTCATCCAGCGGGGCCGCCTTCACCTCTTCCAGTAGCTGTTTGATCATCGTGCCGATGCGCATCACCTTGGCCGGCTGTTCGACGAGATCGGTCACCGAACGCTGCTCGTCGTCGGCTGCGTCCTCCGGCCCCGGGCCGGACTCCGGTCCGGTTATCACCTCGATGTTGTCGTCAGCGATGTTGTCGTCGTCGGCGTTCGCTGTCATACGCTGCGCATTCCCATCCCGGCTTCCCGTTTCTCGGTCGTCCCGCACTTCTTTAGCTCGTCGTCTCAGTTCCGCACTACCGTTGGCGGAGATCCGCGCCATTGGTAGATCCGGGCAACGCCGTTGTCGTAGATCTTGGCCCACGACGCGGACTTATCCAGTGACACTAACCCGTCGGGCGTCACGAACCCGCGGACCACGGGGGTACTGGTGAGCACATATTTGATGTTCAGGGCTTCGACCGCCTCGGCCACCCGCGGATCCTGGTCGGCGTCGTCGGCGTAGGCCCAGAAGATGAACCGGTTGCGGCCAGGGCCCTGCTGAACCGGATAGTCGTAGTGGGTCCACAACGGACGCAGCCCGGACACGGCGTACATCCAGGCGGTGCCGTCGGTGTTGCCGTTGCCGATCACCGTGTCGCGCGCCCCCGGCAGCGTCGCCAGGTAGGCGATGGCCTCCAGATCCTTCTCGTCGATGATCGCCCGGTCATACTTCTCACCCATCAAGAAGCGGTGCCGAGGGAAGTAGTGCCAGCTCAGGCCCAGGCAGACAGCGATAAGCAGCGCCGCTGTGGCCCCGACCCAGACCCTTCGGTCCAGGCGCATCCGAGGCTCGGCCAGGCGCCGGGCGGCGGCCACCACCAGCAGTGCGGCCGAGTGCAGCGCGATCCCGGCCATCGGGGTCAACAAGATGGTGACCACGGCGGACAGTCGCCGCGGGTCGCTGTAGAAGAGCTCGGCGTAGGTGCCGACAACGGTCCCGAGCGGGCCGCCGAACGGCACCGATGAGTGCACGATCGCCATGACCAGCAGCATCCACACGGCCGCCGGCCACCAGATGCGTTTGATCAGCAGCAGCACGAACCCGGCACCGGCCAGGGCGATCAGGATGTTCTGGATCGGGAAGTCGTTCAGGTGGCGGCTGTGCTGGAACACCGCGTCGAAAAGTCCGCGGAGTCGGCCCTGGTGGGTCAGGAAGGTGTGCCCGGTGATGATCCCGGCCTCCTCGAGCACGCCGAGGAATTGCGGCAGCAGCACGATGCCAGCCGAAACTGTGATCGTCGCCAGCGTCGTGAAGTCCTTCGCCCGCCCACTGACCGGGCTTCTCAACGCGTCGAACAACCACCAGGCGAGCAGGAAGGTCATCAGCACAACGCCGCCGGTGATGTGCACCGAGAACACCCCGACGAGCGCCAGCACCGCCAGCGGAATGCGGCCCACGGCGCGCAGCGAGGACGTCACCAGGACAAAAGCGGGAACGGCCAGCCCGTAGGCCGTCAAATTGGGCATCGAGGCGGTGTCGAACTCGACGTAGGGAATGGCGGTGAAAGATGCCGAGAGGGCCGCCGCGGTGGCCGCGGCACCTGCGGTGCGCCACCGGGTACTCCGGTCGATCAGCATCCGCCAGGTGAGCAGCCCGGCGCTGAGCGGAAAGAGCCAGATGGCCGCCGCCAGAGAGCTCAGGGTGTAGGCGGTGGTCGGTGCGGCTCCGGTCAGTTGCGCCAGGACGCCGGCCAGGGCGTGGAAGGCCGACGGATAGTACAGCGCCGCGTGGGTTTCGACGTTGCGCAGTTCGCCCATGTGGGTGGGGGAGGCCTGTCCGGTGTCGAGGATCCACCGGATGGTGTTGGCGTGCCAGACGGCATCCCAGTTGCTCGGGATCGACTGCCAGTTCGGAATGCCGCGCCAGGCAGCGACGCCGATCGCGGCGGCTCCCAGGACCACGCCTGCGGCGGCGGTGAGTTCGGGGCCGTCCGGCCACCGGGATCGGGGTGCCGGCCGGGCGCCATGGCGGCCGGCCAGCAAAACGCGGCCGCCGAGCAACGCCAGGGCTACGGCGGCCAACACCACCAGCGCGCTGAGTGCGTCCCACCGGATGCCGAGGGCGCCGAACGGGACGATGGCCAGACCCACCACGCCGTAGGTCAGCACCGGACCGAGCGCCATTGCCGGCGCCCACCGCAGACCGCCGGCCCAGCCGACCACAGCACCGGGTAGGGCCAGCAGCAAGACTGCGATTAGCACTCCGGAGCCGAAGTTCACTGGCTTAGTATGGTGTCGCGGTCGCGATAGCTGTCCCCCGGGTTGGACGGCTTCTTCGGGGCTGTCGCAGTTCGCGGACGGGTCAGAGGTGGTGCGATGGCATACGACGTCGCGCGCGTGCGCGGTCTGCACCCGGCGCTGGGCGACGGGTGGACCCGCTTCGACGCCCAAGCCGGGATGGTGATCCCAGAATCCGTTGCCAGTACCGTATCGACGGCCTTCCGCGGCTCCACGGCTAACATTTCCAGCCCCCATCCGGCCTCCGCGCGCAGCGTCGCACTCCTTGACGCCGCGCGCCGGGCTGTCGCCGACCTGCTCAACGCCGATCCCGCCGGGGTGGTGCTCGGAGCGGATCGGGCGGTCCTACTGGCCTCCTTGGCCGATGCGTCGTCGACCCGCGCCGGGTTGGGCAACGAGGTGGTGCTCTGCCGGCTTGACGACGAGGCGAACATCGCGCCGTGGCTGAGGGCCGCCAACCGGCACGGCGCCAGGGTGAAGTGGGCGGAGGTCGACATCGAGACCGGCGAACTGCCGGTCTGGCAGTGGGATGAACTGCTCAGTTCCGATACCCGGTTGGTGGCCATCCCGTCGGCATCTTCGGCGCTGGGCACAGTCGTCGACGTGGCCGCGATCGCCGAGCGTGTACACCGGGTTGGCGGCCTGCTGGTCGTGGACCACTCGGCCGCGGCCCCGTTCCGGCTGCTCGACATCACCGCGGCCGGAGCGGATGTGGTTGCACTGAACGCCGCCGCCTGGGGCGGGCCCCCGGTCGGCGCCCTGGTGTTTCGCGACCCCGCGTTGATCGACCGGCTGGGCTCGGTGTCGACCAACCCCTATGCCAGCGGCGCGGCCCGCCTCGAGCTGGGCCTGTACCAGTACGGGCTGCTGGCTGGGGCGGTCGCCAGCATCGAGTATCTGGCCGGTCTGGACGAAAGTGCCCGCGGTGACCGGCGGCAGAGGCTCGCCCAGTCGATGGGATCCGCACGCAGTTATCTCGACGGGCTGCTGGACTATCTGATGACCTCGCTGCGCTCGTTGCCGCTGGTGTCGGTGATCGGCGACCCGCAGAAGCGAATTCCCCTGGTGAGCATCGTCGTCTCCGGTGTGCCCGCCGAACGGGTGGTCCAGAGGCTGGCCGAAAACGGGGTGCTCGCGGTCGGCAATGCCGCCTCCCGGGTACTGGATGTCCTCGGTGTCGACGAGATCGGCGGCGCGGTGACCCTGGGACTCGCCCACTACTCCACGGTGTCCGAAATCGACCACCTGGTAAGGACCCTGGCCTCCCTGGGCTGAACGTTACCGGGCTGAACGTTTACCTCCGGACCGTCAGCAGCGCCTTGCCGTGCACCTCGCCGGAGGTGAGAGCGCGATGCGCTTCGGCGGCCTGCTCTATCGGGAATCGGGCGCCGATGACCGGGCGGACTCGTCCGTCGGCGATCATCGGCCACACCGAGGCCACTACCGCGTCGACGATCGCGCCTTTGCCGTGCGGGCCGTCGATCGGGCGGCTGCGCAGCGCCGTTCCGATCACCTTGAGTCGCTTACCGATCAGGGTGCCGATGTTCAGTTCGGCCTTGATCCCGCCCTGCATGCCGATGATGGCCAGCCGTCCGTCGGTGGCGAGTGCGGCGAGATTGCGCTCCAGATAGGCGGCGCCCATGATGTCGAGGATGACGTCGGCGCCGTCGCCGTCGGTCGCGGCCCGCACGATCTGCACGAAATCCTCGTCGCGGTGGGAGATCACGAGCTCCGCGCCAAGTTCCCCGCAGAGGGCGAGCTTGGACGGTGAACCGGCCGTTGCCGCGACACGGGCGCCCAGCGCCCGGGCGATCTGGATCGCGTGAGTACCGATGCCACTTGCCCCGCCGTGGATCAATACGAACTCGTCGGGCGCCAGCCGGGCGCCCATCACGACGGTGGACCACACCGTGCAAGCCGTCTCGGGCAACCCGGCGGCGTCGTCCAAGCGGACACCGTCGGGGAGGGGCATGACCTGTCGGGCGGGGGCCGCCACGTACTCGGCATAACCCCCGCCGGCTAATAATGCGCAGACCTGTTGTCCTACGGAAAAACCCGTGACACCGTCACCCACCTGAGTGATGACCCCGGCGACTTCCAGGCCGAGGATCTCGCTTGCTCCCGGCGGGGGCGGGTATTTGCCAGCGGCCTGCAGCAAATCGGCACGGTTGACCCCGGACGCCCAGACCTCGATCAGCACCTC
>JAGQTO010000305.1 GCA_020439025.1 Mycobacterium sp. | reverse complement strand
GGCGCCGGGATGCCGCACCAGGCCTCCCGCGAGGAGCAGATCCGGGTCGCCGAGAACGTCCTGCGCACCCAGGGCATCGGCGCCTGGCCGAGCTGCGGCTCCGCCGGCGGCGCCCCCACCTTCTCCACCGCGGTCTTCACCGATGCCCCGGCCGCCCCGGCAGCGGGCGGATGCCAGGGGGTGGGCCGCGGCCCGCTCGGCCTGGTCGACTGGGGCCAGGTCTGCCTGGCCTTCACCGACCCGGGCAAAGCCCTGGCCAACGCGATCGGTCTCGGCTGACCGCACGCTCTGGCGTAGGTTGGCCCCATGACCGGTCGCAAAGGCAGTCGCAAGGACAGTCGTAAAGACAACGGGCGCGAGTTCGACATCATCTTGTACGGGGCCACCGGCTTTGTCGGGAAGCTCACCGCCGAGTACCTCGCCGAGGCCGCGCCGCCGGCCCGCATCGCCTTGGCCGGGCGCTCACCGGAGAAACTGACCGCCGTGCGCTCGGCGTTAGGCGAGGCAGCGAAGTCCTGGCCCATTCTCAGCGCCGACGCCGCCAAGCCGTCGACGCTGGAGGCGATGGCCGCCTCCACCCGGGTCGTGGTGACCACGGTCGGCCCCTACAGCAAGTACGGTCTGCCGCTCGTCGAGGCCTGCGCGGCGGCCGGCACCGACTACGTGGACCTGACCGGGGAGGCGATGTTCGTCCGGCAGAGCATCGACGGCTTCCACAAGCAGGCCGTCGACACCGGCGCCCGGATCGTGCACGCCTGCGGCTTCGACTCGGTGCCCTCGGACATGACCGTCTACGAACTGTTCCGCCGCGCCCGCCAGGACGCCGCCGGGGATCTGATGGACACCAACTTCGTCCTGCGCGGATTCTCCGGCGGGGTGTCCGGAGGAACCATCGCCTCGATGATGGAGGTGTTCCGGGCAACCTCAGGAGATCCCGAGGTCCGCAAGATGCTCGAGGACCCCTACACCCTGACCTCCGACCGCGGCGCCGAGCCCGAACTGGGCGGCCAGCCGGATCTGCCGTGGCGCCGCGGATCCGAGATCGCCCCGGAACTGGCCGGCCTGTGGGCGGGCGGTTTCGTGATGGCCATGTACAACACCCGCATCGTCCGGCGCAGCAACGCCCTGCTCGACTACGCCTACGGCCGCCGCTTCCGCTACGCGGAGTACATGAGCGTGGGGCCGTCGGTGCTCGCCCCGGTCACCTCGGCGGTGGCCACCGCCGCCACCGCAGGCACCGCAGCGCTGGGTAGCCGGTTCTTCCGCTTCCTGCCGCGCCGGCTGGTCGAGCGGCTGGCGCCCAAGCCGGGCACCGGTCCCAGCCAGGAGGTCCGCGATCAGGGCTGGTATCGGGTGGAGACCTACACCACCACCAGCTCGGGTGCCCGCTACGTGGCCACGATGTCCCAGAGTGGGGATCCCGGCTACAAGGCGACCGCGGTGATGCTGGGGGAGTGCGCCCTGGCGCTGGTGATGGACCGCGACAAGCTGCCCGAGCTCTACGGTGTGCTCACCCCGGCGGCCGCGATGGGCGACGCCCTGCTGGCCCGGTTCCCGGGGGCGGGCATCTCGCTGGAGTCCGCCCGGCTGAACTGACGGCGCCTGGACCCCGGGGGGGTCGAACTGCACTGCGCTGTTGGCATAACCGGTGCGCGGATCACCCACCGGCGACTACTGTCTGAGTCGTTCTCGGCAAACTCGACAAAGGAACTTTGACATGGCCGGTCTCGACGACCTTTACAACCAAATCCCGGTGGCGGACATCGCCAACAAGCTCGGCGCCGACCAGGGCCAGGTGACCCAGGCCATCCAGACCCTGGTACCGACGCTGCTGGGCAGCCTGCAGGAAAACGTCCAGGCCGACGACATCGACTCCACCGAACTCGAGTCGGTCGTGGTCGCCGAGGGCCAGAGCGATCTGCTGACCGGCGGGGTCAACGTGGACCAGCTCGATGAGAATCAGGGCAACCAGATGGTCGCCAGCCTCTTCGGTGGCAACGACACCAACCAGGTCGCCTCGGCCCTGTCCGGCGCGGGCGCTCCGGGGGGCGATCTCATCAAGCGACTGCTGCCGATGCTGGCCCCCATCGTGCTGGCCTACGTCGGCCAGCAGTTCTCCCAGAAGAACGCCGCCGGCGCTCAGGCGCAGGCCGCTCCGGGCGGCGGCATGGGCGACATCCTCGGCAGCATTCTCGGCGGGGCGGCGGGCGGTGGCGGCGGCAACAACCCGCTCGGCGCCATCCTCGGCAGCGTGCTCGGCGGCGGACAGAGCAACCAGGGCGGCGCGCTGGGCAGCATCCTCGGCGGGCTACTGCGCGGCGGCAAGTAGCCAGGGCCGACGGCGGCCTTCAGCTCACCAGGAAGGCCGAAAGACAAAACCAAAGGGCTCGGTGCCGGTTTCCCGGTACCGAGCCCTTTGGCATTCAGCGATCAGGGGATGACCGACCCGTCGGCACCGGGATCCCCGTCCGTTCCGCTGGCGGTTGTGCCCGCGCCGCCAGTGCCGCCGGCTCCACCCGTACCCGCGGTGCCGACACCTCCGCCGCCACCGAGGTCGGCGTCTCCGCCGTCTCCGCCGTCTCCGCCGTTGCCGCCAGTTGCGCTCGGCCCACCGGGGTTGCCGGCGCCCACGCCGCCGGCGCCGCCGGTGCCGCCGGTACCGCCGGTGGCGTCACCGACGTCGTTGGTTGCGGTGCCGCCGGCACCCCCGGTTCCTCCGTTACCGCCGACACCGGGGGCGTTAATGCCAACGCCGACACCGCCGGTGCCGCCAGCGCCGCCGGCGCCGGCCGTCGCGGTGGTGGCATCGCTGATCGTGTGGTTCCCGCCGGTGCCGCCGGCACCGCCGTTGCCGCCATTGCCCCCGGTGCCATCGACGGAGCCGCCGTTGCCGCCTCTGCCGCCGGGAGCGCCGGGGATTGCGGGGTTGGTGCTGTCCGCGCCGTTGCCGCCGTCACCGCCGGCGCCGCCCGTGCCGTACGAGCCGATGGCGCCGTCATCGCCACGGGTGCCGCCGTCGGCCGAGCCGCCGACGCCGCCGAGTCCTCTATTGCCGAGGGGTGAACCGCCGTCGCCGCCCCTGCCGCCAGGTCGGAAGGCTGATGTCGCCGGTGCTGTAGGCGGCAACGGAGGGGCCGGCGGCAACGTCGGCGACGGAGGGGCCGGCGGACAAGGCTTCGACGGCTCCCTTGGCATGCTCTTTAACACAGACTTCGGCACAGCGTTCAGCTTCGTGCGAAGTATTGGCCGAAATCGTGCGCAGCGTGTCACGTTTTCTGTCTACGTCGGTTGTCCGATCTGTTTTGTCCTGCTTGCAGGAGTCAGGAGTGCTGACACGTAGTGCTCGATGCGGTCGGGGTAGATCCAGCATGAGCTGTTCGAGTGCCTGGTTCCAGTTGGTGACCACCTGTCCCTTCACGAGTTGTTCCGGGGACGTTCGGCACCCCCGCCGTCGAGTCGGCGCCCGCCAACTACACGCTCAATTCCGTACCTGTCGTCATGTTCTGAGATCCTTCCCGTTCCCGGACCTACGCAGACCATCTGCCACCACCTCCGGCGTGCGCTCATCAGAAATGTGTTTCCCGGTGCGGCCGGAACCGATCTGCGCCGCGCCGCGCAGCAGGTCGCCGGACGGCCTGCCCGCCCCCGTTTCTAGAATCGACGGGTGCCCACCGCAGACCCCTCCCGCGCCCTCGCCGATCCGTCGGCCCTGCCGAAGTCCTGGGATCCGGGCGCGGTAGAGACCGAGATCTACCAGGGGTGGGTCGACGCCGGCTATTTCACCGCCGACCCGGCCAGCGGCAAGCCGCCCTACTCGATCGTGCTGCCACCGCCGAACGTCACCGGCAGCCTGCACATGGGGCATGCGCTCGACCACACCCTGATGGACGCGCTGACCCGCCGTAGGCGGATGCAGGGCTACGAGGTCCTGTGGCTGCCGGGGATGGACCATGCCGGCATCGCCACCCAGACGCTGGTGGAAAAACAACTCGGCGCCGAAGGTGTGCACAAGGACGACCTCGGCCGGGAACGGTTCATCGAGAAGGTCTGGGAGTGGAAGCACACCTCCGGGGGAACCATCGGCGCCCAGATGCGCCGCCTCGGCGACGGGGTGGACTGGAGCCGGGACCGCTTCACCATGGACGAGGGGCTGTCCCGGGCGGTCCGGACCATCTTCAAACGGCTCTACGACGCGGGGCTGATCTACCGGGCCGAGCGGCTGGTCAACTGGTCGCCGGTGCTGCAGACCGCCATTTCCGACCTCGAGGTGAAGTACGAGGAGGTCGAGGGCGAACTGGTGTCATTCCGGTACGGCTCCCTCGACGATGACCAGCCACACATCGTGGTGGCGACCACCCGGGTCGAGACCATGCTCGGCGACACCGCGATCGCGGTGCACCCCGACGACGAGCGCTACCGGCACCTGGTCGGCACCTCGCTTCCGCACCCGTTCCTGGAGCGCGACATCGTGATCGTCGCCGACGGCCACGTAGATCCGGAGTTCGGCACCGGCGCGGTCAAGGTGACCCCGGCCCACGATCCCAACGACTTCGAGATCGGCCTGCGGCACAACCTGCCGATGCCCTCCATCATGGACACCGCCGGCCGGATCGCGGGCACCGGAACGCAATTCGACGGCCTGGACCGGTTCGAGGCACGCTATGCGGTGCGTCAGGCGCTGGCCGAGGACGGCCGCATCGTCGCCGAGAAACGCCCCTATCTGCACAGCGTCGGGCACTCCGAGCGCAGCGGTGAGCCGATCGAGCCGCGGCTGAGCATGCAGTGGTGGGTCAAGGTTTCGTCGATGGCCAAGGCCGCCGGTGACGCGGTCCGTGGCGGCGACATCGTGATCCACCCCAAGAGCCTGGAGCCGCGCTGGTTCGCCTGGGTCGATGACATGCACGACTGGTGCATCTCGCGGCAGTTGTGGTGGGGACACCGGATCCCGATCTGGCATGGCCCGGACGGCGAGACCGTCTGCGTCGGCCCCGACGAGACCCCGCCGGAGGGCTGGGAACAGGACCCCGACGTCCTGGACACCTGGTTCTCCTCGGCGCTGTGGCCGTTCTCCACCATGGGGTGGCCGGACCGCACGCCCGATCTTGAGAAGTTCTATCCCACAAGCGTTCTCGTCACCGGCTACGACATCCTGTTCTTCTGGGTGGCCCGGATGGTGATGTTCGGCACCTTCGTCTCCGGTGACGACGCCATCACCTGCGGCGGTGCGCGCCCAGCGCAGGTGCCCTTCCAGAACGTCTTCCTGCACGGCCTGATCCGCGACGAACACGGCCGCAAGATGAGCAAGTCCCGCGGCAACGGCATCGACCCGCTGGACTGGGTCGAGCTGTTCGGCGCCGACGCCCTGCGCTTCACCCTGGCCCGCGGCGCGAGCCCCGGCGGGGATCTGTCCATCGGCGAGGACCACGCGCGCGCCTCGCGTAACTTCGCCACCAAGTTGTTCAACGCCACCCGGTTCGCACTGATGAACGGCGCTGCCCCGGCGCCGTTGCCGCCGACTGCGGACCTCACCGATGCCGACCGGTGGATCCTGGGCCGGCTCGAGGAGGTCCGCGCCGAGGTCGACGCGGCGTTCGAGGGCTACGAATTCAGCCGGGCCTGTGAGGCGCTCTACCACTTCGCCTGGGACGAGTTCTGCGACTGGTACCTGGAATTGGCCAAGGTGCAACTCGCCCAGGGCATCAGCCACACCACCGCGGTGCTGGCCGCGGTGCTCGACACCCTGCTCAAGCTGTTGCATCCGGTGATGCCGTTCGTCACCGAGGTGCTGTGGAAGTCGCTGACCGGGGCGGAGTCGCTGGTGATCGCCGACTGGCCGGTGTCCTCCGGAATGACACTGGATCCCGCCGCGGCGCAGCGGGTCGCCGATCTGCAGAAGCTGGTCACCGAGGTGCGCCGGTTCCGCAGCGACCAGGGGCTGGCCGACCGGCAGAAGGTGCCCGCCCGGCTCGGCGGCATCGAGGTGTCCGGACTGACCGAGCAGGCCGCGCCGGTCTCGGCGCTGTCGTGGCTGACCGACCCGTCGGCGGACTTCCGTCCCACCGCGCAGGTGGAGGTGCGGCTCTCCGGCGGCACCGTGCTGGTGGAGCTGGACACCTCCGGAGCCGTGGATGTGGCCGCCGAGCGGCGCCGGCTGGAGAAGGATCTGGCCGCCGCGCAGAAGGACCTCGCCGCGACGTCGGCCAAACTCGGCAACGACGCATTCCTGGCCAAGGCGCCCGGTGAGGTCGTCGACAAGATCCGGGACCGCCAGAAGCTGGCCGGTGAAGAGGTGGACCGGATCACCGCGCGCCTGGCTGCGCTGGCATGACCGAGCCAGAACCGACCCTCGACGAGATCGCGGCGCTGCTGCAGGTGGACCACCTGCTCGATCAGCGCTGGCCGGAGAGCAAGCCGATCCCCTCGACCACCCGGATGGAAATGCTGATGGAGCTGCTCGGCTCCCCGCAGCGCAACTATCCGTCCATCCACATCGGCGGCACCAACGGCAAGACGTCGGTGGCGCGGATGGTCGACGCGCTGCTGACCGCGTTCGGCCAGCGCACCGGGCGCACCACCAGCCCGCATCTGCAGTCGCCGGTCGAGCGGATCGCCATCGACAACCAGCCGATCAGCCCGGCCCGCTACGTCGAGACTTACACCGAGATCGAGCCTTACGTCCAGATGGCCGACGCCCATTCGGTCGCCGATCACGGCCCGGCGATGAGCAAGTTCGAGGTGATCACCGCCATGGCCTTCGCGGCCTTCGCCGACGCGCCGGTTGATATCGCCGTCGTCGAGGTCGGCATGGGCGGCTGCTGGGACGCCACCAACGTCGTCGACGCCCCGGTGGCCGTGATCACGCCGATCAGCATCGATCACTCCGAATTCCTCGGCGCCACCGTTGGTGAGATCGCCGCGGAGAAGGCGGGCATCATCGGCATCCCGCGCGGGGACCTCGTCAAGGTCGACACCGTCGCCGTGATCGGCCGCCAGCCCCCCGAGGCGATGGCGGTCCTGTTGGGGCACGCGGTGCGCAGCGATGCCGTCGTGGCCCGGGAGGACTCGGAGTTCGCGGTGCTGAGCCGCCAGGTCGCCGTCGGCGGGCAGATGCTCGAACTCCAGGGTCTCGGCGGGGTCTACTCCGAGATCTTCCTGCCTCTGCACGGTGAGCATCAGGCGCACAACGCCGCCGTCGCCCTCGCGGCGGTCGAAGCGTTCTTCGGCGCCGGCACAGACCGCCAGCTCGACGTCGACCTCGTCCGGGCCGGATTCGCCGCCGCCCGCAGCCCCGGCCGTCTGGAAAGGATGCGCAGCGCGCCCGCGGTGTTCATCGACGCGGCCCACAACCCCGGTGGCGCCGCCGCGCTCGCCTCGGCGTTGGCCGACGAGTTCGACTTCCGCTACCTGGTGGGGGTGATGAGCGTGATGGACGGCAAGGACGTCACCGGCATCCTGTCCGCGCTGGAGCCGGCCTTCGACATGCTGGTGGTGACCCATAACGGATCGCCGCGCGCGCTGGACGTCGACGCACTGGCCGAGTGGGCCGAGGAGGTGTTCGGGCCCGAGCGCGTCGTGCGCACCGAGACCCTTCCCGACGCGATCGAGACCGCCACCGCGCTGGCCGAGCAGGCCGTCGAGGGATTCTCCGGTGCGGGCATCGTGATCACCGGCTCGGTCGTCACCGCCGGCGCCGCCCGCACGCTGTTCGGCAAGGATCCGCTGTGACGGCCCCCTCCGCCCCGCCAGACCCGTGGAAGAGCTTCCGCGGCGTGATGGCCGGCACGCTGATCCTGGAGATCATCACGGTGCTGCTGGCGCTGCCGGTCGTCGCCGCCGTCGGCGGTGGCCTCACACCGTGGTCGACGGCCTACCTGGTGGGCTTCGCGGTGCTACTCGGCCTACTAGCCGGTATGCAGGGTCGGAGTTGGGCCATC
>JAGQTO010000050.1 GCA_020439025.1 Mycobacterium sp. | reverse complement strand
GTATCGAGCCGGACTCAAGCGGGCAGCGGGCTGCGCCGGCCCAGCACCGGTTGGGGTTGCCGACCTGCGGCCCAGCCGTGGTCCCACGGCCACCGGTGCGGGTCGTCGGTCCACACCAGTTGCAGAGCGCGGATCTGCGGGCCGAGGAGCGCGGCTGCGAACTTCAGGTGGACATCGGGATGGTCGACCTCGACCACCTCGAGCATGAACTCATTGTGGAAGTGGATGTGCATCGCCGGCCGCAGGGTGATGCCGTCCTCGACGATCTGATGGGCGATCGAGTTGAGCAGCCGCCTGGCGTTCTTCGGCGCCAAGCCGGTGATCAACAATTCCGGCAGACCCCTCTCGTGCAGGCCGATGGTGTAGGCGAACGGTTGTCGCTCGCTCTCGATGCGTTGGACCGCCCACCCGTGGTCTTTGATGATGTCGCGGAGGATGTCCAGGTAATCCTCGATGGTTGCTTGCGGGTTGTCGCATTGCCAGCACATGGTGGCGCCCTTCCTGTGGTCGTTGCCGCAAGCCTGCGCCCGGCCACCGACAACTTCGCGGCGCGAATCACCTGGTTTGGGCGCGTGCCCGGTGGCTCCGGCTCGGAGGGCGCTTTTCCGATTCCCGCACCTGCCAACCAACTATCGGTAGATCGGGGCCAAGTCGTGCCGGGCACCGGTGATTTCGACGATCTCCACCGGCGCCGGGATGAGCCTCGCCGCGGCCCTCAGCTCGTCGATCGTTCCGAACGGGTCACGGGTCCCGTGGGTGAACACCGTCGGCGTGCGGATCGAGCCGAAGTGCTCGATGCGCAGCCGGTCCGGCTTGCCCGGCGGGTGCAGCGGGTAGGAGAACAACCTCAGGCCGTCCGCCTCCGCGCCGTCGGCCACGACCATCGACGTCAGCCGGCCCCCATAGGAGTGGCCACCGACGATCAGCGGCCCACCGGACAGCGCGCGGGCCGCGGCGATCGCCTCGGCCACCCCGGCCCGGTCGGCTGCCGATCCCGACGGCGGCCCCTTCGGCCGCCGCCTGCGGTAGGGCAGGTTGTAGCGCAACGCCAGCCAGCCCCGACCGGCCCACTCGTCGCAGAGGTGGACCAGCAGCGGGGAGTCCCGGTTCCCGCCGGCGCCGTGGGTGAGCAGCAGCACACCGGCCGGATCCCCGGCCGGCCGGTGCGCGATGGCGCCGATGGCGTCCAGGGCGGCTTCTGGGACGACAGAGGTCGGGTCGGTCATGTCCGCAACCGGAACAATGCCGAGACCGTGCCGCGCCCGCCGCCGAGCGGATAGGCCTCGTTCAGGCATGCGGTGATCCAGGCCTTGCCGAAGCCGACCGCCTCGGGCATCGGGTATCCGTGCGCCAGCGCGCCCGCAACGGCCGCGCTCAGCGTGTCACCCGCCCCGTGGTCGTTGCCGGTGTCGATGCGCGGCGCGTCGAACAGGTGAAAGTCCGTGCCGTCGAACAGCAGATCGGGACTGCGGGGCGCCGAGCGCAGGTGCCCGCCCTTGACCAGCACCCACCGCGGACCCAGATCGTGCAGTACCCGTGCGGCCCGGCGCTGCGAGTCGGCGTCGGTGACCTCGATGCCGGCCAGCAGGCGCACCTCGTCGAGGTTCGGGGTGATCAGGTCGGCCAACGGGAACAGCACGGTGCGCAGCGCGTCGAGCGCCGCAGGGTTCAGCAGGGCCTCCCCGCGGGAAGAGGCGCAGACCGGGTCGACCACCAGGGGCACGGACCCGGCCAGGCCCAGGCCCTGCCAGCACCCGGCGACGGTCTGCACTCCGGCCGCCGATGGCAACAGTCCCGTCTTTGCGGCCTGAATTCCGATGTCGGTGACCACTGCCTCGACCTGGCCCTCGACGATCTCGGGGGGAACTTCGTGAAACCCCTTGACTCCCTGCGAGTTCTGGACCGTCACCGCGGTCACCGCGGCCAGCGCGTGAACGCCCAGCAGAGCGAGGGTCCGCAGATCGGTCTGCAGTCCGGCACCGCCGCCGGAGTCCGACCCGGCGATGGTGAGCACCCGCGGCGGGGTCCGGCCAGGCGGTGTCAGCGGCGGTGCGGCTGGACCCGGGTTGGATGGATGAGGCGTTCTCACGCCGGCGGTCCTGAACGGATGTCGACGAAAACCGGGGCGTGGTCGCTGGGCGACCCGATCCGGTTCTTGCCGCTCTTGCGTTCGTCGCGGGCGATCTCGGCGTGCACCACCCGTTGCGCCAGGGCGGGTGAGGCCAGGATGAAGTCGATCCGCATCCCCTCGCGCCGGGGAAACCTCAACTGGGTGTAGTCCCAGTAGGTGTAGGTCCCGGGCCCGGGTGTGAACGGCCGGACGACGTCGGTGAAGGAGGCCTCGATATCCCGGAACGCCGCCCGTTCCGGTTCGGTCACATGGGTGGCGCCGCGGAAGACCTCGATGTCCCAGACGTCGTCGTCCTGGGGTGCGATGTTCCAGTCGCCGGTGAGGGCGATCTGCGCCTGTGGATCGTCGGCCAACCATGATGTCGCGGTGTTCTTCAGTGCAGCAAGCCATTCCAGCTTGTAGCGGTAGTGCGGATCGGTCACGGTGCGACCGTTGGGCACGTACAGGCTCCACACCCTGACCCCGCCGCAGGTCGCGCCGAGCGCCCGCGCCTCGTCCTTGCCCTCCCACGTCGGCTGGCCGGCGAAACCGGTCTGCACATCGTCGAAACCGACCCGGCTGGCGATGGCCACCCCGTTCCACTGGCTGTGCCCGGTGTGCACCACCTCGTAGCCCGCGCCGAGGAACGCCATGGCGGGAAACTTCTCGTCGGAGCATTTCGTCTCCTGCATGGCCAGCACGTCGACCTCCGCGCGCGCCATCCAGTCGAGCACCCGGTCGACCCGGGCGCGAATCGAATTGACGTTCCAGGTGGCGACCCGCACAGCGGCCATCGTCAGTGCCCGAAGGGGTCGGGCACGTCGCCGGGCATCCACGACAGCCCGGGGACGCCCCACCCGTGGGACTTGGCCGCCCGCTTGGCGGCCCGGGCGTGGCGCCCGATGAGCGTGTCCACGTACAGGAAGCCGTCGAGGTGTCCGGTCTCGTGCTGCAGCATTCGGGCGAACAGCCCGGTGCCCTCCAGGGTCACCGGCTTGCCGTCGGCGTCCAGGCCGGTGACCCTGGCCCACTGCGCGCGTCCGCAGGGAAACGACTCACCCGGCACCGACAGGCACCCCTCGTCGTCGAGCTCCGGGTCGGGCATGGTCTCAGGGATCTCCGAGGTCTCCAGCACCGGGTTGACGACCACACCGCGACGGCGGGTCGGTTTGCCGCGGTCCTCGGCGCAGTCGTAGACGAACAACCGCGAGCCGACCCCTATCTGGTTGGCCGCCAGACCGACTCCGTTGGCGGCGTCCATCGTCTGGTACATGTCGGCGATCAGTTCGATCACCTCCGGGGGCAGCGACCCGTCAGGGCCGACGGGCACCGGTGTGGTCGGGGTGTGCAGTACGGGATCGCCGAGGATCACGATGGGTCGGATCGCCATGGTCGGCAAGCTTAAAGAGCGGCCGACGCGCGGGCCGCGGTGCCGTCCGATTCGGGGCGGGCATGATTGAATGACCGCAAACCACAGCAATGTGATTTCCGCACCGCTGGGACTACTCGAAACCAATGCTCGAAACCGCTGAAAGGGTCGACGGATCGAATGGACGGCGCCATGGCACGGGCCGATCGGGCGATTGACGACGCGGACCTTCCCGAGGGTCTGAGCCGCCGCGAGTTCGACATCCTCGCCTTCGAACGGCAGTGGTGGAAGTACGCCGGCGCGAAGGAAGAGGCCATCAAGGAGCTCTTCTCGATGTCCGCCACGCGCTACTACCAGGTGCTCAACGCCCTGGTCGATCGGCCCGAGGCGCTGGCGGCCGACCCGATGCTCGTCAAGCGGCTCCGCCGGTTGCGGGCCAGTCGGCAGAAGGCCCGCGCCGCTCGGCGGCTGGGCTTCGAGTTTCCCTGAGGCCAGGGTTTACAGTTAGCCCGATGAGCGAGCGCGTCCCCGATTCGTCCGGGCTACCCCTGCGCGCCATGGTGATGGTGCTGTTGTTCCTGGGTGTGATCTTCCTGCTGGTCGGATTCCAGGCGATGCGTTCCGGCGGTGACAACAGCGACGACACCGTCCCCCGGACGATCACCACCACCACGACCAAACCGCCCGCCCCGAAGTCCGATGTGCGCGTCTACAGCGTGTTCGGCGACGAGCCGGCCGCGACCCGGGTTTCCGACCGGCTACGCGAAGCGGGCTGGAACGTGACCGAGGCCTCCACCATCGAGGTCGCCGAATTGCCCGTCACGACGGTCTATTTCGGGCCCGCCGAGGGCGAACAGGCCGCCGCCGAGGCGGTCGGGAAAATCCTGGAGGCGCCAGTGGCTCCGAGGATTCCCGAGATCGCCGAGCAGCCGCCTGGCGTGATCGTGTTGGTGACGGGCTGAGCCGGGTTAGGGTTACCGCCATGCGTAAGTTCGCCGTTCTCCTCTTCGCCGCCCCTGTCGCTCTGCTCAGTGCCTCCTGTACGCCCGATGAGCCGGTCTCGACCCAGCCCGGCACCACGCCCTCGGTGTGGACGGGCGCGCCGCCCCCGCCCTCGTTGGCCGAGGGCCACGGCGCAGCGCACGGCGGATCTCACGGAGGAGCGCCCGAGGCGCCGTCGGCTCAAACGCTCACCGCCCAGATCAATGGGCCCGACGGCAGTCAGGTCGCCGCGGCCACCATCGAGTTCCGCGATGACGACGAGTTCGCCACCGTCACCGTGCAGACCACCGCGGCGGGCAAGCTGTCGCCCGGTTTCCACGGCCTGCACATCCACTCCGTCGGCAAATGCGAGGTGAATTCGGTTGCCCCGAGCGGCGGCGCGCCGGGCGATTTCCTCTCTGCCGGGGGCCATCTGCAGGACGGCGGTCAGTCCGGCCACCCCAACCACGCCGGTGACCTTGCGCCGTTGCAGGTCCGGGGCGACGGCATGGCGACGCTGGTCACCACCACGATGGCCTTCGACCAGGCGGATCTGCTGGACGGTGAGGGAACGGCGATCATCATCCACGAGAGTTCGGACAACCTGGCCAACATTCCCGCCGATCGCTACCAGCAGACCAACGGCGCCCCGCCGCCGGACGAGACCACGCTGGCCACCGGCGATGGCGGCAAGCGGGTCGCCTGCGGTGTCATCGGCCCCGGCTAGGCTCGACTTCGAGGGTTCCCCGCGCCCGACCCTGGGCGTGGAGTGGGAGTTCGCGCTCATCGACGCGGACACCCGCGACCTGAGCAACGAGGCCGCCGCGGTCATCGACCACATCGGTGAAACCCCGCATGTCCACAAGGAACTGCTGCGCAACACTGTCGAGGTCGTCACTGGCATCTGCGAGACGGTCCCGGAGGCGATGGCCGACCTGCGCTCCACGCTGGTCTCCACCCGCGAGGTAGTGCAAGGACGGGGTATGGAGCTGTTCTGCGCGGGCACCCATCCGTTCGCGCAGTGGTCCACCCAGAAGCTCACAGACGCCCCCCGCTATGCCGAGCTGATCAAACGCACCCAATGGTGGGGCCGGCAGATGCTGATCTGGGGTGTGCACGTGCACGTCGGCGTCTCCTCCGCACACAAGGTCATGCCGATCATCTCCTCGCTGCTCAACTACTATCCGCACCTGCTGGCGTTATCGGCCTCCTCGCCGTTCTGGGCCAGCGAGGACACCGGCTACGCGAGCAACCGGGCCATGATGTTCCAGCAGCTGCCGACGGCCGGGCTGCCGTTTCAGTTCGGCACCTGGCGGGAGTTCGAGCGTTTCGTGCATGACCAGAAGACCACCGGCATCATCGATCACATCAACGAGATCCGTTGGGACATCAGGCCGTCCCCGCATCTGGGCACCATCGAGGTGCGGGTCTTCGACGGGGTGTCCAATCTGCGTGAGCTCTCCGCGCTGGTGGCGTTGACGCATTGTCTGATCGTGGATCTGGACCGTCGCCTCGACGCCGGTGAGCAACTGCCGGTGATGCCGCCCTGGCACGTTCAGGAGAACAAGTGGCGGGCCGCGCGCTACGGGCTGGACGCCATCATCATTCTCGACGCCGACAGCAACGAGCGGTTGGTGACCGAGGATCTCGATGACCTGCTGACCCGTCTGGACCCGGTGGCGCGGTCGTTGCACTGCGCCGAGGAACTGGCCGCCGTCGCCGACATTCCCCGGCTCGGCGCCTCCTATCAGCGGCAGCGCCGGGTCGCCGAGGAATACGACGGGGACCTGCGGGCGGTGGTCGACGCGCTCGTCGGCGAGTTGGATCTCGAGGAGGGGTGATGGTGCCCAGGAAGGTGTTGCCCGCAAAGGCGGGGGTGCTCGCGGTCGCGGCGTTAATGATCCTCCTCGGCGGCTGTAGTCGGCCGATCGACGGAACGCCGGTGGCCACCCCCGGGGAAGCCGGCATCGGCGCCGGGGCGGCTCTGCTGGAGACCACCTGCCGGGAATACGTGCCGATGGGACAGTCCGGCCGGCGCGAGGTGATGACGGCCATCGGTGAGGCCGGTAACCGTCTGGTCGCGACCAACCCGGATCTGTGGGCCGGTGTCGCCGCGGCGCTGTGCAACTTCGCTGACCCGAGCGCCCCGGTGAGAGACGTCGTCACCGGCGGCGTCCGATGACCCCGTCCAGCGGTTCTGCCGGGGGTTGAGATGAGCGGGATCGCCCAGCCGATGTTCCCGTTGCAGTCGGCGCCGCTGCCGGGGGAGACGTTGCCGCTGCGGATTTTCGAACCCCGTTATGCCCGGCTGGTGCAGGACTGTCTGGCCGCCGCGGACCCGGTGTTCGGTGTGGTGCTGATCAGCCGGGGACGCGAGGTGGGTGGCGGCGACGCCCGCAGCGAGGTGGGGACGATGGTCCGTATCGCCGAGCATGCCGACCTTGGGATGGGGCAGTACCAGCTGCTGGCGCCCGTGGGCGAGCGGATCAGGGTGCGGCGTTGGCTGCCCGACGATCCCTACCCGCGGGCGGTGATCGAGCCGTGGCCCGACGAGCCCGGCCCGCCGGTCGGCCCCGAGGAGATCGGCGTGGTGGTCGACCGCATCTTGGCGCTCTACCAGCGGGTGGCCCAGGCCCGTGGCGGCCAGCTGCGACCGGATGCCCTGGCTGTCGACGCCGGTACCGCCGACGACCCGTCCCGACACCTCTTCGCGCTGGCCGCCCGGGTGCCGATGGGTCAGGCCGACCGCTATGCGGTGCTGGCCGCGCCCAGCCTCGCCGAGCGGGTCGCCGTGCTGACCGATGCGATCGACACCGTCACCGCCATGGTGGAGTTCCAGTTGTCCGAGGAGTGAGGGCGATCAGCGGTCGGAGGCGAAGGCGCGCAGCGACTCGACCTGTTCGGCGTCCAGCGACGGGCGGACGTTGTGCCGGGCCGTAGCCACGTCGGCGGCAGTGACGTCAGCGGCGTCGATGGACCGCCGCATCGCGGTCAGCGCGGACTCGCGCAGCAGGGCCACGCAGTCGGCGGCGCTATAGCCGTCGAGGTCGGCGGCGAGCGAGTGTAGGTCCACTTCGTCGCTCAGCGGTACCGACTTTCCCGCGGTCTTCAGAATCTGGTAGCGGGCTTCGGTATCCGGCGGTTCGACGAAAACCAGTCGTTCGAGGCGGCCCGGGCGCAGCAGTGCCGGGTCGATCAGGTCTGGTCGGTTGGTGGCGCCGAGCACCACCACGTCGCGCAACGGCTCCACGCCGTCCAACTCGGTCAGCAAGGCCGCCACCACCCTGTCGGTCACGCCCGAGTCGAAGCTCTGGCCGCGGCGCGGCGCCAGCGCGTCGATCTCGTCGAGGAACACCAGCGACGGCGCGGAATCCCTTGCCCGGCGGAACAGTTCGCGGACCGCCTTCTCCGAGGAACCCACCCACTTGTCCATCAGCTCCGAGCCCTTGACCGCGTGGACGCTGAGTCGGCCGGAACTGGCCAGCGCGCGCACCACGAAGGTCTTTCCGGTGCCGGGCGGCCCGTAGAGCAGCACGCCGCGGGGCGGTTCCACGCCGAGCCGGGAGAACGTGTCGGGATGTTGCAGCGGCCACAGCACCGCCTCGGTGAGCGCCTGCTTGGTCGACGCCATGTCGCCGACGTCGTCGAGTGTCACCGATCCGACCGCCACCTCCTGGGTGTTGGACCGCGACAGCGGCCGGATGACCGTCAGCGCACCGGTGAGGTCCTCCTGGGTGAGCACCGGGTCGGCGCCGCCGTCGCTGGCCCTCGCGGCCGCCCGCAGCGCGGCCTCGCGCACCAAGGCGGCTAGGTCGGCGCGCACGAATCCCGGTGTCCGGTCGGCAATCTCCTCGAGGTGAAGGTCGTCGGCGGGGACGTCACGGAGCAGGACCTCCAGCAGCGCCTTGCGGGTGGCGCCGTCGGGGAGGCTCAGGCCCAGTTCCCGGTCACACAGGTCCGGGGCGCGCAACCGGGGGTCCAGCGCGTCCGGTGACTGGGAGGTGGCCACCAGCGCGACACCGGGGGCGGCCACGGCCCTGCGCAGTTCGGCCAGGATCGAGGCGCCGACCGGCTCGGGTGGATCGGGTAGCAGCGCGTCGACATCGCTGACCAGCAGCACCCCGCCGCCGGCGATGACGTCGGCGACCGCCCGGGCGACCGCCCGGTGGCGCTCGTCGGGAGCCAGCGCGCCGGTGTCGGGTCCGTCGAGTTCGACCAGGCGCCGGCCCGCGCACACCGCGCGCACCAAACGGGCCTTGCCCACCCCGGCCGGACCGGTGATGAGAACGCCGAGATCGGGTTTGGCGCCGAGTTTCTCCAGCAGCGCCGGCTCGTCGAGCGCGAGTTTGAGCCACTCGGTCAGCCGGCCGGCCTGCACATGCTGGCCCTTGAGATCTTCGATGCTCACCGGTGGTTCCTCGGGCCATCGGGTGGGCGGGCTGACCGAGGACGTCGCCCCGGTGGGCGCCGCCGCGGCGGGGGTTCCCTGACCCCAGGTCCCCTCACCCCACATCACCGACGAATTCGGTTGTACCGAAACGGGTCCGGCGGGATCGGTACCGGTGACCGTCAGCAGTTCGGAGGTCCAGGTGATCCCGACCGAGGCGGCCAGCGCGGTGGTGGCCGCCGACGTCGAGGTGCCCGGGCCGAGGTCCCGCGGCAGCAACGACACCGTGTCGCCCACCGTCAGCACCTTGCCCAGCAACGCCTGACGCAGGGTGGCCGAGGCTACCGACTTGGTGGCCAGGGCCGACCCGCTCAGCGTCACCGCCCGGGCGCCGTAGACCGTCACCGGGGACACCAGCACGGTGGCGTCCTCGCGCAGCCCGGCATTGGACAACGTCACGTCGTCGAGCAGTGCGGTGCCGGTCGGTGTCCCGGCCGGTGCCACCCCGACCACGGCGGCCGTGCCGCGGGAACCCATGAGCGACACAGCATCCCACTCCCGGATTCCCAGCGCGGCGATCACCTCCGGGTGCAGCCGCACCACACCGCGGCGGGAGTCCAGCGCTGAGGTGTTGAGCCGCGCGGTCAGGGTGAGGCGTGAACTCACCGGTCCGATCCCGGCTTGCGCAGGCCCAGACGTGCGGTGGACCGGCGGTGCGGATGCCGCGCGCGGCTGGCGGCGCGGCGGGCGGCGCGGCGCTGCCGGGAGGTGGCGTCCCAGGTTTCCGGGTGCGCGGCGGCCCAGCGCTGGCTGCGGACGGTGAACGGGATGATGAGCAGGTAGCCGACGATGATCAGCAGCACCAGTATGTAGGGGAACAGCAGCAGGCCGGCGGCGGCGAGTGCCACCAGGCCGAGCAGGATCGGTGCGGAATTCGCCGGCACCGAAACGGATTTCAGCGCCAGGGTGGGGACCCGGCTCACCAGCAGTATCGAGTTGGCCGCCAGCCAGGCGCAGACGAACCAGGTCGAGGTCCACCATCCGTGGCCGAACTGCAGCATCGCCGCCAGCGGGCCGATCGAGCCCACCGCGCCGCACGGCGCAGGCATGCCGACGAAGTATTGGCGGGTGTAGGCGGGGCGGGTGTTGTCGTCTAGCAGAGCGTTGAACCGAGCCAGTCGCAGCACGATGCAGACGGCGTACAGCAGCACGAAGATCCAGCCGACCGGCGAGTGTGACAGCAGGGTCACATAGACCACCAGGGCTGGCGCGACGCCGAAATTCACCGCATCGGCCAGGGAGTCGATCTCCGCCCCCATCGGCGACTGGGCGTGCAGGGCGCGGGCGATACCGCCGTCGATACCGTCGAGCACCGCGGCAGCACCGATCAACGCCAGTGCGATGTGTGCCCTTCCGTCGAGTGCGAACTTGATCGAGGTGAGGCCGGCGCAGATCGCCAGAACGGTGGTCGCGCTGGGCAGGATGCGCAGCCCCCGTCGGGACTGAATCGGGATCCGGGGGCTCGTCACGGTAAACGCGCCAACACGGTCTCGCCGGCCAGGGCGCGCTGGCCGTTCTCGATGATCACCTCGGAGCCAGCCGGCAGGTAGGTGTCCAACCGGGATCCGTACCGGACCAGCCCGTAGGTCTGCCCGATGTGCACCCTGTCGCCGGGACCCACATCGCAGACGATCCGTCGCGCGATCAGCCCGGCGATCTGTACGACCACCACCTCGTGTCCTTCCGGTGTGCGGATCACAACGCTGTTGCGCTCATTGTCCTCACTTGCGGCCGCCAGTTCGGCGGAATGAAAACGCCCGGGCCGGTGCTCGACGGCCAGCACCTCGCCGCTGACCGGGCTGCGCTGCACGTGCGCGTCGAACAGCGACAGGAAAACGCTGATCCGGGTGCGCGGCTCGGACCCCTGGCCGAGTTCGGCCGGAACCGGCGCGGTGTCGATCAGACAGACCTGCCCGTCGGCGGCGGCCACGACCACACCGGGACGGGTGGGCGGAGTGCGATGGGGGTGGCGGAAGAACCCCGCGTTGGCACCCGCCGCGGCCAGGCCCACGTTGCGAATCCAGGGGTGGTTGCGTCCCAGGGCCGCCACCGCCACACTGGCGGCGATGAACGGGATACCCGCGGGGTGGATCGGCGGAACCGTCGATCGCACCAGGGCGGCCAGCCGTTGCGGGGCGGACTTGAGTTCGTCTTCGGGGCGTCTGGCCATTTCCCTGAGTCTAGTCAGGACCGGTCGGGGAGATGACCCACATTTCGACCTCTTCCCCGGCATCGACGTGCATAACGTCCTCGGGGATGTCGAGCAGACAGTTGGCCGATGCCAGCCAGCGCAGATGGTGGGAGGCGGCCGGGCCGTAGCCGGTGACCGTGCCGCTGCCGGGGTCGTAGACCCCGCGCCGGAACTGACGCTTGCCGCGGGGCGAGGTCAGCGCCTCGGTGAGCACCGCCGTGCGGCGCGGCCGCTCCGGGTTGGGCATGCCCATGGCGGCACGCAGGGCGGGGCGGATGAACACCTCGAAGGAGACCAGGGCGCTGACCGGATTGCCGGGAAGGGTGATGATCGGGCAGCCGTCGGACGTGCGGCCCGCCCCCTGCGGCATCCCGGGCTGCATGGCGACTTTCACGAACTCCACACCGGTCGATCCGAACGCGTCCTTGACCACTTCATAGGCGCCGGCGCTGACACCGCCGGAGGTGATGACCAGATCCGCCCGACCGGCGTGGCTGTCCAGCAGCGCCCGGAACTTTTCCACGTCGTCGGGGCACATGGCCACATCGACGACCTCGGCCCCGGCGTCGCGCGCCGCGGCGGCGAGCATGACGGCGTTGGACTCGTAGATCTGCCCGGGTGCCAGGTCGGTTCCGGCCGGCACCAGTTCCGATCCGGTGGAGACCACCAGCACCCGCTGGCGCGGAATCACCGTCAGGGTGCCGACGCCCTGGGCGGCGACCAGTCCGAGCGCGGCCGGGGTGATCACCTGGCCGGCCCGCAGCACCGTCATACCCGCCGTGACGTCCTCCCCGGCCTTGCGGATGTGTTGCCCGGTCCTGGCCGCTGAGCGGATCGTCACCGTCGGCATCCCGCCGTCGGTGGCCTCCACCGGAACCACCGCGGTGGCCCCGGCCGGCAGCGGCGCGCCGGTCATGATCCGGTGCGCTGTGCCCGCGGTCAGGGTGAGTCGGTCGGTACGTCCGGCCGGGATGTCCGCGGCGACAGGCAGTTCTACCGGCGAATCGGCGCTCGCCGCGGCGATGTCCTCGGCGCGGATCGCGTACCCGTCCATCGCCGAGTTGTCGAAGACCGGCAGCGACAGTGGTGCGACGAGATCGCCTGCCAGGACCAGACCCAGCGCCTCGGCGAGCCCGCACCGCTGCGGTGTCCGCGCGGAGATCAGTTCCGCGACGATGCGGCGGTGGTCGTCGACGCTGCGCATCCCGCCCTGATCGGACACCGGGCTCAGACCGGGAAGGTGACGCCGGTCAGTTCCTCCGAGACCGTCCACAACCGCTCCTGGACGGCCACGCCCTGGGACTGCTTGCTCGAAGTCGCCAGCACCGGGTAGCCGCGCAGTTCGCGGAAACCGTCCGGTCCGTAGTACTGGCCGCCGCGCACCGCCGGATCGGTGGCGGCGCGCAGTGTCGGCAGCGCGCCCAGTTCCGAGCTGTTGAGCAGTTTGCCCGAGAGCCAGTTGACACCGGGCAGGCTCGCGCCGGGGACGTGGCGCAGCAACTCGGTGGCCGCCACACCCGGATGTGCCGCCACGGCAATGGTTTTCGCCTTCGCCGCGGCGAGCCGGCGCTGCAGGTCGTAGGCGAACATCAGGTTGGCCAGCTTGGATTGGCCGTAGGCGGCGACACGGTCATAGCGGCGGCGCTCCCACTGCAGGTCGTCGAAGTCGATCTTGGCGCGGATGTTGTGGGCGATGCTGGCCACCACGACGACCCGGGACCCCTCGACATCGAGCAGGTTCTTCAACAGCAGCCCGGTGAGTGCGAAATGCCCGAGATGGTTGGTGCCGAACTGCAATTCGAAACCGTCGGCGGTGGTCTGTTTGGGCGGGTACATCACCCCGGCGTTGTTGATCAGCAGGTCGATGCGCGGGTAGGTCTCGGTCATCTCGGCCGCGGCGTCGCGCACCGAGGCCAGCGAACCCAGGTCCAGTTTCCGCACGGTGATATCGGCGCCCGGGGAGATGGCCCGGATGCGGTCCGCCGCCGCGTCGCCCTTGGCGGTGTCGCGGACGGCCATCACCACTGTCGCGCCGCGGCCGGCGAGCACCCGCGCGGTGTCATAACCGAGTCCGGTGTTGGAGCCGGTGACGATCGCCAGGCGTCCGGTCTGATCGGGCACGTCGTTCTCAGTCCATCGCATGCCTAGAAGATACGGCCAACGAACCAGGCGGGAAAACGGGCCGGACCGGGCGTCCGCTCCGTAGTGCGCCTACTGTTTCCCTATGGCTGTCGGCGGAGTCCTCTTCGACATCGACGGAGTCCTGGTGACGTCCTGGCGGCCCATCGCGGGCGCGGCGGAGACGTTGCGGGTGCTGGCCGATCATCAGATCGCCTGCTCGTTTTTGACCAACACCACCACCCGGACCCGCTCGGAGATCGCCGCGGCGCTGGGCTCGGCCGGAATGGCTGTGCGGCCCGACGAGGTCATCACCGCCGCGGTGCTCACCGCCGACTACGTCCGGGACCACCATCCGGGGGCCCGCTGCTTCCTGGTCAACGATGGCGACATCACCGAGGACATGCCGGGCGTGGACATCGTCGGACCGTCCGACCGGATCGAGAAGCCGGACGTGATCCTGCTCGGCGGCGCCGGGGAGCAGTACACCCATCTCACGCTGAGCCGGGTCTATGACTGGATGACCCAGGGCGTCCCGGTGATCGCCATGCACCGCAGCACCGCCTGGAACACCGTCGAGGGTCTGCGCATCGACACCGGGATGTACCTGATCGGCATGGAGCAGACCTCCGGGCGCAAGGCCATCGCCGTCGGCAAACCGGCGCCGGCGGGCTTCCAGGCGGCCGCCGCCCGGCTGGGGGTGGATCCGGAGGAGATGTACATGGTCGGCGACGACCTGAACAACGACGTCCTGGCCGCCCAGGTCGTCGGCATGACCGGGGTGCTGGTGCGCACCGGCAAATTCCGCCCGGACACGCTGGAGCGTTGGGCCGCCGACGAGTTCGCCATGCAGCCCAACCACGTGCTGAACTCGGTCGCCGACCTGCCCGCCCTGCTAGGCCTTTAGCGAGCGGACGGCCTCGATCCGGGCCTGCAACTGATCTCTGTTGGCCGCGGCCACCGGCGGCCCGCCGCAGACCCGGCGCAGCTCGTTGTGAATCCAGCCGTGCGAGCGGCCGGTGCGGTGATGGGTCGCGGCCACCAGTGCGTTGAGCTCCCGGCGCAGTTCCCGCAGCTGGCCGTGGGTGGTCCGCGGTGGCGGCGGGGTACCGTTGGCCGAGCGCACCGCGAGCTGCTCCTCCTGGCGGCGGCGCAACAGGTCGCGCATCTGCTCGGCGTCGAGCAGCCCGGGGATGCCCAGGTAGTCGGCCTCCTCCTCGCTGCCGGCCGGGGTAGCGGTGCCGAACGAGGCCCCGTCGAAGATCACCTGATCCAACTCGGCGTCGGCGCCCAGCGACTGGAAACCGGTGTCGGCCTCGGACGGTTCGGTGCGGCGCCGCTCGACCGGGGCGTCGTCGTCCAACGTCTCCCGGTGCGGTTTGCCCAGCACGTGGTTGCGCTGCTCCTCGAGCTCACTGGCCAGTTGCAGCAGAGTGGGCACCGACGGCAGGAAGATGCTGGCCGTCTCGCCGGCGGCGCGGGAGCGGACGAACCGCCCCACGGCCTGGGCGAAGAACAGCGGGGTCGAGGCGCTGGTGGCGTAGACGCCGACCGCCAGCCGCGGCACGTCAACACCCTCGGAGACCATCCGCACCGCGACCAGCCACTTGCTGGTGCTGTCGGAGAACTGGCCGATGCGATCCGAGGATCCCGGGTCGTCGGAGAGCACCACCGTGGCGGCCTCGCCGGTGAGCTTGCGCAGCAACTCGGCGTAGGCCCGTGCGGCGGTCTGGTCGGAGGCGATCACCATCCCGCCCGCGTCCGGGATGCCACCGGCCCGCAACTGGTTGAGCCGTGTGTCGGCGGCCTTGATCACCGCGGGCATCCACTCCCCGTCGGGATCCAGCGCGGTCCGCCAGGCCCGTGCGGTGTGTTCGGCGTTGAGCGGCTCGCCCAGCCGGGCCGCGTACTCCTCGCCGGCGCTGTTGCGCCAGCGGGCCTCGCCGGAATACGCCAGGAAGATGACCGGGCGCACCACGCCGTCGGTCAGGGCGTCGGAGTAGCCGTAGGTGTGATCGGCCTCCGAGCGCAGCAGGCCCTGGCTGTCGGGGGCGTAGGTGACGAACGGGATGGGGCTGTCGTCGCTGCGGAACGGCGTCCCGGTCAGGGCCAGCCGGCGGGTCGCGTCACCGAAGGCCTCCCGGATGCCCTCGCCCCAGCTCTTGGCGTCCCCGCCGTGGTGGATCTCGTCGAAGATCACCAGGGTGCGGCGGCCCTCGGTGCGCACCCGGTGGCGGGTCGGGTGGCTGGCGACCTGCGCATAGGTGACGGCGACGCCGTGGTAGTCGCCGGAGGTCTGGGCCTGGGAGTTGGAGAACCGCGGGTCGAGCGCGATGCCGAACGAGGAGGCTGCGGCCGCCCACTGGACCTTCAGGTGTTCGGTGGGTACCACCACGGTGACCCGCTCCACGGTGCCGTCTGCCAGCAGTTCCCCGGCGATCTTGAGCGCGAAGGTCGTCTTGCCGGCGCCGGGTGTGGCGACCAGCAGGAAATCCCGCGGCTTGCCGGTCAGATACCGCACCAATGCCCGCCGTTGCCAGCCCCGCAGAGCCCGGGTGCTGGGCGCTTCGATTGCCCCCACCCTGGAGCTCCTTCCGACCGAGATGCACTCTAGCGCAGCCAGATCCACCGGTTTGGCTCGCGGGTACACGTGTCCGGTCGCAACCACCGGTTGATCGGCTGCCGGTCGGCGTGAAACGCTGAGGTGAACGGGTTCGGGGGAGGTGGCACGGTGATATCACTGAAGTCGCTGTCGACCCTCGTCGCGGTGGTGTTCTTGGCATTCGGGAGTCCGGTGGTGACCCCGGCCGCCGCTGCCGAGGAAGCCGTTTTGATCCCGGGGGCCAGTCCGTTCAAGGCGATCAACCCGATCTACCCGTTGATCGCGGGCTTCTATCGGTTCATCGGCGTCAACTTCCACGGGGACGCCGATCCGCAGGTCCTCGACTACTCGCAGGATCCACTCGCCTCCGACCGCGCGCTCCTTGAGGGGGTCAGGCAAGGCGAACTCACTGTCCGCGAGATCGACGGGAAGGTCGTCGTGATCGGCGAATCGATGGGCGGCATGGTCGCGGCGAGACTCGCGGTGGAGTTGGCCAGCAGTGCGGAGCCGCCCTCGCCCGATGACGTCAGGTTCGTTCTGATCGCCTCGCCCGAGGAAGGTGTGGCCAGGTACTTCGCGGAGGGCACCTACATTCCCCTGTTGAACTACCGGGTCACCCGCGTTGCCCAGTCCGTTTACCCCACGACGGTCGTGATCGGGGAATACGACGGCTGGTCGGATCCGCCCGACCGGCCATGGAATCTGGTTGCCGTGGCCAACGCCCTGCTGGGCGTGATCTACGCACACGGGCCGGCGATATGGTTCGCCGATCCCAGGGTCGTGCCGCCGGAGAACACGACCGTCGACGGCAACGTCACCCGGCATCTGGTACCCGCCCCGAACCTTCCGCTGACCCGGCCGTTGCGCGACATCGGCATCCCCGACATCTTTGTCGACAAGGTCGACGAGTTCCTTCGCCCCATCGTCGACGCCGGATACGTCCGTCACGACAAGCCCGGGGACACCCGTCCGTATTTGTCCGGCGGATCCATCCGGCGCAATGTGGTGGGTGGGCAGCCGGTAGCCAAAGCATCGGCGATGGTGAAGCCCGTGCGCACAGTCTCCAGGGGCGATTCCCGCCGGGCGGTCCGCGGCGGCCTACGCGCTGGGTGAACGGTCTTGCACTCGCCATGGTCGAGT